>NZ_BAABLK010000022.1:0-347372 GCF_039544305.1 Paeniglutamicibacter antarcticus
ATCGATCACCGGCATCAAGGCCGGCGGCAGCATCCCGGTGGCCCTGTGTCTGGTGATGGCGCAGAAGACCTTCACCGCCGGTGGCGGTGAGCCGGTGTTGGTTCCCGGCTACGGGCACCTCAGTGCTACCAAGGCCCGGGAGATCTTTGTCGGGAACCCCGAGGATCCGCTTGATACCTGGGTGCGGCGCCTCTACACGGATCCGTTGAGCGGGGAGCTGGTCGCCATGGAATCCAAGGGACGTAAGTTTGCGGGGAACCTGAAACGCTTCATCACCATCCGGGACCAGTATTGCCGAACACCGTATTGCAACGGGCGTATCGAGCATCTGGATCACGTTGTCCAGGTCCGCAAGGGCGGTAAGACCACGGCAGTGAATGCTTCGGGGCGATGTGCTTCGTGCAATGCGACCAAGGAAGCCCCCGATTGGGAGGAACACCCCGTTCCAGGGGTCCGGCATAGCATCGGCATCACCACTCCCAGTCAGCATGGTTACACGTCGACCGCTCCACCGTTACCGGGGATGGTCAGACAGAAGGATTCCCGGCAGGTGGAAGTACCGCCGGGGAGCCTGCCCGAATACGCCTAGGCGCCCGCCATCAGATGGGGCTTGAGCTGTCACTGCCGCTCCGCTGAATACGGACCGGTAATCACGGCGCCACCAATTGTAGGAAAGCAGCTGCTAGCTTGCAGCCTGCTCGAAGTGGGCCACAAACATGTCCGGACGCACCAGCACCACCGACCCGTTGGGCAACCGGCGTTTGGGGGCCGCGGCAAACTTGTGAAGCGATACCCCGTATTCATTGGCCAGGGCTTCCCCGCGCTCGGTGCCCGCAGGGCCGTAGGTGTGCACCTGCCACTTGGCGTCATTGAGCACCTCGAAGTTATCAGGGTACTCACCGGTGCGGATCGGTACCCACGGTAGGCGGCGGCCCAACACCTTGCCGCGGCGCCGCGTCCGTGCGAACCCGGTGGCCAAGGTTGCACGGTCCCGGGAGCGGTCATCCATCCAGTAGTGGATCCGGATCTGTGAGAGATACCCGAAGAAGCGGCGTCCGGCGGGGATCCTGCCGACCAGCCGGAGGGCCGGCGGCCAGAAGATTGGCAACGCACGGGTGCGCACCGTGCGCGCCAAGAGCGAGTTGGAGGTTGCCGCGCTGAAAAGCTTGTCTGTGGTGGAGACCAAACGCAATGCCACCGGCCTGCGCTCGAGCTCGTAGCGTTGCAGGTATGTCTCGGGCATGCGCCCGGAAAAGACATCGGCCATCTTGCACACCAGGTTGTGCGCGTCCTGCAGCCCGGTGTTCATGCCCTGCGCGCCAACGGGGGAATGGATGTGTGCGGCGTCCCCGGCAAAGAAGACCTTGTCCTGGCTGAAATGCTCGGCGACCCGGTGGTGCACCCGGTAGGTGGCAAACCAAGATGTCGAGCTGTACCTGACCCCGAATTCGTTGCGGAGACTGGCCCTGGCCCGACCCTCGTCCACCGCCGGTGCCGATTTCTCGGTCCCCTTGGGTTCATGCAGGATGCCCAGCAGCCGGCGGCGTTCACCACCGGATTCATCGTTGCCCATGGGAAATCCGAGCATGAAGTTCTCATCGGAAAAGCGCAGGTTGATACCCGAGCCCATGCCCGAGACCCCTTGGGCGTCAAGTACGTAGAAGACCTCGTCGTCGGTGGTTCCGTCAAAGGCGATGCCGAAGGACTCCCGGATCGGGGAGGAAGCGCCGTCCGCGGCAATGACGTAGCGCGCCGAAATATGCACGGGACCTTGCGGTGAGGTGCACTTGATGAGCAATCGGTCCCCGGTGTCCTCGAAGGAATCGTATCCGTGCTCCCACATGACCTCGTTGCCGCTCGCCTTAAGGTGTTCGGCGAGCAATTCCTCGTTGGCGCTTTGCTCGAGCATCGTCAGTCCGGCAAAGTGCGTCTGGGCGTAGCCAAGCCGGTTGAGCTTGATGCTTTTGAAGTTGCGGGGCCCGATACCGGGGCGCAGTTCTCCGGTGGGCACGGCGCGTGCCTTGACCTCGTCGTCGAGACCCAGTTGCCGGTAGATCTCCATGCTGCGAGCCTGCAAAGCCAGAGCACGGGATTCCTTGGTCGGTCCGGTTTTCAGGTCCACGACCTTTGAATCGATCCCGAACTTCTGTAGCCACGCCCCTGCCATGAGGCCCGTGGGCCCGGCACCGATGACCAATACGTCTGTGTGAAGTAGCGTGGCGTCCATGATCCTCACGCTACGCTCCCAAGCTGGGCAAAGCACTAGTGAGCCGCGTGTGGTGGGTCTTTCGAGAGCTTTGCGGCCTGGCTGTGTGGAACCGACCAACGTTGGACGTTTTGGTCATGCGGGCCAGTCGGTAGAAGGAAAATCGCCAGTGTGTGGGAATCCATGTTGGTAAGGGTTGTGGTCCGCGCTCTGCTTGGTAGGACTTCAGGCCCAGGTGGGTACGTTGCATCTGGCTGTCAGACGTCTGACAGTGACTGTTCGTGGCCCTGTCGGACGCTGTGGCTGTATATCCGAGAACTTTCTCGCATCGTACTGCGTTTGGTGAGATGGCTGAAAGTGGCCGTCAGGCAACTGATGGTCGCCGTCGATTCACCGTCCTGAACCGTCGACCACCGGTGGTGCCCAATCTCACCGCCCATGGACTGGACATGCATGGAAGAATGGAGGTGATGACTTCCCCCGAAATGACCCCAGTGACCGTGCCTGCCGCTACTGCGCCTGATGCAGACGAGGCGGCGTCCCGCCGCGCTGCCCAGGCAGCGGCCCAAGCCGCAGCCCAGGGCGCCCAACAGATGCGCATCTCCGAATCCCGGGCCAAGGCCGAAGGCCGCGCCCAAGTGCGACCCACCGCCGAAGGGTGGAAGCAGGCCATGGGCGATGACGGTCGCCCGCAGCTGCAGTTCACCGCCAAGGCGCGCGTCTCGCAGCCGCCGGTGCACCTCGCCGACCTGACCCTTGATGAGCGCGCCGCGAAGCTCAAGGAAATGGGCCTGCCCGGTTTCCGTGCCAAGCAGCTCTCGGTCCACTACTTCCAGCACTACACCACCGATCCCGAAGCGATGAGCGACCTTCCCAAGGATCGTCGCGCCGAGATCGCCGAGGTCATGTTCCCCAAGCTGCTCACCGAGGTCAAGAGACTGACCACGGACAACGGCGACACCGTGAAGTTCCTGTGGCGACTTTTCGACGGCTCGCTCGTTGAATCCGTGCTCATGCGTTACCCGGGCAGGGTGACCCTGTGCGTTTCCAGCCAGTGCGGTTGCGGCATGAACTGCCCGTTCTGCGCCACCGGCCAGGCCGGTCTGACCCGCAATATGTCTGCGGCGGAAATCCTTGACCAGATCGTCCAGGCGAACCGCGTGATCGCCGAGGGCGGCCTTGGTGGCAAGCGCCGCGACGGCGGCCACGACGCCGAACGCGTTAGCAATATCGTCTTCATGGGCATGGGTGAGCCGCTGGCGAACTACAAGCGCGTCATGAATGCCGTGCACCGAATGGTCGACGAGGCGCCCGAGGGCTTAGGCATGAGCGCCCGTGGCATCACCATCTCCACCGTCGGACTGGTTCCGGGCATCAAGAAGCTGACGGAGGAAGGCGTCCCGGTGACCTTCGCACTCTCGCTGCACGCCCCGGATGACGAGCTGCGCGACGAAATGATTCCGGTGAACTCGCGTTGGAAGGTCGACGAAGCACTGGACGCCGCCCACGCCTACTACGTGAAGACCGGTCGCCGCGTCTCGATCGAGTACGCGCTGATCAAGGACATGAACGACCACGGCTGGCGTGCGGACATGCTGGCCCGAAAGCTCAATGCACGTGGTCGCGGCTGGGTGCACGTGAACCCGATCCCGCTGAACCCGACCCCCGGCTCCGTCTGGACTTCCTCGGAGCCCGACGTCACCGCCGAGTTCATCGACCGACTGGAATCGGCCGGGGTGCCCACCACGCTGCGTGACACCCGCGGCAAGGAAATCGACGGCGCCTGCGGCCAATTGGCTGCAACCGAGTAACCATTGCGCTGCCTCGGTGCGGGCTCATCTTCGTGGGAGGTTTTCGAATGTCATTGCCGGATCCGTTTTACCTGGACGAATCGGACCCCGGAAGCTGGAAGATGCTGAACACGTTCTCACTGAAGGTCAAGGAGGCCGGGACCGCGGCCGGGCTGGAGCACAAGCTCATCGAGCTGATCAACGTTCGCATTTCCCATCTCAACGGGTGCGCCTGTTGCTTGGATATGCACTCGAAGATGGTGCTTGAAGCCGACGAGACCAGCCAGCGCCTCGCGGTGCTGGCCACTTGGCGGGAGACCGCGTTGTTCAGCGAGCTGGAAGCCGCAGCCCTTTCCGTGGAAGAGGCGACCACCACGCTGCCGGATTCCGAAACCCGGATCAGCGAGCTCGCTGCCTCGGGGCTGGTGCTCAAGGATGCACAGTTATCCGCGATCCAGTGGGACTCCATCGCCATCAGTGCATTCAACCGCGTCTCGATCCTGTCCCAGCACACGATGCGACCGAGCGCGAAGTAGGACAGTGATGGCTGCGGATTCGACCACGACCAAGGATCAGGACGCGCATCCCGGAAGCGTGCTCTCACGCTTCGCCCCGGAATCCGCCTACTTGCTCGGTGGCGGCCGCGCGATTCTTTTGCAGCTTGCGCTGCCGGGGGTCGGGCACGGGGTAGCTCGGCATTCGGACTTCGCCGCCAACCCCATGGGCCGGCTCAACGGCACGCTGACCTATATCTACGCACTGAGCAACGGCACCGAGGCGCACCGCGCCAAGGTCAGGGCCAGGGTCCACGCCGCCCACGCCCCGGTCAAGGCTCCGGCGGCCAAGGACGGCTCGCATCCGGCCTATTCGGCGCGGGACCCGAAGCTCCAGCTATGGGTCGCCGCCACGCTCTACGACTCGGCGATGCAGATCCAGCAAGCGCTCTTCCCCGGCCTGGATGATCATACGGCCGAATCACTGTACCGGGACTACGCGCTGCTGGGCACCGAACTTGGCATGCCCGCACACCTCTGGCCGGCGACAAGAGCCGACTTCGCAAAGTACTGGGCACGCACCCTGGAGGACTTGCGGGTTGACCCTGCGGTTCGCGAGGTGGCTCACGAACTGCTGGCGGCGAAGAACGCGCCGCTTTGGACGCGGTTCGCCATGCCGCTGGTCCGGCTCATGAGCATCGGGCTGCTACCCGAGCAGGTTCGCACCATGTATGGGTTCGCATTCGGTCCACGCGAGCAACGCAGGATGGATATGGTTCTGTCATATGCGCGGGTTGCGATGCGCATCCTGCCGCGCGCCCTTCGTCACTTTCCCATGCGCTATTACCTTCGCCGCCTCGATGGGTGGCCTTCGGTAGGTTGCATACATACGCAAACGGTTTAGCCAGACAACCTGCGATGGGCCCGGCATGCGGCCGGGTCCATCGCCTGAAGGCGTTGTTACTTGCAGGTGCACCGATCAGCAACAGCGACATCGCCGAGAGCCTCTTCAATGTGTTCGCCGCAACCTTCCCAGGTTGGCTTGCCGCAGGTGTCGCAGGTAATCTTCTGGCACATAAATGACTCCTTGGTAAATGTTGGAAACAACTACAGGGAATAATACCCCCACGGGTATAGTTGTGTCATCTGTGGACACGAAACCGGTCCACGCTAAACTTAGACCTCCGAAGGGATGAAGCATCCATGGCTTCCATTGAACTTAACGAAACGAACTTCGAATCCGTCCTTGCCCAGCCCGGTACCGTACTGGTGGACTTCTGGGCCGCGTGGTGCGGACCCTGCCGCAACTTCGCGCCGGTGTTTGAAGCGGCCAGCGAAAAGTACCCCCAGATCACTTTTGGCAAGATCGACACCGAGGCTCAGCAGCAGCTGGCTTCAGCAGCAAATATCACTTCGATCCCCACGCTTATGGCATTCCGCGACGGGATCCTGATTTTCTCCCAGCCCGGTGCGTTGCCGGCCGAAGCATTGGAAGACCTGATCGGCCAGGTCCAGGGCCTGGACATGAAGTCAAGCAAGAACGACATTGCAGCCGACGCCAAGGCGTAAAGTGCGCCCCGGCACCTCATTCGAGGGCCCGTCGGAGTTTGCTGCCGTTGGGCTCTCGGCCTTTCCTCCTACAGCATGTGACACCCTTAGGAGGGTGGAGCACTAAGGCGCCAATACCTGGAGGAAGCGTGCAGCGCAGTTTGAAGGTCGCGGATCGAGCCAAGGTTTCGCCGTTTGAGGTCATGAATATCCTGAATCGCGTCGCACAATTGCGGGCCGAGGGCCGGAATATCATTTCCTTGTGTGCCGGTGAACCGGGGGATGGTGCTCCCAGCGCGGTCTCGCAGCGTGCTGCGCGAATCCACACGGCAGGCACCGCGCTCACGTACACCCCTGCATTGGGAATCCGCGAGCTGCGCATTGCCATCGCTGAACACTACAAACGCTGGTACAACATTGAAGTTTCCCCCAAAAATGTCGCGGTGACCACCGGCAGCTCCGGCGCCTTCCTTCTGATGTTCCTTTCTGCCTTCAATGCGGGAGACAAGGTCGCACTCGCGCGCCCCGGATACCCCGCATATGCCAACATCCTGCGCACGCTGGGCATTGAAGTGGTGGAGCTCGCCGCGGGTCAAGAATCCCGGTACCAACCCACGGTGGAACTGTTGGAAGCAGCTTGGCAAAAACACGGGGCGCTCGACGGCCTGATGCTTGCCTCACCGGCAAACCCCACGGGCACCATGGTTTCCGGGGACGAACTGGCCCTGCTCACCAACTGGTGCAAGGATCGCGGAGTCCGACTGATCAGCGACGAGATCTACCACGGCATTGACTACCCTGAACCCGGAACCGCCACCCGCCGCTCGGTCAGCGCCTGGGAGCTGGACGCCGACACCATCGTGATTTCAAGTTTCTCAAAGTACTGGGGCATGACCGGTTGGCGGCTGGGTTGGGCGCTGGTACCTAATGACATGCTCCCAACCGTTGATGCATTGGCCGGCAACGTCGCCCTCTGCCCACCAGCGCCGGCGCAATACGCCGCGTTGGCGGCGTTCACCGAGGCTTCCTACGCAGAGGCAGAGGCCCGTGTGGCTGAATTCGCGCGGACCCGCGCCGCGGTGCTGGACTCGATCGACCGCCTGGGCTGGGGTGAAAGCGCACCTGCCGACGGCGCTTTCTATCTCTATGCGGACCTGGGAGAAAAGCTCGGGTCCCATGCAAACGCTGCGGCCTATTGCGCCGCATTACTCGAAATCGAGGGGGTGGCCATTGTTCCCGGCGACGACTTCGACAGAGTCAATGGGCACTCCCACGTGCGATTGAGCTTCGCCGCCGGATACCAAGCCGTCACCGAGGCCATCGAGCGGATCGTTCGGTTCCAGGACAAGTCCTGATTCCTGCAGGAGCTTAGCTTCCACGCACAGCCGTTTCGATACTTGGCTTCGAGTTGTTTATGAACACCGCGGGCACGTATTCGGGTTGCGGGCACTATGCAGGCACCATGCTGAAGACTCCGCTGAAGCAAGGAGTTTGCCATGGAACAGTACACGGTCACGGAGCTTGAGGACGCACTGAAGATGGTCAAGCGGCTGCTGCCGCCGCGTTACGAGTGTCTTGCCTGCTATCTCAACCGGATGCTGGAGCACGGGTGCAGCGGGTTGAAGTGGTGCACGACATACCGCGACATGCGCGCGCCTCGGGCTACCGCCATGGAACGCAGGTTCCCTGAACTCGGAGGCTATTGTGATTGCGAGGTCATGGCAAACATCTTTCGGACCAATGACGAACTGTGGCCACGTTTGGCAGACGGAAAACTGGATGATGAATACGTCCCGCCGTGCCACAAAGTTCGTCTGGGAACCATCAAGCCTTGCGAACTATGGAGTATGCGCACGGGTGTCCAGTGGGGCGGAGGAGTCTTCCGCGCGATCAAGAGGGCTTAGTGAACCGCACCTTCAGAGGCGATGTGCTGCCAATGGGCGGGCCAGGGTAGAGGGAATGATCTGCAGAACCAGGTGCCCTAGTTGTCTCGGTTTCAGGCGCTGGCGTTGTGGCAGCACGTTCATGATTGAGCCGCACCTCTAGGCGCAATCGATGAATGCAGCGCCGCGGCGTAGATGCACAGGGGGAAACCGTTGCAGGCCAGTGACGGCGCGAAGTCAGCACTCGAGGTCTTTGATCTTGAGATGCTCCCCGGGAAGACGATCCCGGTCGTAGGTGATCTCGGAGTATCCGTGGGCCGTAGGCGTCCCGTCCAAGCCGATATTCACGAACACGATCTTCTCGATGGTCAGGATGGACTGACGCGTAAACATGTTCCGTACTTCCGCGCGCATGGTCAAGGATGTGCGGCCGAAGGCAGTGGCGGTCAGGCCCATCTCGATCAGGTCGCCCTGTTGTGCGGAGGAAACGAAGTTGATCTCGGACATGTACTTGGTGACGGCGAAGCCATTGCCCAGCTGGACGATGGCGTAGATTGCAGCCTCCTCGTCGATCCATCGCAGCAGGCTACCGCCAAAGAGCGTGCCGTTGGCATTGAGGTCTTCGGGACGTACCCATTTTCGCGTGTGGAAGGTGATATCGCCGGCTGTCATGGCACAAGTCTACGGTGCTGGTTTTGCAGATCCTGTGTTCGAGAGTTCGTTGATCGAGCCGGAGAAGACACGTTGGAGTGGACCAAGCTCAAGCACGGCAGGCCGAAAGCCTCGTTTCGAGGCGGATTTAACCGTTGAAAATAATGGAACCCACTTGGGTGGACCCAGTGAGGTGAGCCCACCCGAGTGTAGACGGGAGCTTTGTTTCTTGTTTGGATGAGAGCAATGGTTGCACGAGAGTGTGGCAATCCGAGTTTTCGATGTACGGGTCGACCTTGGGGGGAAGCCGATCCGGTAACGGAAATGCGGCCTTGACCGGTACATGGAAATGGCCGATTGCCAGTTGCTCAAATGCAACCAAAGCATTGGTGTTCTTACCATCGTTTGGCTGGCACGTTATAAACCAGTAGAGCCTCTTTGGCTTCCATCCGGTAGGGCAGGGTCTTGAATAACAGTCAAGACCAATCAGTGTTGGAGCGGGAGTGTCGCGCTACGGGGGGTAGCCGGCGGCCCGTTCCTTAGCTTTTAACTATGCTCAGCGGGGTGATTCGAATGTTATTTATGGCGTAGCTGACCGACAGCTTGTTCCACGGCTTGTTCAAGAGTCAGTTTGTCGCCGGGGTCGACGAGCGAGAAAAAGAACGAAAGGGCCGCTGTTCCCAGCAAAGAAGTCTGCCGTTCATGATCGAGCAAAGGTTCATTGACACCGGACAGCAGGCGTAGTACGAGCCCTTCAGAAGTTGCCTGCAGCAGAATGTTGATGTCTTCCGCTGTTATCCCTGGCCTGAATTTAAATCCATAGTGATCAAAGACCTTTTCGTACATGCTCGTCCACAACTCCGAGAGACTGTCGTACATTCGAACCAAGGATTGGGCTGACGACAAGTCTGCCTGTGCTGTGGCCACGGCTAGCAATTGAAATTTGAAAGCAGGGAGTTCAAAGACCAATAGAAGATCTTCGTAGGCGGCCTTGTGGACAGCTGCAGTGAATGCTTCAGTGGTGGTTAGCAAGCTCTCCGCCTGGCGACAGATCGCATCGTGAAGGGTCCAGTATTTGTCGGAGAGCGCGTACGAGACAAAGTCAGCAAGAAAATCGCTATGCGTATTCCAGCGATGTCGGAGCATGTTTTCACTAAGCGGAAAACCCCTGCCGTAGTTTTCCTTGGCCTTTTTCAAGACTTTTCGGCGGGAAAGAAAAGGCATGACCAGGCGCGCATCTTCTTCGTCATCCAATAACGAGCGAGCCGACGCTTCAGGGGTCAAGAAGTCGGTCGTGAGGTCCAAAGCCGCATCCAAAAAGGCGCGCGTCTCACGCCCGTTGGCGAGTCTTTTTCGCGTGGCTGCGCTCCGGCCGGTCACGTTCGTTACGATCTGTGCATCGTAGAGATCGAGTTGGTGATCGCGACGGAATTCGACAGGCCTAACCGCTCTTTCCTCCCTATCCACGCCCAATTCTCTACTCCGTCCTAAAGTACCTGTCCCACGTCGCCGATTCTTTCAACTTATCCCACCGTTGAGTCAGGCGCGAGGGGTCGCAAGCAAATCTTGTCAGAGTTATACCGGAATGATTGCGAAGTCATTTGTCCGGTGACTGATGTAGCGCTCTGTCCTAGGTGCAGGGCTACGGAGAGGCGTTTGCGGGTCGCTAGGCAAGCCACGCGCGCTTCATGGAGCTGCAGGGGTGCTGCGAATAGGGGCTAGCTACGGGTAGAGATGGCCAAGGTTATGCCCCTATTCGAGGCGCAAGACGATCTTGCCCCGCGCGCGCCGGGTCTGCACCTTTGCCAAGGCGTCGCGGGCCTCATCGAAGGGGTAGACCCGCTCGACCTCCAAGCGTATTTCTGAGCTGGTCACGGCCATCATGAGTTTCGCAATGTCGTCTTGGACGTCCATCTGGTAGGGGATCCCCTGCATGAGGATGCCGCGCTCGGAGCTCACTGAGTCCCCGGAAACGGAAACCAGCGAGCCGCCGTCTTTCACCACGGGCAGGCTTTGGGCCGAGGTGCCCGGTTGTATTGCCAATGCCGCGTCGACGCCGCCGGGCATCCACTCAAGTACTTTCTGTTGCCAGTCAGAGTCGTGGTAGTCAACAGTCTTTTCGGCGCCGAGCTCCCGCATGTATTCATGGTTGGCGCTCGAGGCGGAGGCCGCGACGCGCCACCCTCGCTGGCGGGCGAGCTGGATCGCGAATGTGCCGATTGCCCCTGATCCGCCGGCAATAAAGAGTGAACCGCCGGCACGGACAGTGGTCAAGACCCCGAACGCCTTCAGTGCCGTGTTGCCTGCCACCGGCACCGCTGCTGCCGAGATGTAGTCCATGGTGGCGGGTATCGGGATAATCAGCGATGTTGCCTTGACCGCGACGAACTCGGCCCAGGTGCCTCCCTTGGGCTGCATCGAACTCACGAATGCAATGCGTTCCCCGGGCTGGTACCCGGTGACGGAACTGCCAATGGCCTCAATGTCGCCCGCGGCTTCGATCCCGATCGGAAATGGGTAGGTTGGCTCGCTGGGCAGGAAATACGAGTCATGGATTCCGACGCCTACCGCCCGGACATGCACCAATAGTTCATCGGCAGCGAGCTGTGGCACGGGAACCTCGGCGGACTCGATGGCTTGGGTTCCGGATTGTGGAATGACGAAGGCTTTCATCGAAGGGATCCTTTTCCTGTTCCGTGGTGGTTCGGCAGGCACTTGCATAAGCCTCGCGACCGGCTGCTTGGGAGCGTGGGGTACGCGACCAGGACACCAGTATGGCATTCGTCCGCAGGTTCGGCGCTCTTCGCCGGCATTGATTACCTTGGATAAGTAAGTTAGCGTAGTTTGTTGTTCGTAAAGGAGATGAATGTGATTGATTACGACGATGCCGGCAAGATACTCTCGGAAATGGTGCAAATCAGTCGTACGTTCCGAATCGCAGGACAACGCAGTGGCGAACAAAGCTTCAGCGGAACAAGGTTCGGCTTCCTGCAGCATCTTCGTACGTGCGACTCCCGTCTGGGCGAATTGGCCCACCGGCTCCTCATCTCGGCACCCGTGGCGTCGCGCGCCGTTGACTCCTTGGAAGCCGAGGGGATGGTCGAGCGTCGTCCGGACCCGTTGGACGCAAGGGCCTCGCTCATATCCATCACCGACCAGGGGCGCATGAGACTTGCGGAAAGCGAGAGCAGCGCCGTGCAGAGGTTCGCTGAGTCTTTGGATGGTTGGTCCCAAGAGGAGTCGCGGAACGCGATCAGTCTCTTGAAAACCCTGAACGTCCATCTCCGTGCGCTGACCCTGCCAGAAGAATCGACCGAGGTAGTGCCGGCCCCAGCAGCTGCACAAGAAGTCAACGAAAGCGAGACCCCCGGATGACTGCAGCCAAGCCCATGGCCCCAAGCGCCACCGAACACAAGGTATACACGCACCAGGAAATCCTGCAGATCATGACTGCCCTGCTAGCGGCGTTGTTCACCGCGATGATTTCAACAACGATCGTCTCCACCGCACTGCCGACCATCATGGCCGACTTGGATGGGACACAACGGCAGTACACCTGGGTCATCACGGCCAGCCTCCTGGCGATGACGGTTGTCACGCCGGTCTGGGGAAAGCTCTCCGACTTGTTCAACAAGAAGACCCTGGCACAGATCGCGATCCTGCTCTTCGTCGCCGGCTCCATTGCCGCGGGCCTTGCCACGGACATCACCACGATGATGAGCGCGCGCGCCGTCCAGGGGGTTGCCATGGGTGGCCTGATGGCGCTGGTGCAGTCCATCATGGGCACCATCATCGCACCCAAGGAACGTGGCCGTTACGCCGGCTACATGGGCGGCGTGATGGCGGTGGCCACGGTTTCCGGGCCGCTGTTGGGCGGGGTGATCACCGATACGCTGAACTGGCGCTGGTGCTTCTACGTCCCGGTGCCGCTGGCGGTGGTCGCCTTGATCCTGATCCAGATGAAGCTCCATCTGCCGGTCAAGGCCCACCGGACCATCAAGATCGACTACGTGGGCAGCGTCCTGATTGCCATCACCGCAGCATTGCCGATGCTGTGGGTGACCTTTGCTGGAAACGACTACGATTGGATTTCTTGGCAGTCCGCGCTCTTCCTCGTGGCCTTCGTGGTTTTGGCGGCACTTACGGTGATCGTGGAGTTGCGGGTCCCGGAACCGATCATCCCGATCCGGGTGCTGCGCAACAAGACAGCGGCATGGATGATCGTGGCCAGTCTCGGCGCCGGGGTCGGCATGTTCGGCTCGGGTGTTTTCCTGACCCAGTACTTCCAGCTGGGTACCGGGGTCACCCCGACACAGGCCGGATTGATGACGATCCCGATGATCCTTGGACAGCTTCTTTCCTCCACGGTCGGCGGGCAGATAGTCAGCAAGATGGGCCAGTGGAAGCCGGTGATGCTCGTGGGCAGCGTACTGATGGTCATCGGGCTTGCCGGACTGGGAACCATCGACCACAACACCTCCTACCTGTTCGTGGCCATCTTCATGGCGTTGATGGGACTGGGCGTCGGCACTCTGGTGCAGAATGTGGTGCTGGCGGTCCAGAACACCGTCGATGTCACCGAGGTCGGTGCGGCCTCGGCCGCCATCGCCTTCTTCCGTTCCTTGGCCGGTGCCATCGGAGTCTCAATCCTCGGCGCGGTATTGACCACCCGGGTTGGCAGCAACATCGCCGCCGGGTTGGGCGAACTCGGCATCACGAAGAACGCGACCGCGGGGGGATCGGGCGATACCCAGCTGGATATCAGCGGACTGCCCGCGCCGGTGCGGGAGGTCTTCCACCATTCCTACGCCGATGCCTTCGGGCCGATCTTCATGATCGCCGCGGTCATTGCGGTCATCTCGCTGATTGCGATCCTGGCTGTTCGCGGCACGCCGTTGCGAACCACCGTGGGCATGGCCCCTCCGAAGCGGGAGGAGACTGCCGAAGCATCCTGCGCCGAGCAGGAAGACCAGGCCGCAGAGGCTGCCCTCGCGGCACCGGAGCAGCCTGCTGAAAAAGGATGATGCAGCACCGACGCCCAGAACAATTGGCCTCTGGGCGTCGGGTGCAGTCCAGGGCGAGGAAAGCCGTCTCGGCATATCCTCCTAGCCTGCTTAAACGATCACTGCACGTGCACGGATCACGACGGGCTCTGGCATAGGCTGGGCCTAAACCATCTATGGATCGCAGTGAGAAAAGAGAGATCAAATGACCCAGATCGTTCCAGTCCGCCACCTCTTCGGTCCCGGCCCGTGCAACCCCTACCCCGAAGCGACCTCGGCGCTTGGCCTGCCGCTGTTGGGTCACCTCGACCCGGCATTCATTGCCCGGATGGACCGCGCCTGCGACGGCCTGCGCACCCTATGGGGAACCGAAAACACGCGCACCTTGCCGCTCAGTGGCACGGGCTCGGCGGGAATGGAAGCCGCGTTCGTGAACACCATGAAGCCCGGGGACGTGGCGGTTATCGCCGTCAACGGCCTTTTCGGTGAGCGGATGTGTGAGGTGGCCTCCCGCGTTGGCGCGGAGGTGGTCCGCGTCGACCATGAGTACGGCACCCCCATCGATGCCCAGCGCGTCGCCGATGCCCACCCTAACCCCACGGTCATTGCCGGTGTGCACGCCGAAACCAGCACCGGGGTCATCTCCGACTTCGCCGCACTCGGTGCCATTAAGGGCGACGCGCTGTTGATCATGGATGCGGTGACCTCGATCGGCGGCATGCCGGTAAAGGTCGATGAATGGGGTGTCGATGTCGCCTACGCCGGAACGCAGAAGTGCATTGGCGTGGCACCTGGATTGGCTCCCTTCACGATTTCCGACGGTGCCTTCGCCCGACGAGTTCAAAAGCCGCAGTCCTGGTACTTGGACCTTGGCCTGCTTGGCGGGTATGCCACCGGAACCTCCGGTGGCGGGCGCACCTACCACCACACAGCACCGGTTGCCATGGTCGCCTCGCTCGAGGCAGGCATCGATCGCATCCTGGCCGAAGGTCTCCAAGACGTGACGGCAAGGCACCAAGCCGCGGGAAAGGCGTTGCAGGACGGTTTGGAGGAGATGGGGCTGAAGCTCTTCGCCGCTGAAGGCCACCGCTTGCCGCAGCTGACCACCGTGTATGTTCCCGAGGGCGTGGATTCGGCCAAGGTCCGTTCCTACCTACTGGAGCGCTTCAACATCGAGATCGGTGGAGGCGTCGGCAAATTCGCCAGCACTGTTTGGCGTATTGGGCTCATGGGCCCGAATGCCAACCCCGCCTCGGTCGCGTTGATCCTCTCCGCGCTGAAGGAAGCAATCGCGAAGGCCTGACTCTTCGCGCACCATTGTCAACACCCGACTCGAACGGCTCGTCCCTCACTGGGGGCGTTCGCCGTGGATGCCTTATCGGCTGCGTCCCAGCAGAGAGCACAAACAACGGGACCCGGTCCGAGCCGGTGGTTCACTGCGAAACGTGACGGCCGAATGGCGGAGGATGGCCTCGGGTGTCTCATGAAGCTGCCGGCAGCTGCCCGGAATGCGCCATCTGCCGTCTTTGAAGGCGATGTGCGGACACCCTCAGGCCCAACGCCCTGCGCAAAACCTAACGTGGTTCGAATTCCCCACCATGAACTTCCGTTTGGAGTAGCCCCGCATGTCGCAGCAACAGACCCTCGTTTCCCCGTCTCCGGGACCTGATACTAAAGCACCACGTGCCCGATTGCGCGGGAACCTCTGCGTTGGCTCCATCGTCTTCAACGTTGTTGCCGTGCCATCGCCCTTGGGAGTGATCGGTGGTGCGGTCCCCTTGGGTATCGCGGTTGGAAACGGCGCCGGCTTTCCCTTCTCCTTCGTTCTCTCCACCGTGGTGCTTCTGTAATTCTCCGTGGGCTTTACCCAAATGACCCGATTCGTGCCAACTGCCGGGGCTTTCTACGCCTATGGCAGGAGGGGGTTCGGCTTGGGCGCGGCTTTTGCGGCCTGGCCGGGGTACCTGGGGTTGGAAGCCGGGGTATTCGCGCATTTCGGACCCGAGCTGCCGTGGTGGATGTGAGCGGCCGCCGGTTTCATCGTTGTGGCCTGGCTGGGCTATAGGATCATCGCGCTATCCGGGAAGCTGCTGGCGGTGCTGCTGATCGCAGAAGTAGCGATCATGCTGGTGCTCGACGCGGCGGTCCTCGTGTCCGGTGGCGGTCCCGAGGGCTTCGCAACAGGGATCCTCACGCCCTCCGAAATTCTCTCCGGCGCACCGGGCATGGGGATACTGTTCGCGATTCTGAGCTTCGTCGGCTTCGAGGCAACGGCCGTGTTCCGCGATGAGGCCAAGGATCCGGACCGCACCATCCCGCGGGCAACCTATATTTCGCTGATTACCATCGGCGTCTTCTACACGGTCTCCAGCTGGGTGCTGATCAGCGCCAACGACAACCCCGGAACCATCCTGCAACCCACCACCCAGACCTATCTCGGGGCCGCCGGTGGGCACGTCGTCCAGCTAGTATTCGTGACCAGCCTGTTCGCCTGCATCCTGTCATTCCACAACATCGCTTCGCGCTACCTCTTCCAGTTGGGCGCCCGAGGTGTGCTGCCGACGCATCTGGGTAGCGCGCATCCGGTTCTGGGAGCTCCGTAGAAGGCCTCTTTGGTGGCCTCGGTGACCTCGGCGGTCTTGGTTGCCGGCGCAGTTCTTCTCCGGTTGGATCCGATTGGCCAGTTCTATACCTGGCTCGGAGGGATTTCCTCCGTTGGCATCGTCCTGCTGCTGGCGCTGACCTCCATTGCCGTCTTGGTCTTCTTTGGCACCAAGGAGCCGGGAGGTTCGCGATGGCAGCGACGGATCGCCCCGGCACTGGGCCTGCTGGGGTTGCTGGCCTTCCTGGGAATCATCTTGCTGAACCTGCCCGAACTTGTGGGAGAGAGCGCGTATGGACCGTTCTCCGTGGGCGTGTTGGTTCTGCTGGGCTCGGCGCTGCTCGCCGGTCCGGTGGTGGCGGCCCGCAGGCGTGGCATCGCCCTCGATTAGCAACCACGTCCACGTGCTGGACCTATGCCTCGATCGGCGCGAAGTTCATGGAGCCATCGCCATCTCCCGGCCATCGGCGTACCGTAGGGGGTACTAAAGCGAGGTAAACGAGGAATCGATGGTCATGAAAGCTGCTGTACTCAGGAAGTGGATACCGGCTGTGCTGGCGCCGGCGGTGGTGGTGGCCGTGGTGGCAGGAGTCTCGATCTCCGCCACCGCGCAAGTGAAACTGGAACCCAAGACACCGCAGCAGCTTGTGGAGATGATTGCCGAATCCTCGGTGACGGACTTCTCCGGGGAAGCACGCGCCACGCTCGACCTGGGGATCCCGCAGATCCCCTCGCTGGGCGATTCCGGACTGATGCCGCCGCCGGGCGCCGAGCCTTTGAGCGACCCGTCAGCCGCGCCGGCAACCGGTACGCAAACCGACACGGAGCTGTTGAAAGTGCTCTCCTCGCTCTCCGGAACCCACGAGGCGCGGATCTATGCCGATGGGCCGGAGAAGTCCCGCATCCAGGTGATGGACGGCATGGGGGAAGAGAACTTCATCCGCAACGGCTCCACGCTCTGGAAGTACGACTCCGAAGAAAACACTGCCGTCCACTCCACGCTGCCCGAGCACTCCGGGGAGAAACCTGCCCGGAACGCCGCCGTGCCCACGAGCCCGGGGGAGATGGCTGATAAGTTCCTTCAGACCATGGGGCAAGACACCGAAATCACCGTGCAGGATTCAACCCGCGTGGCCGGCCGTGATGCCTACACCCTGGAACTGGTCCCTCGAAGTGGCGATTCATTGATCGCCAAGGTGAGCATCGGGGTGGACGCTGCGACGGGAGCACCCTTGGAAGTGGTAGTGGACGCGGTGGGACAGCAGGAACCTGCGATCACCACGGGATTCACCTCATTCACTCCGGAAGCTCCAGACGCCGAGGTCTTTGAATTCACCCCTCCCGAGGGGGCAAGCGTCAGTGAATACGATTTTCCGCAACAATCCCTGGGGCTACACAACGGATCCAAGGAGACCACCGAACACACGAAGAATGCCATGATGCCCGAGGAAAACATCGTAGGCTCGGGGTGGGAATCCATCGTGGTGCTGCCTGCTAAGGACGTACCCGAGGACCTTTCCGGTGACGGTCTGCTGGGACAGTTGGCCACACCCGTTGAGGGAGGAAAGCTTCTGCATACCTCCCTGCTCAACGTCCTGATCACGCCCGACGGGCGCATGATTCTCGGCTCGGTTTCCGCAGCTCGGCTGCAGGCCGCGGCCAACGAGTAGGTGGAGCACATGCCTCAGATCGGGGCCGCTGCGATCCACACCACCGGCCTGAGCAAGAGCTTTGGGAAACGGAACGCCGTGACGGACCTGGACCTGACGGTGCCTCGCGGAGCTGTGTTTGGCTTTCTGGGACCCAACGGCTCGGGCAAGACCACCACCATCCGAATGCTTCTCGGTCTAATCACACCCGATGAAGGAAGTATCTCGCTGCTGGGTCAATCCATGCCCGCCGCAGCGGCCACGGTTTTGCCAAGTGTTGGTGCACTGATCGAGGGACCGGCTTTCTATCCCTTCCTTTCCGGACGTGCCAACCTCATGCGTTTTGATGCGGCCGATCGCACTTCCGAGGTTGAATCCCGATCCCGCCGCGTGGATGGCGCATTGGACAAGGTAGGGCTGGGAAGAGCCGCTAAACTTGCCGTCCACGCCTATTCGCTGGGTATGAAGCAACGCCTGGGGATAGCACATGCGCTGGTGCGCGAACGCGAGCTGCTGGTCCTTGATGAACCAACCAACGGGCTGGACCCGCAGGGAACCCGGGAGGTGCGGCATTTGATCCGGGCCTTGGCCGATGACGGGAGCACGGTGTTTGTCTCCAGCCACCTCTTGTCCGAGATCGAGCACATGTGCAGCCACGTCGCGGTAATGAGCGCGGGAAACCTGGTGGCCCAAGGGACCTTGGAAGAGCTCCGGTCCCAAGGTCGATCGAAGGTCAGCGTACGGACCCCTGATGCAGAGGTGGCCATCGCGGCGCTGGCCAGGTTGGGCGTTGAGGCGCAGGTTGGCCCGCTACCCGAGGGCGAAGACTGGATAGTCACGGCCACCCTGGAAACCGGAGCCCCGGAAGCTGAACTGCTGGTGGAAGAACTTGTAGCAGTCGGGGCACGGGTAAGGGGCTTCGCCCTTGACGAATCGAGCCTTGAGGAGCGTTTCGTGGCGCTGACCGGGGAGGGGTTCGACCTTGTCCAGTAGTTCCTTGCTGAGAAATGAAATCGTGTTGCTGTTTAGGCGCCGCCGCACCTGGGCCATGCTGCTGGCCTTGGGGGCGGTCCCGGTGCTCATCGCAGTGGCGGTAAGGCTGACTTCCAGCCCGACCAACGGGCACGGACCGCCATTCCTCGACCAAGTGGCCGGCAACGGCCTGTTTGTTGCGATCACCGGGATGCTGGTGTGCATCCCGCTCTTCTTGCCGCTGACCGTTGCCGTGATTGCCGGGGACACCATTGCCGGTGAGGCCGGCACCGGGACGCTGCGCTACTTGCTCACTGCCCCCGTTTCGCGTCCGCGCCTGCTGTTGGTGAAATTCACCGTGGCAGCCATCTATTGCCTTGCAGCTGCGCTGATGGTGGCCGTGTGCGGGCTGGGCATCGGGGCGCTGCTTTTTCCGGTGGGGCCCGTGAGCTTGCTGTCCGGGACGACTATTTCCGTGGGTGCGGCGCTGCTGCGCGTGGGATTGATCGTCGTCTATGTGGGGGTGTCGCTGCTGGGCCTTGCCGCGGTGGGCCTGTTCGTCTCGACGCTGACCGACGTGCCGGTCGGCGCCATGGCTGCCATCGCCTTATTGGCTGTTACCGCGCAGATCCTGGGCCAACTGCCGCAACTCGAGTGGTTGCATCCGTGGCTGTTCACCGAGCATTGGCTCGGCTTTGCCGACCTGTTGCGTGATCCGATCCGTTGGACGAGCTTCGGGCAGAATGCCTTGTTGCAAGGCGGGTACCTGGTGGTTTTCGGAGCCTTGGCCTACGGCAGGTTTGCCAGCAAGAACGTGCTCTCCTGAGACTGGACGGCGGGGCTTGATGGCCTACCGACTGGTCGATGTGACGGGCGCAGCGCAGAGCCGGTGGCATTTCCTTGCGCGCCTTGAAGGTGCTGCGGTGGGCTGGGGCAGCTACAGATGACACGCCTGAGGAGTGAAGCTGAGACTGGTCGACTTACTCTGGCCATCTGCGGGAGCATCCGCGATGATGGGTAGTTACTATGCCGCCGGTGTGTCGGCGGGTCGTCACGTCCCGTTTGCGTCCTTCTGTCGTTGGAGCAAAAATGAAGCAGACCATTTCGTTGGGTGCCGCATGCATCTTGGCTATTGCTCTGCTGACCGGATGCACTGCATCGAGTGAAGAGCCTGCAGCGTCTGCTTCGGTGGGTGCTGCAGGCACCGCTGCGCAGTCCGGTCAAGACGCGCCGGCCGAGGGAACGGAACCGCGCGTGGTCTCTGTCGACACCTCAACAGTCATCGCCGAACAGGAGTACTCGATCCCGGGAACCAATGACAAGGTGAACATCGGTGTGCAGTCCTTGCAGGTGGAAGGCCAGACCATGACCCTGCAGCTGGTGCTGACACCCGAATTCACCTCGATCAGTGACTCCGAAGCAGTCTCCATCTACGCGGCGACAGGCTCCACGAGGTTCAATCCGAAGTTGATCGACCGGGAGAACCTCAAGGAGTACTCGCTCATCAGCGATACGGGTCAAGATTGGGCCACGAATCGCGCCACCACAAAGACCACCAACCATGAGCCTGTCATCTGGTGGGGTTTCTATGCAGCGCCGGAGGACAACAATGACGCCTTCGAGCTGAGGGTGCTCGACGCCATGGCCGAATTCACTGATGTGCCGGTGACCCGATGACCTCAAAACGCAGGGGTTCGATCCTGGTATTGGCATCGGTTGTGGCGTTCGGGTTGTACGTGGCACCGGCCCAGGCCGCCTACGACGGCCCGCAGGATGTCCCCGAGCCAACCGCGGTGCAACTGGCCAAATCGGTGACCATCTGGGATCCGTCCCGCAGTGTCCGTAGCTGGTCGAGCGATGACGCCGTGAATTCCGTTGAGCAGGTGGAGACCAAAGCGGGGAGACGACGATCAGCCTGTCCACGGATATCTTGTTCACGCCCGATAGTTCCAAGCTTCCCGGCAGTGCCGCAGACAAGATCGGCTCGCTCGTGGAGAAGATTCCCAAGGGCGCGAAAGTGCTGGTTTACGGCCACACCGACTCGGTCACGGGAAAGGTTGACAACAAGGAGCTGTCCAAGGACCGGGCCGAAGCAGTAGCCGCGGTCCTGAACGATGAGCGCTCCGACCTGTCTTTGAGCGTCAAGGGAATGGCCGCCACCGAACCGGCGGTGCGCGAAGACCCCTCGGACCCCTCAAGCTTTGCTGCGAACCGGCGGGTGGAAATCACCTACTCGCAATGATGAGGTGACCCTTGGCTGGGCGAAGGCTGTTGCCAAGGCCCCGGGCAGGTGCCACCGTGGAGCTATCCAACCTTTTCGGGAGGCAAGTAATGGGCAACAACCACCATGAGGACGAACGCTACAAGAAGTTCTATGACCGGCCGCCGCAGGGCGAAGTCCCCACCGACCCACGAGTGAAGAACGCGATGGAGAGTGGGGCCGATCCGGAGGACGACGAACCATCGGAGGACGCGGCGCCGGAAGCTTCCTGAGCGCACGAGGGGAAATGGCGCCCGGAGGCTCCATTCCCCTCGTCTTACGGGTTCCCGAGCGTACTCAGCCGATGATCGCTGTCGCTGCGCGCTCGCCGATCATGATCGTGGGTGCGTTGGTGTTTCCCGTGGGGACCAAGGGCATGATCGATGCGTCGGCAATCCTCAATCCGCTCAGGCCATGGACCTGGAAGGTGCTTGGGTCAACCACCGCCAGTTCATCGACGCCCATCTTGCAGGTGCCGACTTGGTGGTGATAGGTGACCACCGAATCACGGACGTATTGCTCAAGGTCAGCGTCGGCGATTTCCGGACCGGGGAAGATCTCCGTGGGCTCCCACCCGGCGAGCGCTTGGCTGCGCCCGATTTCCCGGCACTGGCGAACCGAGGCCACCAAGGCATCGGCGTCAGCCTGTTCGCGCAGTGCACCGAGGTCAACGAGGACCGGATCGTCTTCGCCCGGTCCCGAGAGCGTGACCTGGCCACGGCTTTTAGGGCGAACCAGGCCACCGAGCATCGAAAACGCATTGTCAGGACCCGTCATCTCACCCGGCGCGTAATCGTGGGAGTACATGGGCACCGAGAAGAATATGGGCTGTGTGTCGGCAACCGGTAACTCCGGTCGGCTCTTGGCAAAGAAATGTACCTCAGCCGGGGCGACCGCTCCCATGGGTACGGGCTTGGCCGCGGTGGTGAAGATGACGGGGGAGAGCAGGTGGTCCTGCAGGTTCTTGCCGACCCCGGGCAGATCATGAATCGGTTCAATGCCCGTGGCCCGCAGTTCCTCTGCCGGGCCGATCCCCGAGCGCAGCAGCAGCTCCGGGGAGTTGATGGCGCCTGCGGCCAGGATGGTTTCACCGGCACGCAGTTCTTGGCGTTCGCCGTCTTGGTCGAACTCGACACCCACGACCCCTCCGTCCTCGATGATCAGCCGACGAACGTGTGCTCCGGTCAACAATCGCAGGTTCGGGTTCTCGGCCACGGGCTTGAGGTACGCGTGCCAGGTATTGAAGCGCTCTCCGTCGCGCACCGTGAGCTGCATGCGCGAGACGCCCTCGACGGTTCCGCAGTTGTAGTCGTCGTTGAACGGAATTCCGGTCTCTACCGCTCCGGCGAGCATGTCTTCCTGGATCGGGTTGCGCTCGAAACCCTCCACGACATCGAGCAACCCGGAGTCCCCGCGGGTCTCCGAGGCGCCCCCGTCGAAGTTCTCGATCTTCTTGTAGACCGGCAGCACGTCCTTCCAGCCCCAGCCGGCGCAGCCTTCCTTTTCCCAGTTCGCGTAGTCTGTTTTGTCTCCGCGCACCCAGATGGTGGCATTTAGTGCGTGGGATCCTCCCATGACCTTGCCGCGTGGCAGGTGGATGCGCCGGTTGGAGGCACCTGGCTGCTCGGTGGTGTAGTAGTCCCAGTCCTGCGCGCTGTGCCACAGCAGGCCAAGGGTGTAGAGGTGGGCGATGTCCGGGTTGATGTCCTGGGTCCCGGCCTCGAGCACTGCGACGCTTTTTCCGGCGTCGAGCAGGCGGCGGGCGATGACGTTTCCTGCCGAGCCGGCGCCGACGATGATGTAGTCAAGTTCCATGGGGGTCTTCTTCCTTGTCCTGGGCGGTGGATCACTGCGCGTGGTGGCGACACCGATCAGGTGTTGCCTGGCAGTGGGCCGAAACCGCTTCTTACCTCAAGTGTGCCCGGCGCCGGGCCCTGGTGGCTTGGCTTTGCGTGTACGAGGCATGTTCACTGCTGCACGCTTCGGCAAGGGACGCGTCCGAACCGTTGGCCGCAACACCCGCGGAGGGTCCCGCGTTCGCGAACTCCATCAAAAAGCCATCGGGATTCCGCCCGTCACGGGGGAGGAATCCCGATGGCTTTTGGATGTTGGTGGCCCTCGGCCGGCTGCGGGGCTGGAGCCACTTCATCGACGACGAATCCTCGTCGGGATCAGCAGATGCGGATTGGCAGGCATAGGGAACTCACCGGCGGACGCGCACCTTCACTGAGGATGCTTGCTCCCCCGCGGCAGGTGAGTTCATCGCGGGTTCGGCTCGCATGCGCTTGCGGACGGCAAGTATCCACCACAACAGCAACAATGCACCCAGCAGGGCGGTCCAGGCCCAGCTTGGCATCGCTGCGTCGATGAGGCTTGCACCTTCGGTGATGCGCGCCGATAGGTCGGCGGAGATCATCTCGGGCATGGTGATCAACCCGCCGGTGGTGAGCATGATGATGCCCACTGCCATCGTCACGGTTCCGGCAATCAGCGAGTTGGTATGGAAGCGGAACCGTCCGAGGTGCAGTGTGCGTCCGCGCAACCAGCCGGCCTTGAATCCTCCGGCACGGCGCATGAGCGCTGCGATGGCCATGACCGGCAGCAACATGCCAAAGGCATAACTGATCAGCAGTGCTCCGCCGCCCAAGGCGCTTCCGGTTGCCAGCACCAGAGTCAAGATGGCACCGAGTACCGGCCCGGTGCAGAAGCCGGCGACTCCTGCGGCCGTTCCCAGCAGGACTGCTCCACCGAGGGACGCCTTCGCCGGACGGTTGCGTTGCATCCGCTTGGGCAGGAGGGTCGAGGCATCGAAGCCCCCGCCGAGGATTTGCACCAGGCCCAGAGCCACAATGATCCAGGCGGCTACCTGGATCAGTCCCTGGCGGTCAACGGTCAACACCCCGCCGAGCCAGCCGATGCCAAGTCCCAGGGGTACGAGCGTTGCCAACATGCCCACCAGGAATGCGGTGCCCAGCGCCGGGAGTCGACGGCTGGAGGTGGCCGCATGGGCAAAGAACGCCGGCAGCAGCATGGCATTGCAGGGACTGAAAAGTCCCAGCATTCCACCGGCAAAGGCGAAGACCAGCCCGGCTTCCACTACTTTGCTTCGCCTTCGGTCTTTTCGAGCTCCGCGTCAATCGCTTTGATGAAGTTCTCCGTTGGCTGCGCACCGACAAACGGCGTCTGGTTGATCAGGAAGGATGGTGTGCTCATCACGGCCAATGACATGGCCTCGTCGATGTTGCGTTGAACTGCGTCCTTGGCTTGGCTGCTGTCCATGTCGGTGATGAACTTCTCTGGATCCATTCCCAGTTCCTTGGCGATGTCCTTGAGGCTGTCATCGGTGTACGCCGATTCCTTGGCGATCTTCCCGCCCTGGGCCATCCGCGACTGGAAGGCGGCATATCCATCCTGCATGGCTGCAGCCTGGGCGGCAAGGGCTGCGGTCTTTGAGGTGTCACCGAACAAATCAAGATCGCGCCATTCAATGCGCAGCTGCCCCGTATCAACGTATTTATCCATGAGCTCGGGCAAGGTCCCATCCGTCCACTTGGCGCAGAACGGGCACTGAAGATCCGAATAGGTCACCATGACCACCGGTGCATCTACCTCACCTACCGCTGTGGGGTCATCGGCATCTAGCCTGGCCATGTCCGGGACTTCGGGAGCCGATTCGTCGGGATTTGCCGCAGCGGGGGAGGATTCCTCGGCACCCGTCTCATTCGGTGCTTGCGCGGGCGGCGCTGTTTGCGACGGGGAAGCGGCAGCGGGGGTCAGGTCGGAGTCCGGAAGCTGGGCACCGATCAGCAACCCGATGACCAGGGCCACGGGGATGGGGATAATCCACAGCCAAGGGATCTTGTTGCGCGCCTTGGTTTGCCCGGTTGGCGCACCCTTGGCGTTGTTCTCGGAATGCTCTTCCATGGGTTAGCTGCTTTCGTCGAATTTTCTACTATGATGCTTAGTAAGCCTACTATCCTTCTTAGTAGACGCTGATATGCTCGTCAACCGAACAGGGGGATCGAGCGGAAGTTCCATGCCAACTATCAGGAGTGATGATGAAACGCCCGACTAGCCCGTTGACCGGCTTCCTCCAACGTTTTCCCTTGTCAATCACTGCCTTGCGTTTTTGGCGCATGCGACAGTGGCTGACCGCTGCGCTCTCGGGCCTGGCCGTGGGACTGCTCCTGGGGTTCGTGACGGTACTGATCCCCAACAACGACTTTGGCCGGGATATACCTCCGACAATGTGGAGCTACCCGGTCTGGATAGCCACCTCCATTCTTAGCGGGATGCTGATCGCAAGTTACATCCGTCCGGCGGCCCCCGAAGCGCCCGCCAACGTCAAGGAGCCCAAGGACAACGCATCCAAGTGGGGGATGACCGGAGGGTTCTTGGCTTGGTTTGCCGTGGGCTGCCCGGTCTGCAACAAGATCGCTCTCGTGGCATTCGGTTACTCCGGAGCCATTACCTACTTCGCGCCCTTGCAGCCATGGCTGGCAACCGCTGCCTTGGCCATCACCGTGCTGGCGTTGGTTTTCAGGCTCTCCGGACAGATGGAGTGCAAGCTTGTCGCCGCCCGAGCTGCAGAGCCCGAAAGGACCAATGCGTGAAAATCACGAACCAGGCCGTTCCTTCCCGGAACCCAGGCACTGAACCCACCGTGGCCCCGCGGCCTGCCGAAGGGGGCGACGCCCTGCCGTTCGAGGCCTCGTCAGCACCCCAAGTAGGCCCGTTGGAGCGGCGTGTGCTCGATGTCCTGTGGAAAACCCGCGCCACCCACTCCACACGCAGTGTGGTGGATGAGCTGTCAGCCCAGGAAGGCACGCCTCCTGCCTACACCACGGTGGCCACGGTCCTGGGGCACCTTGTCGAGAAGTCGCTGGTTGCCCGCGAGCAAGTCGGCACCGTGTGGTTCTATTCCGCGGCCCTGACCGGGTGTGGATACGATGCGGCACGAATGGTCCGTTCACTCTCCGACACTAATGACAGGCGTCGCTGTCTCACTCGATTCGTTGGACTGCTGGATGAAGGTGACCAAGCGCTGCTCAAATCGCTGCTTTAGCTCCCGGATTCATCCGAACCGACGAACCGCGATCAGCAACAGGCCACGTCGCGTCACTATGGCAAAACGCGGTCCAGCGGTAGTTGGTGACCCTTGGTGTCCCTTCATGAAGCGCGATTGCGCCAGGATTACCTCCGGTGACGCCCCGGCGCCCGTTGCCTGGCTGCATATGTGACTTCATGACGACGCAATGCGCGGGGTGAAGCGCCAGGTGGGCAACTCCCTGGCGTGGTTCCTAGAGTCAATTCATTGATTCGATGTGAACCCACGAAGGAGCCCCACAGATGAGCCCCACCGAGCTTGCCGCCCCGCCACTGCCCCGCACCCAGTGGAGCGGCCACGCGCCGGAAGCGGAACTTGAGCACTGGAGCGCAATCGCCCGCTCGGTGTCCGACGCCTTGGCCGTGGACGCCTTGGCTCGCGATGCAGCAAACCAGGACCCGTTCACCGAGGTCGACCTGCTGCGCGAATCCGGGTTGCTGAACCTGTTGGTCCCCGCCGAGTTCGGCGGCGCGGGCGCACATTGGGAATCCGCGTTTGCCACGGTACGCATCATCGCCGAAGCAGACGGCTCGATTGCCCAGCTCTTGGCCTACCACTACACCAACCAGTCGAGCATTGCCTTTTACGGCGCCCCGTCCGCCCAAGCGCAATGGTTCACCCGCAGCGCCGCCGAAGGCTGGCTCTGGGGGGACTCGGTGAACCCGGTGGACCCAGACCTGTCGCTCACCGCGCAGGGTGCGGGCTACCGGCTCAACGGGCTCAAGCGCTTCTCCACCGGTTCAAGCGTTGGCGACGTCATCGTCATCAACGCGGAGGTGAGCGGCGGGGAACAAGACGGCCAGGTACTCGCCTTCGTGCTGGAGCGCGGCCGCAAGGGACTTGAGCTGCTCGGCGACTGGGACCACCTGGGCCAGCGGCTCTCGGCTTCCGGATCGGTGAAGTACACCGATGTCCTGGTGACCCCGGAGGACGTACTGGGCGAGGTCACCTCCGAACCCATCGCGACGCTGCTGACTCCGGGGCTGCAGCTGGCCTTCGGAAACTTCTACTTGGGCATTGCCGAGGGTGCACTGGCCGCCGGACGCAAGATCCTGCTGGAACGAAAGAACTCCTGGTTTCTTTCCGGGGCCCCGAGGTACGCCCTTGACCCGGTCTTCCAACGCGTCGTCGGTGAGCTGAAGGCACGCACGGCCGCTGTTGGTGCCCTAGCCGAGAAGCTCAATCGCCGCTTCGACACCGAGGTGGGCAGGGCCGGCGAGCTCAGTGCCGAACAACGCTGGGACATTGCCGTGGCCATCGCCGAGCTCAAGGTCGTGGCCACGGAGATTGGGTTGGAAGTTGCCAACAGGATTTACGAGGTGACCGGTTCCAGCTCCACCAAGAACGACGTGGGCCTTGACCTGTTCTGGCGCAATGTGCGCACGCACTCGCTGCACGATCCGGTGGACTACAAGAAGATCGAGGTCGGCGCGTACTTCCTGGACGGAACCACGCAGCCACTCTCGCTCTACACCTAAACCGGCCACCACGATTCGGAGGAAGCACCATGGGTACCACAACACGGAACAGAACGCGCCTTGAAGAACTTGAAGCCCGCTTCGCGCCGCTCTTTGGGCGGATCGCGGACGCATCCGCGGACCGCGATGCCACGGGGAGGCTTCCGCACGATCACATCCGTGAGCTCGCCGCAACCGGTTTCGGTGCACTGCGCGTGCCGCAGTCACACGGGGGTGCGGGAGCCTCGCTTCCCGAGCTCTTTTCCCTGCTGACCGACTTGGCCGCGGCCGACCCGAACCTCGCCCAGGGGTTGCGTGCCCACTTTGCCTTCGTCGAGGACCGGCTGGTCGCGCCCGAGGGAACCGAACGCGACAGATGGCTTGCGCGCTTCGTCGCCGGGGAACTGGTGGGCAACTCCTGGACGGAAATCGGCACCGTGGAAGTGGGGCAGGTGAACACCAAGGTCAGCCCCGTTGCCGACGGCGGCTTTGTCATCAGCGGCACCAAGTACTATTCCACCGGCAGCATCTTCGCCGACTGGATCGACACCTATGCCCAACGCACCGACACCGGGCGCCGGGTCATCGCCGTGGTGAACGCGCACCAGCCCCAGGTCGTGATCCAAGATGACTGGGACGGATTCGGGCAGCGCACCACCGGCACGGGTACCTCCACGTTCCACTCCGCCGTGGTGGCCGAGGTAAATCTCATCGACTTCGAAACCCGCTTCCACTATCAGACGGCTTTCTACCAGGGGTCCTGCTCGCGGTGCTTGCCGGAAGCGCCCAGGGCGCAGCAAACGACTTTGCCGCGGAGCTCAAGGCCCGCAAGCGCACCTTCAGCCATGGCGCGGCCGCCTTTGCCAACGAGGACCCGCAGCTGCTCCAGGTCATTGGTGAGGTCTCCGCCGTAGCCTTCGCGGCTAAGGCCACCGTCAAGGCAACCGCAGAAGCCCTGGAAGCGGCCTACCAAACAGCACTGGGCCTGCACTCCGGGACCAGCGACCAGACACGGGATCAGGCAGCCAACGATGCCGCGGAGCTGGCTTCGGCGCAGGGACAGGTGGTACTGACCCCGTTGGTCACCAATGTGCTCTCGCGCGCCTTTGACGCGCTTGCCGCCTCGGCGACCTCCACCACCAAGAACCTGGACCGGCACTGGCGCAACGCCCGCACCGCAGGGAACCACAACCCCTGGGTGTTCAAGGCGCGGCTGGTCGGGGAACACGCGGTACACGGCCGGGAACTACCTCGCGTCTGGGCCATCGGGGCGTCAACCGGCACGTAGACGCCGCTGCCACGCACGATCGGCACAGGGCGGGTCGGCTCTGTAGCGGGGAACGGTCTGTGCGATCATGGCGGCATGGATGATGCCGGCGGCACGACCGAACTCATGACCCTTCAGCGCGCACGAGAGCAACTGGGCGTGATGTTCGAACTGGTGCAGCGCGGGCAGGTGCTCTGCAGCGCCGCGACGAAGAAACCATCGCTGGCGACCCAGCAGCTGCTCTCCGAGGCTTTGCCCGGTGGGGAAGCCCTTGCCGGGGAACACCTTTACGCGTTTGCCTGGCCGTTGCTTTTCCAGGCCGGAGGTCTGGCATCCGGGACCAAGCTGGAACTCACCGCGAAGGGCCGTGCGGCGCTGAAAAAGGATCCGGACGAAGTGCTCTTGGCACTGTGGGATCGGTGGGTGCGCGCAGGCGTGATTGACGAGCTGAGCCGGATCGAGGCCATCAAGGGCCCGCGCAGAGCCAGTACCTTGTCAGCGTTGAAAAACCGACGCTCACAAGCCGCCGGAGTGCTGGATTTGCTCGCGATCAATGACTTCATATCGGTTGCGGTTGCCTTCGACGACTTGCCCTCGATTGGAGCAAGCTTCAGCGTGGTGCGCAACGAGAGGGCAAAGTTCAAGCTGTACCTCGAGGAGTCCGAATACGGCTCGCTCGGGTACAGCGACATCGATTTTGAACGGATTGTTGACCGGCGCTACCTGATGGTTCTGCTCTTTGAGTACGCGGCCACCTTGGGATTGGTCGACGTCCGCTACACCGACCCCGAGAATGGAACGAATGACTTCGGTGACCTGTGGGGTGCGGACGGTTTGGAATACCTCAGCCGCTACGACGGATTGGAAGCCGTGCGCCTGACTCGCCTGGGTGCGCTCGCGTGTTCCGGCGCGGTGAACGAGGCACGGCTCAAGACCAGCCATAAGTAAAACCGGTTATAAATATCAGTAAAAACAGTTTTACGTATGTTCCCCAAGGCACCATCCTTGTGTGAGGCATCATTCGGTTTTCCTCGCATAAGGAGCAGTTCACGTGCAAAGCACTTCCCTCAGGCCACACGTCGTTACGCTGGGCACAGCCGGCGGACCCCGCTGGTGGACCGGCGAAAATGCCGGAAAACGCGCGGGCATTGCCACGGCCGTCGTGGTGGGGGAGGCCGTCTATCTGGTCGATGCCGGGACCGGGGTCGGCAACCAGCTGATGAAGGCCGGATACAGCACCGCGGACCTGCGCGGGATTTTCTTGACGCACCTGCACTCTGACCACACCATTGACCTGGCCTCGCTGGCCATCTTCGGGCTATTCACCATCGGCCCTGGCCAGAAGCCGGTCCACATCATCGGACCGGGCAACCGTGGCGCGCTGCCGCCGGCATCACCGAGGGCCACGACCCCGCCCACCCCGCTCTTCGCGCACAACCCCACACCGGGGACCGTGGACATGTTCGACCACCTCATGCAGGCCTACGCCACCGACCTGAACGACCGCGTGATCGATGCGCTGCGCCCCTCTCCGTTGGAGCACTTCATTGCCTCCGATATCCAGATCCCGGCAGGGACCGGCTACCACCCCAACGAGAATCCGACGCCGGCTGACTTCGCGTCCTTCGAGATCTACCGCGACGAGTTGGTGACGGTCACGGCTACGTTGGTCAAGCACCCTCCGATCGCCCCGGCCTTTGCCTTCCGCTTTGACACCGCCGAAGGCTCAGTGACCATTTCCGGTGACACTGCGCCCTGCGAAAACCTCGTGGAGCTTGCCCGGGGCACCGAGCTGTTGCTGCACGAGGCCATCGACTTCGACTGGGTGCAGGAAAAATTCGGGAACGTGGGCACGGCCGATGCGCAGGCGTCCATGGACCATCACCACGGCTCCCACACTTCGGCCACCCAGGCCATTGAGATGGCGGAACGTGCCGGGGTGGCGAAGTTGGCGCTGCACCACCTGGTTCCCGGCACCACCCCGATTTCCACTTGGCTCTCCCATGGCGCCGGGTTCTCCGGGACCTATCTGGTCCCCGATGACCTGGATGTCATTTCCTTTGCCCGAACCCATATCGAAACGACGGTTGCCCCATGAGCCAGATCCAAGCTCCCCATGCCCCCGCGACGGAGGTAGCGGTCCCGTCGCTGAACTCCCCGCACATGCGCAGGATCCTGGCCTCCAGCTTCATCGGCAGCGCCATCGAGTTTTATGACTTCATCCTCTACGCCACCGCGGCCTCCCTGGTTTTCAACAAGGTCTTCTTCGTTGACATGGCGCCCTCCGTGGCACTCTTTGCCTCCTTTGCCACACTCGCCGTGGGTTACCTGGCACGCCCGCTGGGCGGCATCATCTTTGGGCATTTCGGGGACAAGCTGGGTCGCAAGGGCGTGCTCATCACCTCGATGGTCATGATGGGCGTGGCCTCCACGATCATTGGGCTGCTGCCGCCCACCGCGCAGGTGGGAATGATCGCGCCGATCGCGCTGATCGCACTGCGCATCATCCAGGGCCTGGCCGTGGGCGGGGAATGGGGAGGGGCCATGCTGATGGCCTTGGAACACGCGCCCAAGGAACGCCGCGGCTTCGCCGCAAGCTTCGCCAACATGGGAGGACCGGCCGGTGCCGTGCTGGCGACCCTCGCGGTTTCCGCGGTCTCCACGCTACCCAATGAGGCGTTCCTGGCCTGGGGCTGGCGCATCCCGTTCATCGCCAGCCTCGGGCTGGTGGCCATCGGCCTGGTCATCCGCTTGAAGGTCACCGAATCCCCGCTCTTCCTGGCCCTTGAGGACGAGGCGGAGGAAAAGAAGATCCCGCTGATGCAGGTGCTGACCAAATACCCCAAGTCGGTGATCATGGGCACGCTGGTGGGCATGAGCTCCTACACCGTGCAGGGTTTGATGACCGTTTGGGCCATCTCCTATGTGGTCGAGGACGCGGGCATGGACCGCACGGCGGTGTTGAACGTCAAGGCGGTGGGCGCCACCTTGACCATCCTGGGGGTCTGGCTCGCCGCACGCTACTCGGACAAGCTGGGCCGCCGCCCGGTGATGATGTTTGGCATCGTTTCCGGTGCCGTGCTGGCCATGCCGATCATGTTGATGCTGCAGCTCGGTGAGCTCTGGCTGTTCGCCATCGCGTTGTTCCTGGCCAACGGACTGATCCAGGGCACCATCTTCGGGCCGTTCGGTGCTTTCACCGCGGAATTGTTCCCCACCCGGATCCGCTACACCGGGGCGTCGCTGGTCTACCAGCTCTCCTCGACGCTCGGTGCCGGCTTCACCCCGATGATCGTTGCGGCGCTGGTGCTATTCGCCGGAGGTTCGCTCTGGGTCGTCGGTGCCGTGTGGGCCTCGGTCTTCGTGTTGGCTGCCCTGGCGATGCGCGGCATCAAGGAAGGCAAGGACGCGGACCTGGCCGCCGAAAACATGTAGCAAGTACGGCGGCCCACCCGCCGCCGAAGGGCCGGATCCGTGAACGCTAGAACGGGTCCGGCCCTTCGTCACGTTCGGCGCCGATCCGTTCACAGAACCCGATGAAGGCATGCAGCCGCAGGCTGGGCCGTTCCGAGGCGGTGTAGGCAACGCAGATGTCGCTTTGGCCCACCGGCCCATCGATTTCCAGGGTTGCCAGCGGCAATCCGTCATAACTCACGTTCACAGGGGCGCGCTGGACCAGGACGGTGTAGCCCAGCCCCCGGGCCACCATGCCGCGCACCGTCTCGAAATTGGAGCTGGACCAGGTGATCTTCGGGTCAAGCCCGGAGAGCCGCAGGTTCACCAGCTGGTTATCGCGCACCGAGGGAATATCCAGGGAGACGAAGTCCTCATCGGCCATTTGGGCAAGCCGGACCGAACCGGTGCCGGCCAGCTTGTGCCCGGCATGGACCAGCACGTAGGGGCGCCCGGCCATCACCGGGGTATGTTTCACGTGGGACAGCAGGTGCCGGGTGTGGGTGAGCACCGCGTCGAGGTAGCCCTCGAGCAGTCGTTCTTGCAGGGCGGTGCCGTCCCCTTCGGTGATCCGCACCTCGAGGCCCGGGTTCGGCTTGTCGAACTGCTCGCAGATCACCGGCATCCACAGGGCGGACAACCCGGAATACAACCCGATGTTCAACGGACCCACCAAGCCGCTTTGGCGCTCGCCGATATTGCCTTGGACTTCCTCGGCATGGCGCACCAGCTCCTTGGCATCGCGCAGGAAGTGCGTGCCCACGGCCGTCAAGACGACTCCGCGGGCGCGGTGCCGGACCAGGAGCTGGGATCCGATGATGCGTTCAAGTTCCCCGATAGCCTGGGACATGGCCGCTTGGGAGATATGGCACGTGGTTGCCGCCCCGGAGATCGTACCGGCGTTGGCGACGGCGATGAAATACTGCAGCTGTTTCAAGGTGTAGTTGACCACGGACTTAGCCTAGGTGATACACGCGCATTGCGTTGAGGCCAGGCGGGTCAGGCCAGTGAGAGGAACAGCTTTTCCATCTCGGCGCGGTCCGCAGTGGAGTCTTCGCTGAGCAGGCACTGTTCCAGTCCGGTGGCGATGATGGAGAATCCGGCGCGGTCCATGACCTTGGAAGCGGCGGAGAGCTGGGTGACGACCTCGTGGCAATCGCTGCCTTCCTCAAGCATGCGGATCACCGCATTGAGCTGGCCTTGGGCTCGTTTGAGCCTGTTGATGGCAGGTGTCATGTCTTCTGCTTCCAAATGCATGGTTGTTCCCTCCCGGGTCGTTGATTTCTCCATCATATACCCCCGGGGGTTTATTTAATTTGTTCACATAGAAGTTTCCATACCCCGGGGGGTATGTGCAATACTGGAGTGCAGGAAAGGCTTCGCGCCCCGAAGGGTGGCGGATACGCAAACCAAGGAGTACGCAGATGTGTCGAGCAGTGAAGTGCCGCAAGTGCCAGAAGACCACCTGGGCCGGGTGTGGCCAGCACGTCAAGCAGGTCATGGCCCACGTCCCGCGCTCGGAGCGCTGCACCTGCGACCCAAACGCCCCGAAGGAATCCGGCGGCGGGTGGCTCTCACGCCTTTTCGGGCGTTAGGCTCGGGTCCCGCCCGGCGGCGGCCGGCCCCACCATGCGGTGGGGCCGGCCGCCGTTTTTGTTGTGCCCGGGGGTCCGTCGCGGAGGGTTGCGAAGTGCCTTCGATGGCGTTGACATATACCCCCTAGGGTATTATGGTGAGAAGCAAACGGGTACCCCAGGGGGTATGAAAACATCCATTATCCAAGGAGAGACAATGCTTCTCGAACGTATCTATGACGAAGACCTTGCCCAGGCCAGCTACTTGATTGGCTGCCAGGCCAAGGGTGAGGCCATCGTGGTTGACGCACGCCGTGACATCGCGGTGTACAAGGACATCGCCAAGGCAAACGACATGAAGATCGTTGCCGTCACCGAGACGCATATCCACGCCGACTACCTTTCGGGAACCCGCGAACTGGCCGCCGACACCGGAGCCGAGATCTACCTTTCGGGCGAGGGCGGCGAAGATTGGCAGTATCGCTTCGAGGGCAAGCGCCTCATGGATGGCGACTTCATCAAGCTAGGCAACATCACCGTTGCGGCCGTGCACACACCCGGCCACACCCCCGAGCACCTCTCCTTCCTGATCACCGACGGTGCGGCCAGCGACAAGCCGGGCTTCATGCTCAGCGGCGACTTCGTCTTCGTGGGGGACTTAGGGCGACCAGACCTGCTCGACGAGGCCGCAGGTGGTGTCGACACCCGCTTTGGCGGAGCACACGACCTGTTCGTTTCGCTGAAGGAAAAGTTCTTGGTACTGCCGGACTACGTCCAGGTCCACCCCGCCCACGGCTCGGGCAGCGCCTGCGGCAAGGCGCTGGGCTCAATCCCGTCGACGACGGTTGGATACGAGCGGAACTTCGCTTGGTGGGCGCCGTTCCTGGCGGCCGACGATGAGGCCGGATTCGTCGAGGCACTGCTCGACGGGCAGCCCGACGCGCACGCCTACTTTGGCCGCATGAAGCGGCAGAATCGTCGGGGTCCGGTGGTCCTTGGGGGACGCCGGCCCCTGGCCGAACTGGCACCAAAGGCCGTGGCCAAGGCCTTGGCCGCCGATGAGGTCGGCGTCGTGGACACCCGCCACCACCTGGAGGTGCACACCGGAACGGTTGCCGGGGCGCTGAACATCCCCGCGGGTTCCAAGGCTGCCAGCTACGGTGCCTGGGCCGTGGATCCGGAAAAGGACGCACGCCCCTTGGTGCTGCTGGCACCGGACAGCGAAACCGCCAGCGACATGTGGGATGCCCTGATCCGCGTGGGCATTGACGCCGTCGAGGGCTACGTCACCTCGTTCGACGGGTTGCCCAGCTACATCCCGGAAACCCTCGACCCGGCTGACCTCGAGGGATATGACGCGGCGTTGGTGCTCGATGTGCGTAACAAGACCGAGCACGCCGAAGGGCACATCCCCGGCTCTGTTCAGCTCAGCGGCGGTCGCGTGCTGTGGCACACCGACCAGCTCCCCAGCGAGGGGAAAATCGTCAGCTACTGCCAGAGTGGCGTGCGAAACTCCGTGGCCGCCTCGGCACTGCGCCGTGCAGGCTACAAGGTCATCGAGCTCAAGGGCAGCTATGCCGCCTGGGACGCCTTGAACAGCCAGAAGAACTAATCCGCGCACCTCGCGCATCATCCACCTAGCGATCCGCGGGTCCCGCACACTTTCCGTTCCACAGAAACGGCAGGGACCCGCGGTGCTTTTCACCCGTACCCGAAAGGCCCCACCCATGAATAAAACAACAGGCTCCATCGCCCCCGAAGAACTCAAATCCATGATCGATGCCGGGGAACACGTATTGATCCTCGACGTGCGCTCGGGTGCCGAATTCGAATCCCTGCACATCCGAGGCTCCTACAACGTGCCGCTGCCGCTGCTTTCCGAGCACACCGAGGAGCTGGCCGAGAACCTGAACACCAAGGTGGTCCTGGTCTGCCAGTCCGGTGTTCGGGCCGGGGAAGCCTGCGTGAATCTCGCCGGCGTCGGTTTTGCCGACGCGATGGTGCTCGACGGGGGAGTGCCCGCCTTTGAGCGCAGCGGCGGTGACACCGTCACCGGTTCCAAACGCTGGTCCCTGGAGCGCCAGGTGCGCATGGCTGCGGGCTCGCTGGTGGTGGCGGGACTGGCGGGCGGAAAATTCCTCTCCCCGCAGCTGCGCACCGTTGCCGGGGCGATCGGCGCCGGCCTGACCTTCTCCGCAGCGACCAACACCTGTGCCATGGGCAAGGCACTTTCGGCCATGCCGTGGAACCGCACGGGCAACGAGCCAACCCGTGAGTCGGTCCTGGCACAGCTTCCGAACGCCAAGGTAGCAAGGCGGGCAACCAACGCCACCACCACGCCATGAGCATCGCGACCCTGATCCTGGTCCTCTCGCTGTCGCTGCTGATCGGGCTCTCCCTGGGCATCCTCGGCGGCGGCGGCTCGATCCTCACCGTCCCGATCCTCGTCTACGTCGCAGGGTTCGAGGCCAAGGAAGCCATCGCCGCTTCGCTTTTCGTGGTCGGGACGACCTCATTGGTTGGGGCCCTGGGCCATGCCAAGGCGGGACGGGTGCGTTGGCGCACCGGGCTGATCTTCGGCGCAGCCGGAATGGTCGGCGCCTTTGGGGGTGGATTGCTCGGCGGATACATCCCCGGACAGGTCCTGCTTGTCGCATTTGCCGTCATGATGTTGGTGACCTCGCTGGCCATGTTGCGCGGACGCAAGCCAGTGGACCCGAACAAGCAGTACAAGGACCTGCCCTTGGGCAGGGTACTGCTCGATGGCGCCGCCGTCGGTTTGGTCACCGGGCTGGTCGGTGCCGGTGGCGGGTTCCTCGTGGTGCCGGCGCTGGCACTGCTGGGCGGATTGCCGATGTCCTTGGCGGTGGGGACCTCCTTGGTGGTCATCGCCATGAAGTCCTTCGCAGGGCTGGCCGGTTACATGACCACCGTCGCGATCGATTGGAACACCACCTTGATGGTCACCGGTGTGGCAGTGGTTGGATCCCTGGTGGGATCGAAGATCGCCGGACGCATCTCGGAAGACAAGTTGCGTGCCGCATTCGGCTGGTTCGTCCTGGCCATGGGGGTTTTCATGCTCTCCCAGGATGTCCCGGGCCAGTTCCGCCTGCCGCTGATCGGCGCCGCGGCCGTCTTGGCCGTGGTGGTGTTCGTGCGCCAGCGCAAGAAGTCGGCAACGCCAAGGGCCCCGGAAGGGGTGCTTGAAGCAGAAACGGATCCGCAGGCGGCCGAGGGCACCACGCCCGCCCACTAGGACCCATTCGGACCCAAGGCGCATGGGCCGGGCATGACACTTGTCATGCCCGGCCCATGAGCTTTTGCTCTTCTGCCGGCGCCGCAAACGCAGGAGACTGGGAGCATGAGCCAGGCAAATAAGCACCAGACGCTGCCACACCCCGTATCCATGGGCGCTTCGGGCCAAGAAAGCGCACAGGCACTGCGGCTGCGCAACGTGTCCAAGACCTTCAACACGCCCGAGGGGCCGCTGCAGGCAGTGGCCGGCATCGACCTGGAGGTGGGCTCCGGGGAAATCGTGGCCTTCCTTGGCCCCAATGGTGCGGGCAAGACCACGGCCATTGACATGATGCTCGGCCTCACCCAACCCAGCTCCGGCACCATTTCCGTCTTTGGCAAGTCCCCGCGCGCGGCGGTCGAAGTCGGGGAAATCTCCGCCGTGCTGCAGACCGGAGGGTTGCTGCGCGATTTGACGGTGCATGAAACGGTGAGAGCAATCGCCGCGCTGCACGGAGCGAAAGACCGCATAGACGAGGTGATGCAACGGACCGACATCCAGTCCCTGACCAAGCGCAAGGTCTCCAAATGCTCCGGCGGGGAACAACAGCGGCTCAAGTTCGCCTTGGCCCTGCTGCCCGATCCCCGGCTGTTGATCCTCGACGAGCCAACCGCCGGAATGGACGTCTCGGCCCGGCGCGCCTTTTGGGAGACCATGCGCCAGGACGCGCTGGCGGGCCGCACCGTTCTCTTTGCCACGCATTACCTTGAAGAAGCGCAGGACTTTGCCGAGCGCACCGTGCTCATCGGGGCGGGAAAGATGCTCGCCGACGGCCCCACCGCGCAATTGCGCGAAATGGCCGGGGGCCGCACCGCCAGCGCCACGCTTCCGGCACACGAGCCACCCGAGGAAGCCCTAGCGGCCCTGCGCGCACTTCCCCGGGTCACCGCGGTCGCGCTGAACGGACACCGGGTCTCGGTCACCGGAGAAGACTCCGACGCGGCGGCCAGGATGCTGTTGACGGAGCTGGGCGCAACAGACCTGGAAATCACCGCACCCACCCTGGAAGCCGCCTTCCTGGCCCTGACCGGAGAAAAACAATGAACCCCACCTATGTGCGCATCGAACTGCTGCGCCAGTCCCGTGACATCGGGAACATCATGTTCATCCTCTTCATGCCGGTGGCCATGTACCTGCTCTTCGGGAACATGTTCGGCGGTGGCGGGGAATCGGCCGGCAACGGCAACGTGAAGTTCTACGTCATGGCCTCGATGGCCGCCTACGGCGCGGCCGTGGCCACCACCTCCATCGCCGGAACCGCAGCCACCGAGTCGATGCTCGGTTGGGGCAGGCAGATCGCCCTGACCCCGATGAAACCGCGGGACTTCGTGGCCGCAAAGGTCAGTGTCGCGTTGATTGTTTCGGCAGCCAGCATCGGAATTGTGTACATGTTTGGAGCGTTCACCGGGGCACAGGCCGAGACCCCCGCCATCTGGACGATGAGCTACGTGATCACCGTGGTGGGCTCGGGTATCTACGCACTGTACGGGATGGGGATCGGCATGAGTTTCAAGTCCGAGACGGCCATCGGCGTTGCCGCCGCGGGAATGGTGTTCTTTGCTTTCTTCGGCAACGTGTTCCTGCCGCTGAGCGGCACCATGCTGAGCATCGCGCGCTTCACCCCGATGTACGGGTATGCGGGTCTGGCCCGTTATCCGCTCACGGAGGGTATTGGTGCTGGTGCGGGTGCGGGAACCGACTCCTTGATGGTCTTGATGGCTAATGTTGTGGCATGGACACTGATCTTCGCGGCGCTGGCCCTCTGGGCCGTGCGCCGGTCCCGGGTGCGGCAATGACACCGGTACCCGGCGCAGCCGCTGCCGAGTCTTTCTGGGCACGCTACGGGTGGCTGCTGGCGGCGGTGTGGATTGTTTTCCTGCTCTTTCCGATCCTCAGCATCGCCGAGTCCAGCCTGCCGGTGCCGATGCGCGTGCTGGGCTATTGCCTGCTGGCTGCCTTTGCTGCCGTGTACCTGTGGGGATTTTTTCCTTCAGTTTCGCCCTGGGAGTCAACGTCCGCGGCCATGCCGGGGCCAGGATCCCCTTTGGACTGATGCTGCTCATCGTGGTGGCCAGCATTCCGGTCCTGGGTCCCGATGCCATCAGCTTCGGTCCCTTCATCATCAGCTACGCCGCCTATCTGCTTTCGCTGCGCACCATGTGGATCGTCAATGCCCTGGTGCTGGCCACCAGCCTCGGCGTTGCGGTGATCACGAACATGGTGGGCGACTTTATTTTCTTGATCGGCCTGTTGGCGGTGTTGGTGGTTGTCAACGCGGTCAATACGGCGTTGATCCGGCACAGCATCCGCTCCGGGGACCTGCGCATGGACCATGCGATTCTTTCCTCCCAGGACCGCATGGCGCGGGACGTGCACGATGTGCTGGGCCATTCGCTGACCGCGGTGTCCCTGAAGGCAGAGCTCGCCGAACGCTTGCTGGACACCGACGTGGCAGCCGCCCGGGCTGAACTGTCCCAAATCAGGGAGCTGACCGCCGAGGCACTGGAATCGATCCGGGCCACCGTGGGCGGGCTGCGGCGCACCACGCTGGCCGAGGAACTGGAGCCCGTGTGCGCGGCGCTCGATGACGCGCAACTTCACACCGTGCTCAGCGGGGACGCGCAGAAGGTACACCCGGTGCGTTCGATCGTCATGTCCTGGGTGTTGCGTGAATCGATCACCAACGTGTTGCGGCACGCCCACGCCACGACGTGCTGGATCACGGTGAGAGGGGATTCGCTGACCGTCGAGGATGACGGGGATTCGCTGGCAGGAAGCGCCGAGGGCCACGGCTTGCGAGGCCTGCGCGAACGGGCCAGGCTGGCCGAGGCCAACTGCCGGATTGGAACATCCGAGCATGGTGGCACCAAGGTGAGTGTGCAATGGGACTGAATCCGCCAAGCCCCGGCGGGGGCAAACCGATCCGGGTGCTGCTGGCCGATGACCAGGCGCTGGTGCGCGGGGCATTGGCAGCGTTGCTGAACCTTGAGGAGGACATCGAGGTCGTCGCGCAAACCGGGGACGGAACCAATGTTGTGGCGCTCGCCAGGGAGCACCGGGTGGACGTGGCGTTGCTGGATATCCAGATGCCCGTCACCGACGGACTGGCCGCGGCTTCCTCGTTGCGTGCTGCGATGCCCGGGTGCAAGGTGTTGATCGTGACGACCTTCGACCGGCCCGGCTACCTGCGTGCCGCCTTCGATGCCGGCGCACGCGGGTTCCTGGTCAAGGACACCCCGTCCTCCGAGTTGGCGGCTGCGGTTCGCCGTGTGCATGCCGGAGGCCAGGTGCTCGATGCGTCCTTGGCGGCCCAGTCGCTGATAGGCGGGGTGAACCCGCTGACCGAGCGCGAGTGCCAGGTGCTCTCCCAAGCCCAATCCGGTGCTCCGGTGGCCCGGATCGCCAAAACCCTGTTCCTCAGTGTCGGCACCGTGCGCAACCACCTGTCCAACGCCATCGGCAAGACCGGTGCCTCGAACCGGATCGAGGCGGCACACCTTGCGCACGAACAAGGGTGGATCTAGCCCAGGGGTGTCCTTGGACCCGCAACAGTGAAGAAAACACACTGCCAACGGCCATCACCATGAAGTTCCGGGGTCCGGTGGCCACGCCCGTGGCGGGGCAGTACGGTGCCTCGGTGCCGCCCGATACCTCGGTAGACTAGTGCCCATGTCGGTTTCGGAGCTATCTGTCAGTACACAGAACTACTTGAAGGTCATTTGGGGTCTGGAGGAATGGTCGAGCACCCCGGTGACCGCCACCGAGATCGCCCAGAAAACCGGGCTGAGGATGTCATCGGTCTCCGATGCCGTGCGCAAGATGGCTGGGCAGGGGCTGGTGGACCACCAGCGCTACGGTGCGGTGGAACTCACCGAAGAGGGACGGACCTATGCCGTGCAGATGGTGCGCCGGCACCGGCTGCTGGAAACATTCCTGGTCACGGTGCTGGGCTATGACTGGGAAAAGATCCATGACGAGGCCGAACATCTTGAGCATGCCGTCTCGGATTTCTTTGTCGAGCGGATCGACTCGATCCTGGGGCATCCCGGCCGCGACCCGCACGGAGACCCGATCCCCGATGCGCACGGGGTGGTCGATGTTCCCAGCGCCCAGCCGCTGACGGAAATGAAGCCCGGTGCGCGAGTGAAGGTGGAGCGGATCTCCGACGAAGACGCTGAATTACTGGGGTTCTTTTCCGAACGCGGGATCATCCCGGGCGCCGTGCTGCGCCTGGGTACGCCCGAACCTTTCTCCGATGCCATGGCGGTTTTGGTCGAGGGCACGGACGCGCCGGTGAGCCTGGGAACCAGGGCGGGCAACTCGCTCTTCGTGGCCGCCTTCGAAGACTGAGCGTCAAACGCATTCGATGTTCCGCAGTTACGCGGTCAATGCCATGCGGCGTCGTCGTGCGGCCCGGATTCGGGTCCCGATCAACCCTTGGCGCGGTGCGAAGAAGTAGGCCAACGCGAAAGCGGTGCCCTGCGCCAACACGATCATGCCGCCCGAGGCCGTGTCCATGTAGTAGCTCGTGTACAGTCCTAGCACCGCGCATGCCACCGAGATCGCCGGAGCGATCACCAACATCCGCGAATGCCTGTCGGTGAGCAGGTAGGCGGTGGCCCCGGGAATGATCAGCATCGCGACCACCAGGATCACGCCCACTGCCTGCAGCGCGACCACCGAGGTCAGGGCCAGCAGGGCCAGCAGGGCAGCTCCGAGCATGCGGGGGTTCAAGCCAATGGCGTGTGCATGGGTCGGGTCGAAGGAGTAGAGGGTGAAATCCCTGCGCTTGATCAACAGCACGGCCATCGCCAGTGCGGCCAAGATCATGATCTGGGCCAGATCCCCGCTGGAGACTCCGAGCAGGTTGCCGAAGATGATGTGGGTGAGGTCGGTGTGCGAGGGCGTGACGGAGATCAGCACAAGTCCCAGGGCGAAGAGGGTCGTGAAGACGATGCCGATTGCCGCGTCTTCCTTGATCCTGCTGGTTTCGCGCACCGCACCGATCAGCCCCACCGCCAGGAAGCCAAAGAGCAGTGCCCCCACGGCGAAGGGGACGGAGAAAACGTAAGCGAGCACGACGCCGGGCAGTACTGCGTGGGAGACGGCGTCCCCCATCAACGACCAGCCGATGAGCACCAACCAGCAGGAAAGCACGGCACACAGGGCGGCGGCGGTGACGGCGGTGACCAAGGCGCGGACCATGAAGTCATAGCTCAGCGGCTCAAGCAATATCTCGAAAAGGCTCATGATGCACTCTCCCGATCAAGGACATCCAGGCCGAAGGCCAGGGCAAGGTTGGCGGGGGTCAGTACCGATTCGGGGGTGCCGTGGGCCAAGACCTTGCGCATCAGCAGCACGGCCTCGTCGGCGAGTTTCGGCAGGGCATGCAGGTCGTGGGTGGAGACCAGGATCGTGGCACCTGAGGCTGCAAGCTCGCGCAGCAACCTGGTCATGGTTGCCTCCGAGCGCTTGTCCACTCCGGCGAAGGGCTCATCGAGCAGCAGCATCGTGGCGTTTTGCGCGATGCCGCGCGCCACGAAGGCACGCTTCTTCTGGCCACCGGAGAGCTGCCCGATCTGCCGGGAGGCGAACTCGGTGAGCTCGGTGCGTTCCATGGCATCATCGACCGCCTGTCGGTCCGCGGCCTTGGGCCGGCGCAACGGACCCATGTGTCCGTAGCGGCCCATCATGACCACGTCCCGTACGGAGATCGGGAAATCCCAGTCCACGTCTTCGCTTTGCGGGACGTAGCCGATGATCCCCTTCTTCCGGGCTTGGGTGGGGCTGTACCCGTGGATGGCGACGGTGCCGCGATCGGGCTTGACCAGTCCCATGATGGACTTGAAAAGGGTGGACTTGCCCGATCCGTTCATGCCGACCAACCCGCAGATCCGTCCGGCCTGCAGTTCCAGGCTGGCGCCTTCGAGCGCCTTGACCTCCCCGTAGTTCACGCAGACATCGTGGACCTTCAGTGCAAGGGAACTCACGATTTGGCCCCGGAAAGTGCATCGAGGATCAGGTCCGAGTCGTGGCGGATCAGTTCCAGGTATGTCGGGACGGGCCCATCGGCCGCGGAGAGCGAATCGACGTAAAGCATTCCGCCGAATTCAGCCTCGGTGGCCTCGACAACCTGCTGCATCGGCGCATCGGAAACCGTGGATTCACAGAAGACCGCCGGGACCTCGTTTTCCTTCACGAATTCGATAACCGATGTAATTTGGCGCGGGGTGGCCTGCGACTCGGCATTGACCGGCCAGATGTATTTCTCGGTCAGGCCGGCGTCGCGGGCCATGTAGGAGAAAGCCCCTTCGCAGGTGACCAGGGCGCGGTGGGCCTTGGGCAGTGCGGAGAGCCCGGTGACCAGCGAATCCTGGACTGCCTGGAGCTCCTTCTTGTAGCCGGCCGCATTGGCGGCGTAGTACTTGGCGTTCTGCGGGTCCAGCGTGGCGAAGGCAGAGGAAATGTTCTCCACGTACTGCTGCACGTTCACCGGGCTCATCCACGCGTGGGGGTTGGGTTTGCCTGCGTCTTCCTCGGCGGTGATATCCATGGGCGCGACGCCCTCGGTGAGCACCGCGTGAGGGACGTCGAGCTCGTCCACGAACTTCGAGAACCAGGCTTCGAGGTTCAGTCCGTTGTCCAGGATCAAATCGGCGTCGCTTGCCTTGGCGATGTCGCGCGGCGTCGGCTCGTAGCCGTGGATCTCGGCGCCGACCTTGGTGATCGATTCGACGCGGATCTTGTCGCCGCCGACGTTGCTGGCGATGTCGGCCAGGACGGTGAACGTGGTCAGTACCACGGGGCGGTCATCTGCGGCGGCCGGTGGGCTCGAAGCTACGGCCGCGCAGGAGACGAGGCTGGCGCTCAGCGCCAAGGCGCCAAGTGCGCCGAGAAGTCGGCGGCGTTGCCGAGGTGCGGAGTGGGAGCTCATGGGATTCCTTGCATGCGAGCGGCAGACTGGTGCCACGAAAAAAGATGTTACGTAGATATTATGTTCGTCTTGCCTAACTTTCAACTTCAGGTGTCTTCCCGGTGACACGGAGGATAAGGCAAACAGCTCCGCGTGCTACTGGTGCCAAGATTCCTGGCGTGCCCTGAACCGACGAAGAACCTCTGTGGCTACCACCTGTTGCGTCATGTCAATACCTCCGGGAAGGTCGATACGTTGCCTCACCAAGAAACCTCCGCATAGATCGATACGTTGCCTCAGAGGAAAACCTCCGGGAAATGATCGCTTCATGACTGGACCTCCTTGAGGTGGTTGGTGGTGATGCCGCCCTTGGCCTTGGATAGGGTTTCCAGGCGTCCCGTCAGGGCGAGGATCTGGCGTGAGAGCGCCATGACCCTGATTTTCTTGAAGACCGCATTCATGCGGATGATCGGCATCTTACGCACCGCCGGGTGGATGATCGCTCGTTGGTGCGGAGTGGCCGGCTTGTCATGAACCTTGGTGACCTTGGCCCCGTTGCGGGTCTTCCTCACCAGCTTCTGTTGGGGCAGGAGATAGTTGGTGAAGACGCGGTCCAACTCCCATATCTCATTGAGTAGTTCCAATTCGGCCGGCGTGTCATAGCGCAGGTATCCGACCAGTTCACGGACCCGTGACCAGTTCTTTTGCTCCACGTGGGCACCATCGTTCTTGTTCCCGGAGCGTGAGCCGGTGTTGGTGATGTGCTGCTCGTCGCAGTAGTTTTTCAATTCGTGATTGATAAATTCACTGCCATTGTCCGAGTCGATCCCGATGATGGGAAACGGGAAGACACTGGTGACGTGTTGCAGGGCCTCGAACACCCATTTCTGGGCCTTGTTCTTCTCGGCCCGGTTCACCGTCCACCCGGTGGAAATGTCGGTCACTGTGAGGGTGAAGCAGAACTCCCCGCTGCTGTTCCCACCCTCGTGTCCCACGAGGTCAATCTCGACGAAGCCGGGCATCGCATCGTCCCATTCGGCACAGGTGCGTATCGGGATTTGGGATTTGAGTAGGGATCCTGGCTTGGTGTGTGAGCGTCTGCGCAATCGCATCTTCGCCCGTTCGCTCGCCAGCCTGCGGTCGATCGTCGAGGCGCTCATGCGCATCAGCAGCTCGGCCTGCACCTCGGTGACGTCCAGGGCTTTCTCGGTGCGCAACATCGGCACGAGGTAGTCCATGGAGGCGGAGAGCAGCTTCGACGATCGACCGCAGCACCGCCCAGCAGAGAATGAGTCCCGGTTGCAGGTCCGCCGGGTAGGTCGGCTTCCTTCCGGCTGGAACCTTGCGGGGCCGTGCCGGCAGCAGGGTTTGGCGTAGGGCCGTACGGGCGTAGTCCCGGTGCCACCCAGTCAGGGCCACCAGCTCGTCGAGTATGTTCCCCTTGGCCTTGCGATTGGCAGCGCGATAGCGCGTCGCCAGCTGTTTGGTTACTGCCTTGCGAGCCGTCATGTTCAGTCCCATGTCAATGACGAGATACCTCAGAAACCCGAATATCAAGAGCAACCGAAGCGGAGGTTTTCTTCTGAGGCAACGTATCGGCCAATGCGGAGGTTTCTTCGTGAGGCAACGTATCGATCTACGCGGAGGTTTTTTACGAGTCAACGCGTACCATTGCCGCGCTGCGTTGGCGCACCTACACTCGCTTGTACGCAGACTCCATGCACACCGTACGGAAGGTATCTGTCATGCCCAAGCCAACCATCGAGGCCGGATCGCCGTGCTGGATCGAGCTGGCCTCGACCGACCCGCAACGAGCCATGGAATTCTATGCGAAGGTCTTCGGCTGGAGCTACGAGATCAAGGACCAGCAGAAGTACGGCGGCTACACGATGGCCCTCAAGGACGGGGCATCCGTTGCCGGGATCATGCTCAACGACGGCAGCAACGGTGCCACCGATCTCTGGTCGACGTACTTGCGCGTGAATGACATCGATGCCGTAGCCGAGGCTGCGGTGGCGCATGGAGGGCAGCTGCGCTTCGGGCCCATGGATGTCCCGGAACAGGGCAAGATGGCGGTGCTCGCAGATGCCGGTGGCGCTGAAATCGGTCTCTTCGAATTCGGTGGCCACACGGGATTCGGCCTTGCTTCGGAGCCCGGGGCACCCACGTGGCATGAGCTCCATACCCGCGACTACGACTCATCGGTTCAGTTCTACCGAGAAGTCTTTGGCTGGGAAACTTCCGTGATGTCCAACAGCGATGACTTCCGCTACACGACCTTGGGCGAGGGGGAAGGTGCCAAGGCCGGGATCATGGATGCCGGCGCGCTGCTGACTGAATCCACACCGCCGCACTGGCTCGTCTACTTCGGGGTCGCGGACACCGACGACGCGGTTCAAAAGGCCGTGGCCACCGGAGGCCAGGTGGTACAGGCCGCCGAAGACACCCCGTTTGGCCGCCAAGCGGTGCTCAGGGATCCCACGGGCGCCGAATTCTGGATCATCCAGGACCCGGCACAGGATTGAGTCCCGGGAGCACCAACGAAAAGACGGATCGTCCCGGCCGATGTGCCCGGAACGATCCGTCTTTCTTCTGTCTTGGAGCATTGAGGCCGCGAAGCTACTTCTTGAGGTGGTCGACCAGCTTCGAAGCGATGCCGTTGTAGGAACCCGGGGTCAGGGCCAACAGACGTGCCTCCGCCTCCGCCGAGAGGCCCAGCGAGGATACAAAATCACGCATGCGCGCACCATTGACGCGCTGGCCGCGGGTCAGGTCCTTCAGGCGCTCATAGGGGTTGTCCATGCCTTCGACACCTGCGATGGCCTCGGCGCGCATCACCATCTGGATGGCCTCGCCAAGTACTTCCCAGTTGTTCTCCAGGTCCTGGGCCAGCACATCCTCGGCAACATCCAAGCGGTCAAGGCCCTTGGCGACGTTGGAGATCGCCAGCAGCGAGTGGCCGAAGGCCGTTCCGATGTTGCGCTGCGAGGACGAGTCGGTGAGATCGCGCTGCCAACGGCTGGTCACCAGGGTGGCACCCAGGGTGTCCAGCAGCCCGTTGGAGATCTCCAGGTTCGCTTCGGCATTCTCGAAGCGGATCGGGTTGACCTTGTGCGGCATGGTCGAGGAACCGGTGGCCCCGGGTACGGGGACCTGCGCGAAGTAGCCGATGGAGATGTAGCTCCACACATCGGTGCACAGGTTGTGCAGGATCCGGTTGAAGCGGGCCATATCGGCGTACAGCTCGGCCTGCCAGTCGTGGGACTCGATCTGGGTGGTCAGCGGGTTCCAGCTCAGTCCCAAGTGCTCGACGAAGGTGCGCGAGACTTCCTGCCAATCGGCGGAGGGGACCGAGGCGTAGTGGGCCGCATAGGTGCCGGTGGCGCCGTTGATCTTGCCCAGGAACTCCGTCTTTTCGATGCGGTCCAGCTGACGGGTAAGCCGCCACGCCAACACGGCAAGTTCCTTGCCCAGGGTGGTGGGGGTGGCGGGTTGGCCATGGGTGCGCGAGAGCATCGGCACGTCACGCGACTCTTCTGCCATGGCGGTGATCTGCTCAACCAGCGCGCGGGCGGCTGGCAGCCAGACATCCATGACTGCGTCCTTGACGCCCAGGGCGTAGGAGAGATTGTTGATGTCCTCGGAAGTGCAACCGAAGTGGACCAGTGAGGTCAGGTCGGTGATACCGATGCCCTCGAGTCGACGGCCGATGTAGTATTCCACTGCCTTCACGTCGTGGACGGTGATGGCCTCGATCTCGGCCAGCTCGGTGACCGAGGCAGCGTTGAAGTCGGTGACGATCTTGCGCAGCGCGGTACGCTGGGCCTCGGTGAGCGGGGAGGTGCCCGGCAGCACGGAGTTGTCGGTCAGGTGGATCAGCCATTCGACTTCCACGTGGACGCGGTCGCGGTTCAGTGCCGCTTCGGAGAGGTGGTCGACCAGCGGGGCCACGGCGGAACGGTAACGACCGTCCAGGGCGCCCAGGGCGAGGGGTTCGGATGCAAGTGAAATGCGCGCAGAATCAGCCATGGTGCCCATTCTTTCACGATTCATCACGGCGGCACCCAGTCAGTGACGCCGCCCACGTCTCAGTCCTGTCGTATCCCGACGCTCCGGTTATCCACATATTGGGGCACCGCCCCGGCGTAGGTGCCCAAGTGCTGTCAACGTTGAGCCAAGCCGGGCACGAGGAAAGCGCCGGTAACACGGGATGGAAGGCGCGGTGGACAAACGATGCTTGAAGCAATCGCGGATGAAATGCTTGTGCGGGTGGTAGCGACACAGGCAGCGGTATACAGGGCACGCGGGCAACTGGAGCAGGTATTGAACCTGCAATGGGAGTCCCCGGCCGGCCGGGCGTTCCGGGACAGGGCCGAGGAGTTGGCTTCAAAGATCGCTGAACTGGACACCCGTTTGGAAGCGGCCCGCAGGGAGATCTGGGCAGCCCGGTCCGATCTCGCTGAACTTGAATCTTCCATCCTTTCCGGGCTGGGCAGCCTGGGGCCGATCATGACTCCGGGCGGGCTGCCGCGCGGTCTGCTTGGCTGAGCCTGCCGGCGCCAAGGGACGGGGCAGGGATGGGATACGAAGTACGCGGTGGGCCGGGCTCGATGAGGTTCTCCGTCGCCGAGCTCGAACGAACCACTTCCATGCTCACGGGCGCAGGGGCGGAGCTGCTGGACGGTGCCTCGATCCTGCTGGGGGCACCGGTGTTCCCTGCGGCCATGCTGACGTTGGGCACGCTGATGATGCGGATGCGCGTGCTGGAGGCGGTGCGCGGCGTTGCCGAGGCAGCCGCGGCCTGCGGCGTGCGGGCGGGGGAGACCGGGGCGCTGGCGGCGAAGGTCGCCACCGCGCGACTGCGTTACGAGCAGACCGAATCCGTGGTCGGCTACGGGATTAACGCGGTGCGCGGGAGCCTGCTGCCGTTGGGCGTGATGTGGGACCTGGCGAACAACGGAGGCCGGCCGCGCACGTTGACGACCGAGGACATGATCAACCAGCTGCCCCGGTTCCTCGGGTTGCCCTTTGGGCTGTTGCGGGACATCGAGCACGGTGGCGTGACCGAGGAACCGCTTGCCGATCGCCTCTACCCGCAACTCACCGACTTCCTGCAGGGCCAGAACCTCCTGTATCTGGCACCCATCGAGGTCCTTGGCGAGGGGCGGGAACGTTTCGTGGAGTTCGACGGGAGTGTCGAGTCCCTGGTGGATCTGCAAAAGCTGGCGGAGCGTGAGCCACCGGGCAGTCTGCTGGTGACACGGTTCGATGGCCCCCATGACAACTTGTACGTGCTGACGATTCCAGGTACCCAAGCCGACCCGCTCGAAGAGAGACAAGGAGGTTTCCGCAGGATCGGACAGGGCCCGCGGGCTGGCATGGCCAACCCTTGGGACGGAACAGGCATCGTCGAAGCGATGGGCAACGACTCGAGGAACCTTATCCCCTCGATCGAGGAGGCCCTGCGGGAATCAGGTGCCAAGGACGAGGATCGCGTGGTGGTTACCGGCTACAGCCAGGGTGGGATACATGCGGTAAACATCGTCAACGATGAGCACCTGAACACGATGTTCAGTTTTCCCTACCTGTCAACGTTCGGGTCCCCGACCGGCCGGACACCCGTTCCCAAGGGCACCCATGCGTTGCAACTGGAGGACGGGAAGGACATGGTGCCGGGCACCGACGGAAGCCCGAACGCCGAGGAAAGAAACCGGCTGACTGTCGTCTTTGATTCTCCGGACGGAACGGTGGAGTTGGGCAACGACGGGTTTGGCGAGTCCCACAAGCTGGAGAACTACGAATCCCACGCGAAGGAGCTGCGCGGCTCAGGGGACCCGGGCGTCGTTGAATCCCTGGGGCTGCTGGGAAACCTTTTCGGTCGCTCTCGGCAAGGTCGGGTTCGCACGTTCCAGTTGGGTCGACGGCCGCGGCCAAAGGCGAAGCTGCCGAACAAAAACGAATCGAAGCGCGAGGGCCTGGAAAGGATCGCCCCGGCGCACTAGCCCTGGCGTCGGGCCGGGGTGAGCCAACCGATGACAGTGGAGACAATGGAAATGATCAAGGCACCGAGGATGGCGTCCCAGAAGAAGTTGTCAACGTGCAATCCCATGGGCAGGTACTGGGTCAACCACGAGGTCAACATCAGCATGGCAGCGTTGATGACCAGGGTGAACAGGCCCAGCGTCAAGCATGTGATGGGCATGGACAACAAACTCACGATCGGCCGGACCACGGCATTGACCAGTCCGAAGACGAGGCCCACCACCAGGTAGGCGAGGACCAGGCCCAGCGTTGCATCCGAGGCCGGTGCGGGGCTGACAGTGATGCCGGGAAGTACCCACGCGGCGGCCGCAAGGGCCAGCGCGTTGATCACCACTCGTAAAATAAACGCAATCATGAATCCCATCCTGACACAGGATTCCCGTTCCCGGCGGAAACGAAACCGGCATCCCGAAAGACAGGCAGGAAGCGTTGCACCACATGGGGGTAGGTGCGGGGCGGCAACGGCTAAGGTGGATGCCATGACCACCGAAAACCCAGTGCCCCTCGATCCGGTCCAGCCCCGCACCATCATTGGTCGGATGCCCAAGTACGCGGCGGGCAAACCGCCGCGCCAGGTGCAGGGCCTGAGCGCGTTCAAGCTGTCGTCAAACGAAAATCCGCTGCCTCCGATACCTGAAGTCGTTGAAGCGATACGTGCCCAGCTCGATATCAACCGATACCCGGATCCGCTCTCGACCAAGCTGCGCAACGCCTTGGCCCAATTCCTTTCTGTCCCGGCGGAGGACATCGTCACCGGTGCCGGATCGTTGGGGGCTCTGACCCAGATCCTGGCGACCTTTGCCGGCCAGGACGATGACGGAGTGCAAGACGAAGTGGTCTTTGCCTGGCGCTCGTTCGAGGCCTACCCGATCGTGGTGGAAACTGCAGGCGCCTTGCCGGTGCAGGTCCCGCTGATGGCCGATGGCCGACACGACCTTGCTGCGATGGCCGCAGCCGTCAACGAGAACACTTCCGTGATTTTACTGTGCACCCCGAACAACCCCACGGGCCCAGCACTGCGTCGGGACGAGGTCGAGGACTTCATCTCCAACGTTCCTTCCAACGTGTTGATCGTCATTGACGAGGCCTATCAGGAGTTCGTGCGTGACCCGCAGGCGGTGAACGGCATCGATGCCTACCGCAAGTACCCCAATGTCGTGGTCCTGCGTACTTTCTCCAAGGCCCACGGACTGGCGAACCTCCGGGTGGGCTACTCGGTCTCCCACCCGGAGATCACCAGCTACATTCGCGTCGCTGCAACCATGTTCGCAGTCTCCTCTGTGGCCGAGGACGCTGCAGTTGCCTCGCTTGCCCACTACGACAAGGTTGTGGAAAGGGTTCAAATAATCGTCGACGAACGGACCCGCGTGGTGGACGGGCTAAGGGACCTCGGGTGGAACATCCCGGTCTCCGACGGGAACTTCGTCTGGCTTCCCTTGGGGGAGCGCACCGCCGAATTCGCGGAGCTGGCCTCGGAACAAGCCCTGGCGTTGCGTGCGTTCGGCAGTGAAGGGATCAGGGTGACGATCGGCGAGGTGGAAGCCAATACCCGGTTCCTCGAGCTTTGTCGGAACTATCCAAAGGGTTCATTGCTTTCCTAGGGGTGGATGAGTCGCGTTTTGCGACAACGCACCGCTAGGCTTGAACGGACAATCCCGCTATATGCCTTATGGGGAACATATTCCTCACAAGGCATATTTCATGTATGTAAGGACGCCCCTCGGTATGACCAACACCGTGCACGAGCCCTCGGAGCAAGCGTTGATTCAGCTACTTACCCCCGAAGGGGAACGTCGCTCGCACGCCGAGTACGACAGCTACATCCAGGACGTGGATGCGGATATGCTGCGTGGGTTCTTCCACGACATGGCTCTTACGCGCCGCTTCGATCAAGAGGCCACGGCGCTGCAGCGCCAGGGCCAATTGGCCCTCTGGGTTCCGCTGCGCGGGCAGGAAGCGGCACAGATCGGTTCGGGACGGGCCACCCGGCCCAACGACTACATCTTCCCCACCTACCGCGAACACGGCGTCGCGCTGACACGCAACGTGGACTTCCCCCAGATGTTGCGGATCTTCCGCGGCATTTCCAATGGCGGATGGGATCCGCGGGAAAACAACTTCCACATGTACACCATGGTGCTGGCGGCACAGATGCCGCACGCCACCGGCTACGCCATGGCAGTGCAGCGCGACCAGGCAGGCTGGGACGCCGAGCGTTTGGAGAAGGACGGGGAAGCAGTTGTCGCATACTTCGGTGACGGTTCCTCCACTGAGGGTGAGGTCCATGAATCAATGGTCTTTGCCGCCAGCTTCAATGCCCCTGTGGTCTTCTTCTGCCAGAACAACCAGTGGGCCATCTCCGTTCCCTTCCACGTCCAGTCCAAGGTGCCGCTGGCCCAACGCGCGGCAGGCTACGGCTTCCCCGGGATCCGCGTGGACGGCAACGATGTGATCGCGGTGCTGGCAGCGACCCGCTGGGCGCTGGAGCATGCCCGACGCGGCAACGGCCCGGTGCTGATCGAGGCGGTCACCTACCGGATGAGCGCCCACACCACGGCCGATGACCCGACCAAGTACCGCCTGGACGCCGAGGAAGAGTCCTGGGTCGGCCGTGACCCGCTGACCCGCCTGGAAAAGCACCTACGGGAGAGCAACCTCGCCGACGACGCGTTCTTCGAACAGGTCGTCATCGACGGAAACGACATGGCGACACGGGTGCGCGAGGAAGCCATGGCCTTCCCGGAACCCGAACTCGCCCAGTCCTTCGCCAACGTCTACGCCGAGGCCCACCCCCTGATCCAGGAAGAGCTCAAGTGGCACCTGGAGTACGAAGCCGGATTCGCCGACACCGCCGAGGAAGAGGCCACCCGATGAGCACCACCACGATGACGCTGGCCAAGGCCATCACCGCCGGACTCGACCAGGTCCTGGCCAAGAACCCCAAGTCCCTGCTCATCGGGGAGGACATCGGCCGCCTCGGCGGGGTCTACCGGGTGACCGACGGGCTGATCGACACCTACGGTCCGGACCGGGTCGTTGATTCCCCGCTGGGTGAAGCCGGAATCGTGGGCTCCTGCATCGGGATGGCCATCCGCGGCTACAGCCCGATCGCCGAGATCCAGTTCGACGGCTTTGTCTTCCCCGCCTTCAACCAGATCACCACCCAGCTGGCCAAGATGCGTGCCCGCTCCGAGGGCCGATTCGGAGCCCCGGTGGTCATCCGGATCCCCTACGGCGGGGGCATTGGCTCCATTGAGCACCACTCCGAGTCACCCGAGGCGCTGTTCGCACACACCGCGGGATTGCGCATCATGACCCCGTCCAACGCCCACGACGCCTACTGGATGATCCAGCAGGCGGCGGAGTGCCAGGACCCGGTGATCTTCTTCGAGCCCAAGCGCCGCTACTGGCTCAAGGGGGAAGTCGATACCGGGAACCCGGCCGCCGATGCCTTCACCGCCCAGGTCATCAGGCCCGGCGAGGACGCCACCATCGTCACATACGGCCCGCTGGTTCCCGTCGCGCTTGCCGCGGCGGAAGCCGCACGCGAGGACGGGCGCTCGGTGGAAGTCATCGACCTTCGCTCGGTGTCCCCGATCGACTTCGACACCATCACCGAATCGGTGGAAAAGACCGGCCGGTTGATCGTCACCCACGAGGCGCCGACCTTCGGCGGCATCGGCGGGGAAATTGCCGCCCGGATTTCCGAGCGGGCATTCCTGTCCCTGGAGGCCCCCGTCATCCGTGTCGGCGGCTTCCACATGCCATATCCCGTGGCCAAGGTCGAGGAACAATACTTGCCGGACATCGACAAGGTCCTCGAAGCACTCGACCGGTCCTTCGCCTACTAACCCGTCGGTGCCCCCAGCGCCACCGCCTACGCAGCAGCATAGTTTCTCACAAGGAGTGAAGACGATGAGCACCTTCAATCTTCCCGATGTCGGCGAAGGCCTCACCGAGGCCGAAATCGTCAGTTGGAAAGTCAAGCCGGGTGACACCGTGACCGTGAACCAGGTCTTCGTCGAGATCGAGACGGCAAAGTCGCTTGTTGAGCTGCCCAGCCCCTACGCGGGAGTGGTCAAGGAGCTGCACGGGGCGGAAGGCGAGACCCTGGCCGTGGGTGCACCGCTGTTCTCCGTGGATGAGGAAGGCTCCGGCCCCGCTCCGATGACCAACGTCCCCGAAGTCGCCGACGTTGCCGAAACCGAAACGCCTGTCGCCAGCGAGCACCCAGGCCCGCTGGTTGGTTCCGGGCCCAAGGCCGACGCCGTCAAGCGCCGCGCCCGCAATGGCCGGCCGGCGCCTGCCAAGTCCGAGCGTGCCGTCGCAACCCCGCCCGCCCAGGCGGTTCCGGCGGCGTTGGCAGACACCATCTCCCGCCGCGCCGCAGGAATCGGTCAGGCCTCCACCCGGCTGACCGCCGCGGCGAAGCCTGCCGTTGCAGCGTTCATGGATCGCGTGCTGGCCAAGCCGCCGGTACGCAAGGTCGCCAAGGAACTCGGCGTTGACCTCACCGAGGTCACCGGCACGGGCGGCCAAGGTGAAATCACCCGCGACGACGTGCTCTCCTACAACGCACAGCGCGAGGCCGAACGTGATGCGGCCCCGATGTTCTGGTCCTCCAAGGGCATGGAACTGGACGATCAAATCGTACGCACCCCGGTGCGCGGGATCCGCAAGGCCACGGCAAAGGCCATGGTCGATTCCGCTTTCAGCGCCCCGCACGTATCGATCTTCGTCGACGTCGATGCCTCCCGGACCATGGAATACGTCGCCCGGCTCAAGAAGAGCCGCGACTTCGAGGGCATCCGCGTTTCCCCGCTGCTGGTGCTGGCCAAGGCCGTCATCTGGGCCGCGGCACGCAACCCTTCGGTGAACGCCTCCTGGGTGGAAACCGGAAACGGGGCCGAGATCCAGGTCAAGCACTTCATGAACCTGGGCATTGCCGCCGCGACCCCTCGCGGACTGATCGTCCCGAACCTGAAGAACGCCCAGAACCTCTCGATGCGCGAACTGGCGATCGAACTCAACGAGCTGGCAGCCACCGCCCGCGCAGGAAAGACCTCCCCGGCAGACATGACCGGCGGCACCCTGACGATCACCAATATCGGAGTGCTGGGAATCGACACCGGTACCCCGATCATCAACCCCGGCGAAGTGGCAATCGTGGCCTTCGGCACGATCCGCCAGAAACCATGGGTCATCGACGGACAGGTCGTTCCCCGCTGGATCACCACGCTGGGTGGCTCCTTCGACCACCGCGTGGTAGACGGGGACCTTTCGGCACGGTTCATGGCCGACGTCGCCTCGATCATGCAGGAACCGGCGCTGCTGCTGGACTGATCCGCCGATCTGCATGGTCCTGCGGGCTCTCGGTGGCGCGCGGGACGGATCCCGCGCGGCACCGAAGGTGCCTCTTGGCAAGCGGGAGCGGGCTGAGGCACAGTGGACGCGATACCGCCTCCAAGGGGAAACACTATGAGCACAAACCCCGCCATCTCGCGCCCCGCACGTTTGGGTTCCTCGGTGCGTGCGATGGCTCTCGTCTCGGTGCTGGGATTCACCTTGCTGACCGGTTGTTCGGATACCACGCCGCCGGCACCGAGTAGCGCGCGCGAATCCGTTTCCCCGGGGAAACGTCGTCGAACGCCTCCGCGAACTCCCCGGTTTCGGCCACTGGCAGCGATGGCCCTGATGGCGATACGGACACCGCCGGCTGGAAGAGCTTCAGCACCAATGGCCTGAGTTTCAAGCACCCGGCCGACTGGGAAATCAAGGCCCATCCCTGCCATGGATGCAGGCAGAGGGAAGAGTGCCACACCACATGTGGCATCCACATCCCAAGAGACCAAATGATTGCGCAATTCCGTGCGGATCCCAAGGACGACTCAGATCGCCACAAGGGACGTCACACCCGCACCATCCTGGAACGGACCCCGAAGGATTTTGGTTCAGCCAGCCCGCCGAGGTGGTCTTCGAACACATAGCCATCGACGTCACCGGCAAGAAACAGCAGCAAAAGGTCCTCCTGATGCTCAACGACACCGCATCGACCAACCGACGCCACGAACGCCCCATGTGGAGCGTCTTTTATTCGCGTGATGACTTCACCAGCCGCATGATCAGCACCGAGGCCTTCCCCAAGATGCTTGGATACGACCAGGACCACGTGAGCCTCGAAGATGCCAGAAAGATCATGCAGAGCAACGAATACCGCCAGCTGCGCACGCTGATGCCCAGCGAGCGCACGGACAAGTAGCATTGGGAGGGGTAACTACCTCTCGGGAGATAAGGGAAACGATTTATGGACGGGCTGTACGTGAAGATCTGTGGGCTCAGCGCGCCAGAGACCCTGGCAGCGGCCGTTGATGCCGGCGCCAATGCCGTCGGCTTCGTCTTTGCCCCCGGCAGCCCGCGCACCGTTGCCCCCGAGCTGGCCAAGGCCCTGGTGGCCAACGTGCCGGCACGGGTGGAAACCGTCGGTGTCTTTCGCAACCAGCCCCTTGAGACGGTCATTGACATGGCCCGCCGGTCCGGGGTGGGGACGGTGCAGTTCCATGGCGATGAGCCCTACTCCGATGTCGAGGCCCTGCACGCCGAGGGATTCAAGTCCTTGCGGGCCTTCTCGCTCGAGGGGTACCGGGCACTGGCGGAATCGGAGCGGGTTCGGTGGGAGTTGGAACGGATCCTGCTTGATGCCATTGAACCGGGAGCCGGGCTCACCTTCGACACCTCGGAGTTGTTGGCTTCCCCGCCGACCGGCCCCTGGATATTGGCCGGAGGCCTGAACCCGGTCAACGTTGGCGGCCTCGTCCATAGACTGGCACCGGCCGGGGTTGATGTCTCGTCGGGTGTCGAGTCCAGCCGTGGCACCAAGGACGTCGGCCTGATCCGGGAGTTCGTTGCCGCTGCTCGCTCGGAGCCCAACACGCACGTTTAGGCGTTCCGAACAGTGATATCCCCAGGCTCTGAATCGATCCGAAACATGTATTTCCCATAAGTAATCTTTTCGTCCTAATCTGGTCAGTGGAGCACGTTGGTGCCCATGGAACGGAAGGGTGGACGATGTGGAAGTGCGTCAGATGCGGTACTTCATTGCGGTGGCCGAGGAGAAGCACTTTGGCCGCGCTGCGCAGCGACTGCACATGGCACAGCCGCCGCTATCCCAGCAGATCAAGCAACTTGAAGAACAGCTGGGCACCCAACTACTGATCCGAACCACCCGCAAGGTCGACCTCACCGCTGCCGGTGAACTGCTCCTGGGGCGGGCCCGGTTGCTTTTGGCCGAGATCGACAAACTCGCGCAGGATGTCAAGCTCGTGGGGCAGGGGGCCAGCGGAGTGCTCCGCGTCGGATTCTCCGGCACTGCGACCTACCGGCTGATGCCCACCATCGTGCAAGCGGCCCGGCGCCACATGCCGGGGCTGCGACTGAACGTACAAGGTGAAATGCTCACCCCGGAAATGGAAAACGCACTTGAGGAGCAGCGTGTGGACGTCGCCGTATTGCGTCCGCCGATCCGTTCGAACCAATTGAGCCTGAAGTTCTTGGAGAAGGACGAATTGATCCTCGCCTTGCCCGAAGACCACGAGCTGGCTTCCTGCGGGCTGCTGGATCTCGCCGAGCTGGCCCAGGAACCCTTTATTGCCTACCCGTTGTCCTCGGCGGTGAACGTCATCTCCACCGACGCCTGCCGCCAGGTCGGTTTCAGCCCGCGGATCGTCCAGGAAGCCAAGGAGACATCGACCCTGCTCTCCTTCGTTGCCGCGGGGATGGGTGTCGCGCTGGTCCCGACCGCCCGTAGCATGTTCGCGCTGCAGGGCATCGTTTTCCACCAGCTGCGCAATGCCCCGGAAGTCGACCTTGCCGTGGCCTGGAAGTCAGGCAACGAGACGGTACTGCTGCGAAAGTTCCTGGCCCTCTTTGACACTCCAGCCTCCACGGAAGGAAACCCGGCGTGAAGATCCAACGCATCGAAGCGATCCCCTATTCGATTCCATATTCCCACCCGCTCAAGTTCGCCAGCGGGGAAGTCGCAGACGCCGAACATGTGCTGGTGCGCATCCATTGCGACGACGGGCTGCTCGGGGAGGCCGACGCGCCTCCCCGTCCCTACACCTATGGCGAGACACAGGACTCGATCACCACGATCATCGAGAAGGTCTTCGCGCCGCAATTGATCGGGCTCGATCCCTTCGACCGCGGCAAAGTCCACGAGGTGATGGGGCGGACCGTCAACAACCAGGTGGCCAAGGGAGCCGTCGACATCTCCTTGTGGGATCTGCTGGGCAAGGCATTGGGAACCCCCGTTCACAAACTACTGGGCGGATACACGGACTCCATGCGGGTGAGCCACATGCTGGGCTTTCGTCCGGCGCAGGAACTGCTCGACGAGGCGTTGCGGTTCGGCCAGGAGTACGGGATCACCACCTTCAAGCTGAAGGTGGGGCGCCGCCCGCTGGGCCTGGACATCGAAGCATGCCATGTCTTGCGCAACGGACTTGGACCGGAGGTGGAGCTCTATCTGGATGCCAACCGCGGCTGGAGCGCCAACGAGGCCATGGAGGTCCTGCGCCGCACCGAAGGGCTGGGGCTGACCATGCTCGAAGAGCCTTGCGACGCGAAGGAGGCCATGAGCCGGCGCCGGCTGGTGGAGAAGTCGCCGATCCCCATCGTGGGCGACGAATCGGTGCCCACTGCAGGGGACGTTTCACGTGAATTGCTCTCCGGGGGATCGAACGCGATCTGCATCAAGACCGCCCGTAGCGGATTCACCGAAGCCCAACAGATCCTGGGGCTGTGCACCGGCCTCGGAGTGGATGTCACGATGGGAAACCAGATCGACACCCAGGTCGGTTCGCTGGCCACCGTGTCCTTCGGTGCGGCCCACGAGGCCACCACCCGCCGGGCAGGGGAGCTCTCCAACTTCCTGGACATGTCCGATGACCTGCTGGCCGATCCCATCACCATCAGCGCAGGCAGGATCTCGGTGCGCGACATCCCGGGAGTCGGTGCGGGCATCGATGAAGACAAGCTCGCCCGGTACCGGCAGAACTAAACCGTAAGACACCACCAATCCAGGAGGATACATGTTGTTCCTTGCCCGCATGGACGTAGCTTTTCCGGCACATCTGACCAAAGAGCAGATCGATGACTTTCAGGTCCGGGAGAAGGAATACTCCGGCCAACTGCAAAACAGCGGCAAGATGGCAGGTATCTGGCGCATCGTTGGGGAGTATGCCAACCACTCGCTGTTTGACGTTGACTCGAACGACGAGCTGCACGCGATACTCAGCGGCTTTCCGATGTACCCGTACATGAGTATCAAGGTCACGCCGCTGGCAAAACACCCGAACTCCATCCGCTGAGTAGCTCCCCGTTCGAGGCACCTTGAAGGCGCGCAACGTGGAACGGGTGTGCACACAGTGCGTGGCTGCTTCACGGACCTGACATCGACCAAGACGCAGGGCGTCTCAATGGGTGTAAAAGAAGTATTTCCCTCCTTCCAATAACCCACATAGATTGGATGCATAGAGCAGCACCGTGATGACGATCACGCAAATTGTGGTCCGACATCCGATGAAAGATCCCTCCAGCAGGAGAACGAAGGAGCACCCATGACCACCGAGACCGCAGGCAGTGCCGCAGCATCAGGCAACGCAGCCACCGACCGCTTCCGCCAGTCCGGGAAGAAAAGCACCGTCGCGGCCGACGCGGAGCGGATCGATCGCCTTGCCAGCAAGCTGATCAAGGCAGCCAACGACATCGTGCTTGAAGAGCGTGTGAGCTACGAGGAGTTCAATGCCTTAAAGGCCTGGCTGATCAAGGTCGGCGAAGACGGGGAATGGCCGTTGTTCCTCGATGTCTGGGTGGAGCACTCCGTCGAGGATGTTGCCACCGACCACCGCGAAGGAAACAAGGGCTCCATCGAAGGGCCGTACTACACTCCCGATGCCCCGGAGCAGGCCTCACCGGCCACCATCTCGATGCGCGAGGATGAAAGCGGAACCCCGCTGCTGTTCCAGGGCCAGGTCCGCAGCACCGACGGCGCCGCGCTGTCCAACGCCAAGGTTGAGCTGTGGCACGCCGACGAGGCCGGTTTCTACTCGCAGTTCGCTCCGGGCATCCCCGAGTGGAACCTTCGCGGCACGTTCATCGCCGATGATGAGGGCAACTTCAAGATCCAGACGATGCAGCCGGCCCCGTACCAGATCCCGACCGACGGCGCCTGTGGCCAACTGATCGCCGCCGCCGGATGGCACGCCTGGCGCCCGGCCCACCTGCACCTGAAGGTTTCGGCCCCGGGCCATGAACTGCTCACCGCGCAGCTGTACTTCCCGGGCGACGAGCACAACGACGACGACATCGCCACCGCCGTGAAGCCCGAGCTGCTGCTGGATATCCAGCCGGCCGCCGAGGGCAACGGGGTGCAGACCACCTACGATTTCATGCTCGATCCCGTAGCCAAGTAGGTCGTCCTCGCGGCGGGGTCCCTGGATTCTCATCCGGGGACCCCGCCGTTATTGTGACAGCAGACCGGCCGCTGCATTGCCGCCAAGAGACTCCGGCCCTTGGCGGTAATCGATGCAGTGACTCAGTGGAGTGCACCAAGAAACGCCGTCGTATGCTGTGCCACGCGTTCCGGGTATTCCCACAGAACCAAGTGTCCGGCGTCCGGGTAGACCTTCAGCTTCGCCCCGGCGATGCGCCCTGCCAGTGTTTCCTGTTCCTTGATCGAAAACGCTCCGTCACGGGCGCCCCACAAAAGCAGGGTGGGGGAATCGATGGTTCCGGACTCGGTCGGGGGCGGGGCCGTGCACAGGCCGTTGAAAATGGCCTTGCAGGCGTGTGCCGGCATTGCAGCGCCCTCCCGCACCCGGTCATCGAAGAACCATCCGGGAACCCTATGTGCCAAGGGAAAGCCGGAAAGAAAATTCCTGACCCATTCTTCTGTTACGGGATCGGTGAGACGGTGGATCACCTCGGCGAATTCAGATCGGCCGTGCAGGCTCAAGGGCGTGCCCACCAGTATCATGCTGCTACGTGGCCCGGATGGTCGGCAGCCAATTGTTGCCCGTCGTAGCCACCGCTGGAGGAACCAAGCACGAATGCCCTGGATACCTCCAACGCGTCCAGTATTGCGGCGGCATCGCCAGCCTGCCCCTTCAAGGAATATCCGTCCAGGGGTTTGTCCGCGTTTCCCTGCCCACGGAGGTCCGGCGCGTAGACCCGGAAGCCTGGAACGCGGGGCACCAGACGATCAAAGCGACGATGGGACTCGCCCCAGGGATGCAACAACAAAAGCGGCGGCGCATCCGCCTCTCCGTGCACCAAGCAAGGCACTTGGGTGCCCGTGGCGAGCCGCAAGTTCCGGATCCCGGTTTCCATGGACCCAGACTACCGCCGGCTACGGTATCGGAGGGTCTCGAAGGGGAGCCCTGTCCGTGCCGTGGCAGAGCAGCTGGCCCGGGACCGTCATGTTCACGGCGTCCGGGCCGGGGATACAGCGACGTCATCGAAGACCTTGTGGCCACGGAAACGGTGGAAGCTATAGACGATCAAGCCGATTGCCAAGGCGCCGGAGGAAATCAACGTGACCCCGGTTCCCCATCCGCCCGGCAGCCACCAACGGCTCGAAATCGGCCACCACGCCGGTTCGGGAAATCCGATGCCCCAGAGGATGCCGATGCTAGACACGGCCAGCGCGCCGAGAGTGCTCAGCGCGATCCGTGGCCAGGTTTGCACTCCCTTGGCGGCGAGATGGAAGGCCCTGGACTTCACCGGCCGCAGGATCCGCTTGGCCCATTTGTACTGCATCGAGAGCAGTGCGAATCCCGCGACAAGGAACAGCAGGCCGGGACCGGGAAGAATCAAGGCAGCTACGCCCAACGTGATGAGCAACCAGCCGCTCAGCTCAGTGGCCCAGCGCTTGACCAAGGGCAGGAAGCTTCGCCGCGGTTGCGCTAAATGAGACAACGTGCCTCCCCTCCATGGGGTTCGAGGATTGGGACCTGGGTGAAACGCAGAACAACGAGAACTGCACAATCGGACAACGCCGGCGACGTTGCCTTCAGCTCCCAGTATGGTTGTCGATGAAGCCCGATGTCCATGCGGTGCGCGGCCAGCACCGGGCCTTGGGCATCAGCGGCAATCAATGCGGCTATCGTGCTCAGCTCCCAGTTGAAAGCCGCGGTGCCGCGGCAAGCAGGGCGCGGGTGTACGGGTGCACCGGTGCGCTGAACACGGACTCGGTGGGGCCCGACTCAACGATCTGCCCTGCTTGCATCACCAGTACCGAATCGCTCATGTGCCTGATCACGGAGAGGTCGTGGGAGATCAACAGATAGCTCAATCCCAGCTGCTGCTGCAGCCGGTCCAGCAAATCGAGCACCTGAGCCTGGACGGAAACATCAAGGGCGGAGACCGGCTCGTCGCAGATCAGCACCCGTGGATTCGGGGCCAGCGCCCGGGCAATCGCCAGGCGCTGGCGCTGGCCTCCCGAGAGTGTCACCGGGTTCCGGTTTGCCAACCCGGCATCTAGGCCCACCAGCGAAAGCAGCTCGGTGATCCGCGCGGAATGCTTGCTCGCAGAACGGGTTGCCCCGAAACTCAGGGCATCGGCCAGTAACGCGCCGGCGGACAATCGTGGGTCGAACGAGGAAAGCGGGTCCTGGTAGATGGCGCCCAGTTCGCGCCGGCGGGTGCGCCGCTGGGACTCGGACACCTGGCTCCATGGCTCGCCAAGGAACTGGACACTTCCGGCATCCGGGTTCAGCAGGCCCAGTGCCATGCGTGCCGTGGTGGTCTTCCCGGAACCGGATTCGCCCACGACACCAAGGGTGCGTCCCGGGTGCAGCTCGAAGTCGACGTCTTTCACTGCCTGGAAGTCGTTGCCCCCGGGAACCGGGAAGCGCTTGGACAGCGAGCGGGCTTCAAGCACCGGAACCCCGGAGGCCTCCACTCCGGAAATCGCCGGGATGCCATGTTGCTCCGCAGCCGCCGATGCGGGGGACAACGGTGCGAAGCGAGGCTTGCCGGCCGGCACCGCGGCCAGCAGTGCACGCGTGTAGGGATGCTGCGGATCGGTGAGGAGCTGCGCGGTCGGCCCGGATTCAACAATGCGTCCGCCCTGCATCACGGCAATGGAATCGGCGACCTTGGCCACCGTGGCCAGATCGTGGCTGATCAGCAACATGCCGGAGCCCGCGGCCCGCAGCCGCCCCAGCAGGTCCAACACTTGGGCGGCGATCGTGGCATCCAGTGCGGTCGTCGGCTCGTCGGCAATGAGCAGTGCCGGGTCCATCGCTATGGCCGAGGCGATCAGCGCGCGCTGGCGCATGCCCCCGGAGAGCTCGCCCGAGCGTTGGGCGGCACGACGGGCCGGCTCATCCAACCCCACGGACTCCAGCAACCGCAGAACCCGGGCCGCCCGCGCCGCGCCGGAGCCTGTGCCGTGCAGGCGCAGCGCGTCATCGATCTCCTTGCCGATCTTGCGCAGCGGATCCAACGAGGTCAGGGCATCTTGCAGGATGAAGCCGACGGACTTGCCGCGCACCTTGCGCCAGGTGTTCGCCGAGAAGGATCGGGCATCGACACCGGAGATCTCCAGCGCGTCGGCACGCACGAGGGCGCCGCGGCCGGCCAACCCGATCAGCGAGCGCGCGGTCACCGACTTGCCCGAGCCCGATTCACCCACCAACGCCAGCGCCTGGCCGGGGTCCACCGTGAAGGAGACATTCTCCAGCACCCGAGTGGACCCGAAGGAAACAGTGAGGTTCTGAACCCGCAACACCGGGGATTGGCTTGGCCTCATCGTGCGCCTGCGGTTTTCAGGGCGCGTGAGAGCACGGTGGAGGCAGCGGCGACCAGCACGATGGCCAGGCCGGGGAAGAACGTCATCCACCAGGCCAGCGCGAGGTAGGTGCGTCCTGCCGAGAGCATCGCACCCCACTCGGGGGCCGGGGGCGGAGCGCCAAGTCCCAGGAAACTCAGCGAAGCGGCCCAGACCACCGCCTGGCCCAGACCCAGGGTGCCCAGCACCGCCAGCGGGGCCAGGGCATTGGGCAAGATGTGGGTTCGAAGTATCCCGGCGCGGCTGCGCCCCAGCACCGTGGCGGCCTCGACCATGGGCGAGGTGCGCAGCGCGATGATCTGCGCGCGGATCATCCGCGCATATCCGGGCGCGGTGGTCAGCCCCACGGCAACCACCGTGGTCCCCACACCCGGACCGGCAAGCGCAATGAACACCAACGCCAGCAGCAGCCCTGGCAGGGCAAAGAGCACTTCAAGGACGCGTCCTACCCCGAAGTCCAGCCACTTGCCGCCAAAACCGGCAACGGTGCCCAGCACCAGGGCCAGTCCCAGGCCTATCACCGTGGCGGCGGCGCCGATCAGCAACGAGGGGCGGGCACCGTGGATGATGCGCGAGTAGATGTCCCGCCCGGATTCGTCGGTGCCCAGCAGGTGGCCCGGCCCGGGGGCACAGAAAGCATCGGCGGGGTTGATGGCCAACGGGTCGAAGGGTGCCAGCAGGCCCGGGGTGATCGCCGCCAGGATGAAGAAGGCAAGTACCGCAGCGGAGAGCAGCAAGGGGAGGCGGGCGGTGATCCGGGCGGCATGTTGGACAAGCACCAGGTCCCCGGTCGTGCGGGAATTGTCGGGGACGCTCATGAGCCTGCCATCCTGGGGTCGGCCAGCTTCTCGGCGATATCCGAAAAGGCCATGATCACCACGTAGGCGGCGGCGGAAAGCAGTGCCACGCCGGTGACCAGCGGAATGTCGCGGGCGGAGACCGCCGAGAGCAGCGAACGCCCCAGCCCTGGCCTGGCGAAAATGGATTCGACAACGACGGCACCGGAGAGCAACGAACCAAACGCCCAGCCGGAGAGTGCGATGCCGGGAAGTGCCGCATGGCGGATCGAATGGCGCAGCAGCACCCCGGTCTCGGATTCGCCCCGGGCCCGGGCAGAGAGCGCAAAGGAGGAATGGTGGGCATCGTCCATGGTGTCGCGCATGACCTGGCCCAGGAATCCAGCCAGCGGCAGGGCCAAAGTGGCCACCGGCATCACCAGGCCTGCGGCGGAGCTGGTGCTCACCGGCGGCAGCCACCCCAAGGTGGTGGCAAAGAGCATGATCATCACGCTGGCCAGCCAGAAGTGCGGCACGGCGGCCGAGACGATTTCCAGCCCGGATGCGAGCACGGCGCCCAGTGCACCGCTGCGTGTGGAGAGCACTGCAAGAACCAGTGCCAGCACCCAGGCGACAAGCAGCGCCAAAACGGCCAGGGTGAGCGTCGGTGGAACCAGCTCGCGAAGGACCTCGGCAACCGGGGACTTCAGTGAGTACGAGGTGCCTAGGTCCCCGGTGGCCAGGCGCCACAGCTGGGAGAAATACTGCACGGCCAAGGGCTGGTCAAGTCCGTACTCGGTGCGTGCCAAAGCCAGTGCCTCGGCGGAGGCCTGCGAGCCGGGCCCGCCCATGATCGCCTCGGCAGGATCCCCGGGAATCATCCGGATGCCGAAGAAGATCGCGGTGGCCACGGCCCAGAGCACGAAGATCCCACCGCCGATCTTGCCCAGCATCCACCAGACGGCGCCCGGAAGAATCCGCGTGCGCCGCCTGGTGGATGGCCTGCCGGGGCTCATCGGCCAACTGCCAGTTGTTCGATGCCGCCTACTTCGCCAGCCAGGCGTCGATGAACGTCGGGGTGGCAACCGCGGTGGTGGCGCCGACGTTCTTCAAGTTCGTCGAGTAGAGGAAGTGGTTCTGCTGGTCGTAGAGCGGGAGCACGTAATGGCCCTCGAGCACCAGCTTCTGGGCCTGGGCGTAGAGGTCCTTGCGCTCGTCGGGATCATTGGTGGAACCCGCGGTCTCCAGCAGCTCATCCAGTGCCGGGTCCTTGACCTGGGCGTGGTTGGCGAAGTAGCCCGAGGGCGCCGGGATGGTGGAATCCGAGTGGAAGAGCACGCTCAGGGTGCTGGGTCCGACCTTGGTGTACGGGGCGGAGACGATGTCGTAGTCGTTCTTGCCCAACTCGCCGTACCAGCTGGAGAGATCAAGCAGGTTGATCTTGATCTCGATCCCCGATTCCTTGGCCGTGGCCTGCAGCTGTTCAAAGAGCGACTGCTCGGCGGGGACCGACTGGCTGGTGCTCACCGGGAAGGCGAGCGAGAGGCGCTTGTTATCCTTCACGCGGTAGCCCTCGGAATCGCGTTCGCTCCACCCTGCCTCATCGAGCAGTTCGGCGGCCTTGGCCGGGTCAAAGGAGAAGAGCGACTCGGCGGAGTATCCCAGTGGTTCCACGGATGAAAGCGCGGAGTGGGAGCGCGGGGCGGTGCCGAAGAAGAGCGAGTCGATGCCTGCGTCCACGTTCACCGCGTGGATGAAAGCCTCCCGGACCAATTCGTCGTTGAAGGGTGCCTTGGAGGAGTTCAGTTCTATCCGGTTGGAAGCCCCGGGACGCGGTGCGTCAAGGTGCTCGATCTCTGGGTCCTTGGCCGCGGCGGCGATGGTGTCGGGCTGGGCATTGTCGATGACCTGCACCTCGCCGGCTTGCAGTGCGGCGTAGCGGGTGGCCGCCTCGGGGATGAAGCGCCAAGTGATGGCCTCCAGGTGTGCGGGGTCCTCGTTGCCTTCAAGGGCAACGGGGCGGACATAGTCCTCGTTGCGGACCAGGTTCACCGCTTCCTGCTTCTGCCAGGATTCGACCTTGAACGGACCGGTACCCACGGGTGCGGCGCAGTTCTCGGCCTGGCTGCGTTTCAGTGCCTCGGGGGACTCGATGGCAACCCACGGCATGGAGAAGGACTCCAGCAAGGAATTGTCCGGGGTCTTGAGCTTCAGTTCGAGGGTGGTCTCATCCACGGCCTTCATCGAATCGATCTTGCCCAGGGCCAGGTAGCCGGTGGATGAGGCCGTCTCGGGATCAAGCAGGTGCTCGAAGTTCACCTTGACGGATTCGGCGGTCAGCGTGGTGCCGTCGGTGAAGGAGATGCCCTCACGGATCTTCACGGTGCGGGTCAACCCGTCATCGGAGACGGTGGATTCCTCTGCTAGCCAGGGGATCAGCTTGCCATCAGCGTCCTTGGTGTACAGGGACTCCAGGTACTGCGAGGAGACCAGGGCCTGCGGGTAGTTGCCGCCCACGTGCGGGTCCAGGCAGGCAGGCTCGGCGTCGCCCGAGGCATAGACCAGGGTTCCTCCGTCGACCGGGGTCTGAGCCTCGGTGCCGGACTCGGCGGCCTGGTCTGCTGGCGTGCAACCAGTGAGCACCAGTGCCGCGGCCATGACCGTGAGTGCCGGGAACAGGCCAGTGGCCAAGGGGCGAGGGTTTCTCATGTAGCTGCTTCCTGCGAACCGTTGAAGATGAAGTGGAATCGGGTGCGGGCCGCTCTTCCGCCGCACCGGAGATGGCTCTGGAGCGGCGGCTTTGCACCGCCATCAATCTTAGTGTCAGCGGTGTGCCCGGACGGGTGAGTGTGGTCGAGGTCATAGCCCCGTTAGGCGATTGTTACCGGAAGCGGCAACGGCACGCAGGTGGGGTGGGACCGGGATGCCCGGTCCCACCCCACCCGTTGTCTCGACAGCGGCTATGCGCTGGCGACGGTGAAGCGGCGGTGAGGGTGCTCGGGCACCTCTAGCTCATCGAGCACGGCAACGGCGAAGTCGCCCGTGGTGACCTTCTGGCCCGCGGGGGAGTCATTGCCCAAGGCGATCGAGCCGGTGGGCTCACCGAGGGTGATCACCGGGGCCGGGGCAAGCATCGTCCAGTCCAGGCCGGAAGCCGAGGTGTAGAAGTCCAGGACCTTGCCCATGGTGCGGGCCTCGGCAAGGTTCTCCTTTGGGAACCCGGGGATCTCGGAGAGGCGTACTCCATCGGCTTCGGTGGCACCGGCCCCACCTACGACGAACACGCGGGCCGGCACCAGCGTCTCGGAAATCTCTTCATGGGCGTCAAGGAACCCCTGGTGGGAATCCCCGGTGCGAGGCGGCGGCACCGAGAACACAACAACGTCGTTGGCGCGGGCCAGCGCGCGATAGGCATGCATGTCCCCGAACTCGGCCGTGGCACTTGATGTTGTGCCCTGCACCAGGCTTCCGCTGCGGGAAACCGAGGTGACCTCGTGGCCGCGCTTGGCGGCCTCGGCGGCAATCGGGCTACCGATCATTCCGGTGGCTCCGTATACGGCGATCTTCATTTGCTGGACTACTTTCGTCGGGTGGAGCGGGATGCGGCAAACCGATGTTCGGTTGGTGATCCACGGTAGCCAAGCAACCAGCGCGGCTCAAATGGACCGGCAGTCCACGGTGGATGTCGGGATCGCGAGGATCAAGGTGTTGATCCGGGGAGGCTTCCCACGCCAGATCGAGTAACGGTCTGCCGCACGGGACCAACGCGCCTGGGCTTTCGGGCGTCGGGGCATGGCCACGTGGTTTCGCGGATTGACTACATACACCGGGGGAGCGCCGCACCTCAAGAATCTCACCTTGGCATTGTGCACCGTAGAACATGACGGATTGTTGAAGGCCACCGTCCGCTTCGGGGCTCCGGGGGACTCGCAGCGGCGGGCAGCCAAGCGGGATCCGCACCAAGGATTTCGAGGGACGCCGGCCAAGAAGTTCGGATTTGCGGGGTCGCAGGCAATCCGCCGACGCGAGGGCACCGAATCCTTGGTATCAACAACGCATCGGCGTTGAACTCGCATAAAACTAGGAGACTCTCATGGCCACGACACACATCACCACTACACGGTCCCTGCTTCAATATGTGGCACTGGCCGTTGGCGCGGTTTTCCTGCTCGTTGGCATCCTCGGGTTCGTCCCGGGCATCACGAGCAACACCGAAATGCTCGGCATGGCGGGACACCACTCCGGGGCGATGCTGCTGGGGATCTTCCAGGTCTCCGTGCTGCACAACGTTGTGCATCTTCTCTTCGGGGTCCTTGGCCTGAGCCTGTGGCGCAACGCGAAGATGGCCAAGGGTTTCTTGGTCATCGGTGGGATCGTCTACCTGGTCCTGGGTTTCTACGGTGTCTTCGTCGATCAGGCCAGCGCGGCAAACTTTGTCCCGGTGAACATGGCTGACAACATCCTGCACTTCGGACTGGGAATCGGCATGGCAGGACTCGGACTCTTCCTGGGCCGGGTTACCGCCCCTGCACGGCGCGTTGCCTAAAGTCCTTTCCGCTCCCCACCAAGGATCAAATGCCCGGTCCCCCTTGCCGCGCTTCACCCAGTGAAGACGCTGCAAGGGGGACCGGGCAGCTGTTTTCCGATGGCTTCCGGGAGATGAAACCTACTCGTCGTTTCCCGCTCACACCCGGTATTCTCAAGCGCAGCATAATACGCCGCGCGCGGCTATCGACGCGGTCTCCCGAGCGAAGGAACCACCAAGCATGCTGGCATTGGCTGCTGCCGCCCCCATAGTGGTGGCCATGGGGTTGTTCCTTGCCCGAAGGAAGGCCGTCACGATGGCCGTGTACTCGCTGTTTACCGGAGTGCTCTCGGCGCTTGTCTTCTTCCCCACCTCGATGGACGAACTTGCCGGTGCCGGGGCGATGTTCGGTCCCACCGTCATCGAGGTGCTGCTGATCCTCTTTGCCGGAGTGTTGCTTTCGCGCATCACCACAGAAACCGGTGCAATGGATAGGATTTCCCGATGGCTGCGCCAAAGCGCCTCGAACCAGCAGGCGGGAACCGTGCTGGTGGTTTTCGGACTGGTCCCGTTCGCTGAATCGGTGACCGGGTTCGGCATCGGCGTCACTGTGGGTGTGCCGTTGTTGCTGCAGCTGGGGCATTCGGTGAGGCACTCGGCGTTGCTAAGCCTGTTGGGATTGGTTGCGGTCCCATGGGGCGCACTGGGCCCGGGCACCTTGGTGGCCGCGGACCTTGCAGGGCTCACGCTTTTGGACGTGGGCGTCCGCTCCGCCCTGATGACATTGCCGGTGGTCCTCGGTTCGGCGATCACCACTTGGCTCGTGCTGCGCGCCGAGTCGCCGAATCCCGGGCGGCTGCTGGGGCACCTGCTGGGTGCCGCGGTCTTGCTCAACGCCGGGATCCTGGCCGCCAACCTGGTGATGGGGACCCCTCCGGCCGGAATCGTCGGCTCACTGTTGGTCTTGGCCGTGCACCTGCTGACCTTCAGGATCGGCGGAACACTCGCGCCGGCGGGGCGTGCGACATGGCTGGCCTTGCTTCCCTACGGTGTGCTCACCGTCGGGTTGCTCGCCGCCCGGGCCCTGACCTCGTCCATGGATTCCCCGCTGCTTCAACGAACGCTGACCAGTGGTGGGGTGTGGCTCATCGTCGCCTGCCTTGTAGCGCAATACGCCTCCGCCTCACTTGGCGGCAGTGGGAAGACGTTGCGCACCCGGGCATTACTGGCCTACCGCAGCTGGATTCCGGTGGGCGTGGCTACCGGCGGGTTCACGATCCTCGGGGCACTGCTTGCGGCCACCGGGATGGGCGAGGAACTAGGTTCGGCGCTCGCCGGGATCGGTGCTGGCTACCTGGTGCTCGGTCCTTTCATCAACGGTGTGGCCGGGTTCGTTTCCGGATCCAACACCGCAGCGAACTCCATGCTTGCTGCCACCCAGGCGCAGGCGGCCACGGCCATGGGGTCCTCGGTCCTGCAGCTCGTGGCGGTTTCCAACGTCACCGCCTCGATGGCCACGATGCTCGCGCCTTCCAGGATCCTGCTGGCCTATGAAATGGCCATCATTCCCGTTTCCGCGGCGACCGCGGGGCTGCCTGACTCGCCACCGAGTGAACGCGAGGTCACCGCATGGATTGGGCCGCGGCTGGCGATCCTGCTACTTGTTGTCTGTTCCGTGCTGGGCCTTGTCACCTGGTTGATCCACTAAGCCCGAACACCGTGTGCGGCTATTGGTCCTCGGAGGAATGCATCCTGCGGCGCGCGCTGAGCAGTTCCACCTCGGGGCGTTGGGCGATAAGGCGTTCCACGGCGTCAAGGACCTTGACGAGCTGGGCTGCATCCGTGGCCACCAGCCCCGCAGCCAACCCCGCACGCCGGTGGAGGTCCTGGTTGCTGGTCTCTGCGGCCGAAACCTCGAAGCGGCGCCGCAGCTCGGCCAGGATCGGGCGCACGACGGCGCGTTTTTCCTTGAGCGAGTGAACCTCGCCGAGCAATAAGTCGAACTCGATCCATCCAAACCACATGGCTACATCATGGCCCATGTACCCTAGGTCCATCCAGGGTGCTGGGACTGGACAGCGGTAAGGAGGTGCCGGCCTAACGACTTTCGGACCCGGCGTCCTGCGGGGCACGACGGGAAAGTTCGGTGCGCAGCTGTGCGATTTCAAGCCGCAGCGCCTCGACATGGTCCGCCGTCACGGCCGTTTTGGATTGTTCCTGCTCGGATACCTTGTCCACAAGCCAGCTGGCCAGTGTCGCCGTGACGATCCCGAGCAAGGTGATGCCACCGATCATGAGCCCTACGGCGATGACCCGGCCAGTGGCCGTGACCGGCGACATGTCACCGTACCCAACGGTGGTGATGGTGGTGAACGCCCACCAGAGTGCATCTCCGAACGATCCGATGGTGGCGTCGGGGGCCATTCGCTCCGCGTCGTACATGGCCAAGGCCGCTATATAGACAAGGAGGACCGAGGCGGAGACGACATAGGTAACCACGCGTCCACGCAGGGCGTTGCCCGCGACCCTTTGCATGACGCTCAGCAGTGTCACCAAGCGAAGCAGCCTTAGGGGCCTTAGCGCCGGAAGCGCAACGATCGCCAAGTCAGGAAGATGCCGGAAGAACCAGGAAGCCCGTTTTGGTGCCAAGACCAGGGAAACCAGGTATTCAACAGCAAAAACGGCCCACGTGATGACCACGATCACTTTCGCGAAACCGTTGATCGCCGGGCCAGGAGTCAGGACCTGCAGCGAATATGCGAAGAGAAAGAGGATTGAGGCAATCATCAATGGCCATTCGGATATTCGTTCCCAGCGCTCTAAAGTCATCGTCCAATCGTAGCCATAGTTGTTTGGCCGGCTTCAACGAAATCAGGGGCAAGCGCCCCGGGAGCAGGCTCGCTGAGCCTGTTTTCAACCGGGATTCCGGGGCTGGGCGCACGCTCACGTTCCCGGCGACGTCGCCCGCATGCCCCCTACCGCACACCGTTTTCGGCGATGGCCCTGGCGAGCACCGGGGCCAGGCGCTTGACGCCCTCACGGATCTTTTCTTCGGGAACCGCACTGAACGCCAGTCGCAGCTGGTTGCTGGGCGCATCGGACGGACTGAAGGCTGCGCCGGGAATGAAGACCACCCCTGCCTCGATGCCCTTGGCCAGCAATTCGTAGGTGTCGATTCCCTCGGGAAGGGTGACCCAGATGAAGAATCCGCCCTCCGGACGGGTGTAGCTCACCGTTTCGGGCATGAATTCATCGAGGGCCTCGAGCATCGCGGAGCAACGGGCGGCGTAGAGCTCCCGGTAGGTCTGGATCTGTCCGCGCCAGTCGTGGCCCTTGAGGTACTTGCTGATCAACATCTGGTTGAACGTTGCCGGGCAGAGCGTCACGGCCTCGGCAGCCAGATAGAAGCGCCGGTACATATGGGTCGGGACTACGGCCCAGCCGATGCGCAGGCCAGGGGCCAGGATCTTGGAGAAGGAACCCATGTAGATAACGTGGTCCGGATAGTCGGCGCGCAACGGCTTGATATGTTCCCCGGTGTAGCGCAGCATCCCGTAGGGATTGTCTTCGAGGATGAGGATGTTCTCGGCCACGCAGATCTCCGCGATCTCCGACCGGCGCTCGGCAGCCAGCGTGATGCCCGAGGGGTTGTTGAAGTTGGGGATCGTGTAGAGGAACTTGATCCGGGCGCCGTCCGCGCGAAGCTCGGAGATGCGCTGGCCCAGGGCTGCGGGGATCAGCCCGTGCTCGTCGGTGGCGATCGGCTCGGTGCGCACCTGGTAGGCCTCGAAGGTGTTCAGTGCACCCACATAGGTGGGGTCCTCACATAAAACAGTGTCCCCGGGGTTGCAGAAAACCTTGCAGGCAACATCCTGTGCGGCTTGTGACCCGGTGGTGATGACAATGTTATCCGGATCGACCCCGGTGATCCCTTCTTCCGCCATCACCTCGCAGATCTGTGCCCGAAGCTCCTGCGTGCCCGCTCCGCTGCCGTACTGCAGGGCGGTCATCCCCTCGTTCGTGATCAGTTCGGAGGCCATCGCCGCAAGCTTGTCCAGCGGAAGGGACTGCAGGTAGGGATTCCCTCCGGCCAGCGAGACCAGCGACGGGTCGAGGGAAAGCTCGAAGACGTCACGGACGGCGGACTGCTTGATGTGCGCCGCCCGCTCGGAGAAGAGCGATTCGTGCGCCGCAGCGCGTTCGAAGGCGATTTCGGTTTCACTGCCCGTAGCGGGTCCTGTTATTGAGCTCACACCGGCACTTTATCAACACTTGTTGCCTACCAGTCAACAACGGACTACTTCCGGCTGAGGTATTTGTTGACCTCGATGCCGTTGATCAGCACCTTTGCCTCCCCTGTTCCTGCGGCAACCATCGCGGTGTAGGTCAGCTGTGCAACGATCCGCGGATCGTCGCAGACACCGCCGGAGGCCAGGTCCCCGGTGAGTTCCACGGTCACCGTGTCCCCGTCCACGGAGGAGGAAACGAACTCGAGGTGCGCGTCGGAAAGCGTATTGACCAGGCCGGACTGGCCGTGCCTTGCGTCCCGGTCGGTGATCAGGTCGCTCATCGCAGCCTCAGCCTGACTGGCGTAGATAACCGGGGGCGTTCCGGTGGCCACAATGCTGTCACCGCAGCCGATCATCGGGCCCGATTGCCCCTTGTCGTTCAGCGCCACGTAGAAGATGGTCAACGGGGATGTCGTGGTCGAGGTCTGCGGGGCCAACGGAGAAGGGCCGGGTGCCGAGGTGCCGCTTGGGGTCGGCGGGGCGCTCGTTGGAAGATCCGTCACGGTGGCGGCGGACGTGGTCGCCGCAGCGCCCGTCCCGCATCCCGCGGTCGTGACCGGCGCCTGGGCCGGGCCGCCAACGCAACCACCTAGCGTGAATGCCAAGCCGAACGCGGCAAGCGCCAAGAGTGAACGAGACGGTGCTGGGCTTCCCAACATGCTCTCCCGCTTTCCTCCGTGAGCGAAGTTGCTACTGATTCGAGACTACGAGCCTGGCGCATGCCGAAACCAGCACGGAGGCATTGCGTTTCGGTTTAGGATCGGGCGGGGCATCGAGCGGATGGGTCGTTGGCCGGGCGCGAGCGGGCCCGGTCTGGGTGTCAGGCACCTGGGCCCGAACCAGCTGGCCTGCAGTCCGACGGTATTTCCTTGTTCATGAAGCGTAGAGATCGAGTGGGGTGGCTTCCGGAGGCTGCCCGGAACTATCCGGCGGTGCCCTCCGGGCTTTCCGCCCGGGTATCGAGCCAGGCCTGGACCGAGGCCGGACGGATCCTGCGGTGGGTTCCGCGGTACTCCACGGGAATGGTTCCGGAGTCGGTGAGTTTGCGCAGGTAGCTAGCCGAGATCCCGGCCATTGCCGCAGCCTGCGAGGTGTTCAACAACGACTCGACGGTGCTCACGCTCACCTCGTCCCCGAGGGACATGCGGTGCAGTACTTCAATGAGGGCGGCATGCGCCCCCTCGGGCAACTGCAGGGTGGTGCCGTTGACGAAGATCGTGGTGTCGGCGGATTCCTCCAGGGCGGTGGCGAGCCGCTCCGCGGCCTTCTTCTCAAGGGCGGGGAAGGACCTGACCTTGCTCAATGACGGTGTTGGAGAGGACATGGTTCCATCATGCCCGATGTAGCGCAAAAGAGGGGGGGGCGGCGGCCTCCGGTGGCCAGACTCAGGCCACGAAGCTGCGAGGGGATGTTGGCGCTGTTCATGGAAAGACATCGCCATGCCTTGAGCCTGCGCGCCGCCCGAAAAAAGGAGAACACTTCCACAATGCTGCCGGTGGCTTGCCACGCGCAGAACGCGAGCTTGCGAAGACGGAAACAGCATGCGAATTTATGGTCGTATCGCCCGTGCAGCGGGGCGTTCGCGCTTCGTAGCCCACCCTCTCGGTGAGCCCGGCGTTGCCGTATACGGTGCGTCGTTCTTCAGCTGGGCCAATCGATTGATGCTGTCACTGTGGGACCCAACCCCGCCGCGCAGGGCCAGCGGACCAGAACCACCGGCGCAAGGCTTCCTTGCGCCTTGGGACGATGGTTCGTTGTTTAGAGTTGCCGTGATTCAGGCCCACCCTCGGGCCACGGGTAGTCAACCGCTGGCGATGGCCCGGTAGCGGTTGATGGATACGATTGATGCAGCTCCTTGCTTCGGAAACTGCAGGGAAAACACATGCTTGGCCCTCTCCCGCCATTCGAGCGCCATTAGTCCAGACAAGGAGTCCCGATGGAGCCCAGGTCTCGTGCAGCTGTTCGCAAGGCATGGGTGAAAGTGGGACTCATGCTCGCATTTCCAGTGCTTTTCCTGGTGTGGGTCATCGTTGTTGTCCCGGCTACGGCGATCTACGACAGATCCCACCAGGTGTTTATTGAATGTACCGTTCAGTCCGCCCGCCTCTACGAGGGGTCAAAGCGGTATGTTCCATTCCGGGTCATCATTGAAACTGAAGATTGTGGCCCTATCTCCGTTGCCAGGGGAGTGACGGCCGAAAACCAACAGGAATTGGCCGATGATATTGAGCCGGGTCAGCGCTACGAATTCCGCGTCGGCAAGTTCGAGCGCGACTGGTGGGGTCCGCTGCGACACAAGACCGGTGCATCATTCAAGGCAGAGGCCTACTACAAGGTTGTGCCCGCGCCCGGGCAATAGCCAGGCGCTTCCATGTCAATCGTGGCTGGTCGTATTCGGTGCCGATCGGCTGTGGGTGAGCTTGGCCCGGTTCAACCGTCTGACTAAGCGACTGGTTTCCCGCCGCTTGAGCCGAGGATCCCATGGACGGCGGTTCGATCAACGAGTGACGGGTTGGTCGATTCAGCGGAGGCATGCCCAATGTTTCCGTGCCCGGCAACAAGGATGTTCTGTTGGCGTTTGGGCGTATATTTCGTGATGGTTGCGCCGAGCGGTGGCGATAATGCGGCCTAGTGCCGTATCCTGATGCCTACGGTCTAAAGAAAGTACTGACCAGTGCACCATCGCCGCAAGCCAACACCCCGGGCCGGCAAATGCACAGCGAGGCTAGGTAGTAGGCGTTCACCACTGCAACGTGGGTCCTGCGACGAACCTACGACATCCACGATCATGAGAATCGTTCCTCGCTTCGATACATTTCAGAACTTTCAAGGAGACAGCCATGTCCATCGACACCTCACTCGACGCCGCCGCAAACATCACCGAAACCGACATCTTCGACGCCCACCTCGGCGGTAAGCTCACCGTTAAGAGCACCATGCCGCTGACCAGCAAGCGCGATCTGTCCATCGCCTACACCCCGGGTGTCGCCCAGGTTTCCCGCGCGATCGCCGCCGATCCGGCGCTGGCAGCCAGCCATACCTGGGCCTCGCGCCTGGTCGTGGTGGTCTCCGACGGAACCGCGGTGCTCGGCTTGGGTGACATCGGGGCCGCGGCCTCGCTTCCGGTGATGGAAGGCAAGAGCGCTCTCTTCAGCGAATTCGCCGGACTGAACTCCATCCCGCTGGTGCTGAACACCACCAATGTCGACGAAATCGTCGAAACCCTGATCCGCCTTCGCCCCAGCTACGGGGCCGTGAACCTCGAGGACGTCTCTGCACCGCGCTGCTTCGAACTCGAGGCCCGCCTCATCGAGGCACTCGACTGCCCGGTCATGCACGATGACCAGCATGGCACCGCCGTGGTGGTGCTGGCCGCGCTGATCAATGCCGCCAAGGTCGCCGGAAAGGAACTGGGCCAGATGCGCGCAGTGCTTTCGGGAGCAGGCGCTGCGGGCATCGCGATCGCGCAGATCCTGATCAACGTCGGTGTGGGCGATGTGGTCATCGTCGATTCGCGTGGAATCATCCACCGCGATCGTGACGACCTCAACGCCGTCAAAGCCCAGTACGCGGCCATCACCAACAAGGACAACCTGATCGGCGGGATCCGTGAGGCCCTCGACGGGGCCGACGCGGTCATCGGGGTTTCCTCCTCCAAGTTCGTCGAAGAAGACCTGGCACAGATGAACGAAAACGCGGTGATCTTCGCGCTGTCCAACCCCGACCCGGAGGTCATGCCAGATGTCGCGCGCAAGTACGCGACGGTTGTTGCCACCGGACGCTCGGACTTCCCGAACCAGATCAACAACGTGCTGGCCTTCCCTGGCATCTTCCGCGGTGCCCTTGATGCCGGAGCCCGGCGGATCACCACGGAAATGAAACTGGCCGCAGCACATGCGATTGCCGAGCTGGTCCAGGACGAGCTCTCCAACGAGCACATCGTGCCCTCGCCGCTTGACCCACGCGTCATGCCCGCAGTCTCCGCAGCGGTCCAGTCAGCGGTCGTCGCGGAATAGCGTTCACGCAGCAAGAACTTCCGCAAGGAGGCGTTGGGCAGGTTTCCCTGTCATGCCGGAGCAGCCGCCCGGCGCCTCCTCTTTCTGAAGCCGGGCAACAAGGCAGTGGCGTAATCGATGGACCTGAAGAAGGCATGCGGCGGTTCCCGACGAATACGAACCAAGCTGTTCATCACCCCTGGCGTTTGCTCCAGCCATATCTCTGCGATGATCGTCATCAACGCGCTCCACTCCACCGCCCATAGTGTCCTTGGGACGTGGGGCAATCGTTTTCAAGACCTCGACGAGCGACAACTTTCCGTGCGCTCTCCTATGGGATCCAACCGGCCGATGGTGCCACGGGATGCTGCCTGTCGAAATGAAACAAACGAGGATTACCCGGTTGCTTTGCGACGCGGAGGCACACTGCGGCCTTCGCGTTTGGTACCTTGGCCCGCGAAGTCGGTAGGCTGGGTCCATGGCATTCCGTAATCGACGCGCAGCTAACCTTCCGGCAAAACTCTCACGCTCGTGGCTGCTAGTCAACGCAGCGAAGCCAGAGGCCTTCGGCCCGGCGCTTGCTTCCGAGGCGGACTCGGTCATTTTTGACATGGAAGCAGCGGTCCCGGACGACAAGAAGGATGCCGCCCGCGACGCCGTGGTCGAGGCACTGTCAACCGGGATGACGGCATGGGTGCGGGTGAACGGCATCGACACAGATTTCTGGGCCAAGGACCTTGCTGAACTTTCCAAGGCACCGGGCCTTCGTGGAGTCATGCTCGCCATGACCGAGGAGCCTGTGCAGGTCACCTACACGGCGATGCGCCTGAAGGCCGGCACTCCGGTGCTCGCCTTGGTTGAATCCGCGCTTGGCATCGAGAACGCCACGGCCATCGCTTCGGCCCCCGGTACCTTCCGCCTGGCTTTCGGAGTCAACGACTTCCGCAAGGACACCGGCGTTTCCGATGACCCGTTGGCCCTGGCCTATGCCCGCGGCAAGCTTGTTGTCGCCTCGCGCGTGGGCAAGTTGCCCGGCGCCATCGACGGACCTCCGGCGCCCGGTGCCGATGCCGCCGAGGTCCTTGCCGACTCCGCGGTCACCGCAACCATGGGCATGACCGGCAAGCTGGCGCTCTCTCCGACCCAGATCGACGAGATTAACCTGGGACTCTCGCCCAGCAACGACGAGCTGTCCTGGGCCCACGAATTGCTCGAGGCCCACGCCGCGGGTGCTTCGGTGGGCGACGGGTCCTACCTACCGCGTCTGGCACGTGCCCAGAAGATCGCCGACCTGGCCGATTCCTACGGACTGTGGAACGCCTAAATCTTCCTGCGGCCCCATGGGCTGCCCGGGGCCGATAACCGGCGCATTGCTGCGCCCGGGTGTCGGCCCTTTCTTGTGCCCTATCCCGCTGGGCAAACACCCGTCCCTTGCCACCGAAACGGTGCAGGCAGAGACTGGTGGAATGGAGCATCACCAAAGCACCGCGTCGGCGGGAGGAGCCTGATGGCAAACTTGTACGTGAAGCATGTGCTGCCGCGCCTCGTCGCATTCTCCTGCGCGAACGCGTCCCTGGCGCCGTTGCGCGCCCGGGTTTGCACGGGGCTTGAAGGGCGGGTGCTGGAGCCGGGGTTCGGCTCGGGCACCAACATCGCCCACTACCCCGGGACGGTCAGCGAGGTCGTGGCCATCGAGCCCTCGGATACCGCGTGGCGGCTCTCGGGGAAAGAGCGCGCCTCATCCGCCACAACGATCGTGCGCGGATCCCAAGATGCCCAGCGCCTTGACGAGCCGGCAGCCTCCTTCGATGCTGCGTTGAGCACCTTCACGCTGTGCACCGTCCCGGATGCCGAGGTTGCACTGGAAGAGATCGCCCGGGTCCTTAAGCCCGGAGGGACACTGCACTTCCTGGAACACGGGCTGGCCCCCGATTCGAATGTCCGGCGCTTCCAGCGCAGGGTTGAACCCCTGCAGAAGGTGCTTGCCGGTGGCTGCCACCTGACCCGCCGCGTCGAAGCGATGCTTGACGCGGCGGGCTTCGTGGTCACGGAACTGGACACCTTTTACCTGCCCGGTGCCCCCCGTTTCGAATCCGCGCTCAGCATGGGCACCGCAACCCGTCCCTAACGGCCGGGACGCCTAGTCCTTGGCGTACCGGGTCACCAGTTCACGCTTGAGGATCTTTCCGCTGGGGCCCAGCGGGAAATCCGTGACGATCTCGATCAGCCGCGGATACTTGTAGGCAGCCAGCCGTTCCTGGGCGTAGTCGCCGATGGCCTTGGCATCGAGCAGGCTCTCGGCGGCGAGCGTCACGGCAGCGACGATTTCCTGGCCATGGGTGTCATCGGGCACCCCGAACACCGCGACGTTGGTGATTTCCGGGTGCGTGAACAACGCTTCCTCCACTTCACGCGGGTACACGTTGTAGCCGTTGCGCAGGATCATGTCCTTCTTGCGGTCCACGATGGTGATGTAGCCATCGGTGTCCTTGGTGCCCAGGTCCCCGGTGCGGAACCAGCCATCGACAACGGCCTCGGCGGTGGCCTCGGGCCGGTTCAGGTAGCCGGAGAACAAGTTGTGCCCGCGCACCACCAGCTCGCCCAGTTCGTCGGTTTCCAACAACTCGATGGCATCGGAGACCTCGGGGCGCGCGACTTCGATCTGAACGCCCCAGATGGCCTGGCCCACGGTACCGGGCCGCGGTTCGAGCCCCACGTGGTTGAAGGATGCCACCGGGGAGGTCTCGGTCAACCCGTAACCCTCGTGGATGACGGCGCCGAAGTGCTCGCTGAACCCCTCGAGGACCGCCAGGGGCAGTGCCGATCCCCCGGAGACGGCATAGCGCAGCGCGGTTGCGGGTTCCGGGCGCTCCTTGGCGGCGGCCAACAGTCCCACGTACATGGTGGGTACCCCGATGAAGATGTTCACTCCCTCATCGAGCAGCATGGAAAGCGCTGCTTCCCCGGTGAACTTGGGCAGCAGCAAGATCTCGGCCCCAGCACGCAGTCCCGCATTCAGGGCCACCGTCTGCCCGAAGGTGTGGAAGAGCGGCAGGCCGCCAAAGATCTTGTCGCCGATGCGCATGTCGAAGGTGTTCATCAGCAGCACGTTGACCTGTTCGACCAGTGCGAAGTGGGTTCCCAGTGCGCCCTTGGGCTTGCCGGTGGTTCCCGAGGTGTAGAGGATCGTGGCGATGTCCAGCGGACCCCGGGGCACATAGGTCCTGATCGGTGTTGCCGCCGCGGCCAGGTCCTCGAGCCGGGCGAACCGGTTATCCTCGGGGGAGGAGAGCACGCTGATCACCGTGGCACCGGCGGCCGCGGCCCCCGGTGCGCCTTCACCCAGCAGCGGGGCGGCGCACACCATCATCTTGACCTCGGCGTCGGCGAGCATGTATTCGATCTCGTGGCGCTTGAGCAGGGCATGGATGGGCACGGCCACCGCGCCCAAGGCGAGCACCGCATAGTAGACCCGGGCAAAGTCGGTGACGTTGGGGATCAGGATGGCGACCTTGTCCCCGTCGCCGATCCCGGCCTCGGCCAGTGCCCCGGCATACGCGCGGGTCTGGTCCCAGAGGTCCTTGTAGCTGGTGCTAGCCCCGCCCAAGGTAATTGCGGGTAGCTCCGGGTGGCGCTTGGCGGCTTCGGCCAGGATCGCTGCGACGGACAGGGTGGCGTTCGGAACGACTTCGTGCACGGCGGTTCTCCCAAGACAGAGGTGGATTGCGTATGCCCTATCCTGCGCGTACCGGCCGGTAGGTGTCAATGAAACCGGTGCAACCTCCGGCTTAGCTGGTGCCGCCGATGACGCGTTCCAGCGGGGTGTTTCCGTCGCTGAACCCGATGGTCCGGCCGATGCTTGCCGGTTCGTCCAAGGCCGCAACAATGGCCTGGGCGACGTTGCCCCGGGAGGTCGATGAATCGGCGGATGACTCCGGTGCCGGGTTCAGCGCCCCGGTGGCATCCTCCAGTGTCAGCGACCCCGGAGCAAGGATGGTGTAGTCAAGGTCGCTGGAGCGCAGGTGCTCGTCGGCGGCGATCTTGGCGGCCATGTACGGGTAGAACGGGTCATCCAGGGGCACGAGGTGTTCGGTGTCCGCATTGAGGAAGGAAACCATGATGAATCGCTTGGTCCCTGCGATGTCGGCACCGTTCATGGAACGGATGGCGGCGTCGCGGTCCACTGCGTAGGTGCGCTCGGGGGCTCCTCCGCCGGCGCCGGCGGAGAAAACGATGGCGTCGGAGCCTTCGAAGACCTCGGCGAGTTCCGCGGCTGACGCGCTCTCGACATCCAGGACCACTGCGGTGGCTCCAAGCTCTGCGATGTCGCCTACATGCTCGGGGTTGCGAACGATGGAGAGGACCTCGTCGCCGCGTTCGGACAACCGGGAGGCTGCCAACAGTGCGATCTTTCCGTGTCCGCCAATGATCGTGACCTTCATGATGCTCCTTTGGTTGGTGTGTGGGGTGGGGCCAGCCCGGGGGAAAAGACGGATAGCCCATCTGTCCGCCGGCTGCAGGCCGTCCGGTACAGACCGGCGGGATCCCCGGGCTTCGGTGGTTCCCTGTTGTGGTGTTGAACAGGGCCAACGGCCCTTTTTATTCCGGGAGGGCTCGCGGCGCAATGTCGTTGGACAGTGGGCCACCGGTTCGCACGGCGTCTTTGTCTCCCGCGGGGGGTGCTGCTGGATGTTGGGTTCTTGCCGCTTTTCCCGTGCCGGGACCGGCTGCGGGGGAACCGGTGCGGACTAGGAAGTCACAAGGATGCCGTCTTCGTCCGCATGCAGGGTTGCCCCGGGGGAGAAGGTGACCCCGCCAAAGGCCACGACGATATCCACCGCGCCGATGGAGTCCTTGGCGCTCTTGCGCGGGTTGGATCCCAGCGCCTTGATGCCCAGCTCCGTTCGGGCCAACGCCGCGCGGTCCCGGATTGCACCGTTGATCACGACGCCGGCCCAGCCGTTGGATACCGCTGCCGCCGCGATCATGTCGCCCATCAGCGCGGATTCTAGCGATCCGGCACCGTCGACCACCAGGACTGCGCCACCGCCGGGGGAGTTGAGCAGCGATTTGACCAGCCCGTTGTCCCGGTAACAGCGCACAGTGCGCACCGGGCCGCTGAAGCGCGCCAGGGCGCCGAGGTCTTCGAATTGCAGGGACACCGATTGCAGGGACTCGTCGGCATCAAAGAGGTCACACGTGGTAAAGGTCATGGGCCATAGCCTACGAGCCTCGACCGGGATTTGGCTGCGGTGTTACGTATTCCATCTTGGCCGGTGCCGGTATCTGGGCCGCGTAGCCTTGGCCTAGATGAACACGTTGCGGCTGGTACCCAAGGACTCGATGGAGGTTTCCAGTTCATCCCCGGCCTTGAGCCAGGGGTGGCGTCCGGACCCGTTGCGCCGTCCCAGTGCCACGCCGGCAGGCGTTCCGGTGAGGATGATGTCCCCGGGGCTCAACCGGTTGAACACCGAAAGGTAGGCCACCAGGGCTGCGGGAGAGAAGACGAGGTCGGCGGTGGAGTCTTCCTGGACGACTTCGCCATTGACACGTGTGGTGATCCTAGCGTCCTTGGTGAAGGCCTCGGGGGTGACCAGCCATGGACCCAACGGTGTCGCGGCATCCCAGCACTTGCCCTGCGTCCATTCGGTGCTTCGGCCTTGGTAGCCACGCATTGACACGTCGTTGGAGACCGCGTAGCCGGCAATGTGCTTGTGGGCATCGGCCTCGGTGATGCGGCGTCCGGGGGAACCGATGATGACTGCGAGCTCACCCTCCCAATCGATGCGGTGGTCCTCGGCCGGGATCTCGATCCGGTCGTTGGCCCCGGTGAGCGATGAAGCGAACTTGGTGAAGACCGTGGGGAACTCCGGTTCCTCCTTGCCGACCTCGGCAATGTGGTTGCGGTAGTTCAGCCCGATGCAGTACACCTTGGCGGGGTTGCTGATCAGCGGGGCGTAGTTGGCGCTCCCAAGCGGAGTCCCGTCACCGGTTGCTGCGGCTCCCAGGGCTTGCGTGCGCGCTTGGACATCGGCGGCCAGGAAGGCACCGACATCGGGGAACCCGTCAAGGCCGACAAAGTGGTCCTCGGTGATCAATGCGGCAAAGGTGTTTTCGGGAGCGTCGCTGTGGCGCAACGTGGCAAGTTTCATTCCCATATCCCATCACATCAAGCGGCCAATGCGGTTGACGATGACATAGCTAAAAGGCAGCATGTGGCAATAGGGGCTGCAGCTGCTCGAAGGCGGGGCAGAGGTGCTTGCATTGTCGAAAATCACGGCTATTCTTGACTCAGGTCGCTAGCCTAGCTAGATAAATTAATCTTTAGCGATTCTTGTTCCTACTAATCGGAGTGTGGTTGTAGTGGAAGACACCGGAATTAACGCAGCATCGGGACAGCCTGAGGCGGAAATCGGCGATTGGTCGGATCTTGGCCGTGAACTATGGACCTACCTGACCGGACGTGGCGCTGCGGTTAACTACACGCTGGTGGACATGACCGTGGAAGTCCCTCGTGACATCGGGCCCGATGCACCGCGGGCCACGTGGAAATTCGACGGAACATTGCGTGTCACCACGAGTGATGATGAAGCCGCGGGTTCAGATCCCTACCGCAAGTAGGCGGACTGTGCCATGCGCTTTGACATAGACATGACGTTTTCCGTTCAATCGCCCGGCGACGGTAAAAGCCAGCCGGAGCAGACCAACGGAACTATCAAGGCGGCCGGACGGACGATTACCGTCACAGCCGATTCGCTTTCGGACTTCCCCTCGGCGAGAACCATTGACCGAAGCGGGCTGAACGAGTTTGCGCAAAAGCTCAAGGAAGCCGGGATCACACTCGTCGTTGACGGGCCTGACGGGAACCTCGTCAACCTCGGAAATGTGAAGTCGAATCTCATCTCCAGGATCGGCACCAGCTCCTCCGCCGTCAGGGTCGGCAAGCTTAGTGCCTCCCGCAAGCTTCTGTCACGCAAATCCGGTGCGGGCATGGGAGAGAGCGTGGCGATCCCCGGGACCATGTTCCCTCTGGTGCCCACGGTTCTGCGAAACTACCGCCGACGCCCCACCACTACGCACTACACCCGAGGCAGTGGCGCACCGCGACTGATTTACGTCAAGGACAGCGAAAGCTGGAACGGCAAGGCGCCGAAGGTTTTTGCCATTCCCGATGAGGGACTGGACATCGGAAGTGCTGAGAGTCCAGGTCTCGTGCTTCCTGGCCTAGACCCGATTCACGCCAAGGTCGTGCACAACGAGCTTGACGAGTATGTGCTTGTTGCCGTCGGCCGGGTAGGTGGAAGCGCCGGGCTGAAGCCCGGGAGCGAATACACGCTTCGAAGCGGTGCCCGGGTCGAGCTCGGGGATTGGAGAATCCTTTTTTACCGCGAAGAGTACGCGGACCATGGTCGGCCCTACGGTGGGCGAAACGGAGGTGAGCTTTCGTTCCAGAAGCCTCAATACAACATGCACACCGGTCGCGTTGAGCGCGATTCGAGCGTGTAGGTACTCCGCGTTCCGAGACTGTCGCCGCGGATTTTTCCTGATGTACATGAAGCCATCGATGGGCGGCTTCATGTACATCACGCGTTAACCGCCGGGGCAGGACTGGCAGGGCAGTACCTCGCTTGGGTCCTGCCCGTGGTGGATCAAGAGCCGTATCGCGGCATCCACGGGCAGTACCATGCACCTGTTCTAGTGGTGCAGGACGGAGGTGAACTCGCCTGCGAGCCTGGAGATCGCCTCGTGTTCCCCTGCTGCCACCAAGGCGCCGGGGACCACGGCGGAATCGACGCAGACTGCCAGTGCCCCGGCTTCGAGAAATTCATTGGCGTTGGCCAGCGTGATGCGTCCGGTCGCCAGGAGCCGCACGCCCGGGTAAGGCTCGAGCAGGTCGCTGAGGTACCCCGAACCCATCGTGCCGGCGGGGAAGATCTTGACCATTGCGCTACCTAGGTCAAGGGCCATGGCGACCTCCGATGGGGTCATGGCTCCGAGGCAGAAGGGCACCCCGGCTTGGACCGCAACTTCGGCCACTTCCGGGCGGATGCCTGGAGAAACGATGAACTGGGCTCCCGCGTCGATTGCTGCCCGCGCCTGGTCGGCGTAAAGCACGGTGCCTGCCCCCACGGTGGCACCATGGGTGTATGCCGTCTCGGCCGCCCAAGCCAGGTGCGTGAGCATGTCGGGGATGGTGAAGGTCAGCTCGACGGCGTTGATGCCGCCGGCGACCAACGCGCCGCAGAGTTCGGCGGCATCGGTGATGGCCTCGGTGCGCACCACCGCAAGGGACCTGTCCCGCTTGAGCAGCTCGATCATTTCCGGTGTGTTCATAGGGATTACGTAGTTCCTTCCGCGCCGCGGCGCAGGGAGCGGCCGGCCGAGGCCGACATGGGTCGATGGTCGAAGACGGCCGGCACGCCGTTTACGAACACATAGGTGGTTCCTGCCCCCGGTTGCCGTGGATCGGCAAAGGCGGCCACATCAATAATGGCATCCGGGTCGAAAACCAGCACATCGGCGGCATGGCCCGTTGCGAGGACTCCGCGGTTGGCAAGGCCCAAGATGGACGCCGGCAGGCCCGTCATCTGGTGGATCGCCGAAGTCAGGTCCACGGGTTCGGCAATGTTGGCCTGAGCGGGATTGCAGCCGATGCTGCGCAGGTCTTCATCGGTGCAGCTGCCCTGCAGCATTTCTGTGGACAGTGAATCGGCTCGCAATATCCGCAAGAACGTGCTGATGGGATCCGAGGATTGGATGGCCGCGATCTGCTTGATGGATTGCCCCACCAGAACATCGAGTTGCCCGGATTCCACCATGGAGATGACGATCTCGTCCCAATCAGGGTTTTCTGAGGCTTCAATATCGGCACGGATCCGCGACACGGTTTCCTCTTCGCGGAGCTCGGCCAGAATCTCGTCGGTTTCGCCCGAGCGGGCCCAACTGGGCAACAAAGAGGCGAGCATCCCTGGACTCTCGAGGTGGGAGGGGGAAGCTGCGGAATTGGTCGCTGTGCCGTGCTGGCTGTCGGTGGGGTTCTCTGCTTCGGAGCCAGCTGCCTGGACGCCCTCTGTTTCCCTGGAATCCATAAAGGCAATGTTGGTTCCCTGGACTGATTCGAGCGGGCCCCCTGAACCATTGCCCAGCGGTGCGCTGACTGAGGCTTCAAGTCCCAGGACCTCGGTGGTGACGCCCCGGGCGAGTGCGGACTGCCCGGATTCCCCGCCGCTCGCGGCGGTGCCCGAAGTCCCGAACATGTCAATGAAGCCCGGGCAGGTCACGAGGTTGGTGCCGTCGATGACCACGGTGGCCCCGTCGTCGTTGTACGCGCCGAAAGGCAGGACAGCGGCAATAATTCCGTCCTGGAGGACGATGTCTCCCGGGAACGCGGGACTGCCGGCGCCGTCGATGATACGTGTGTGAGTGATGGCGGTGCGTATAGCGGTGAAGCACACCGATTCTGAAGAGATTGGATCGTCCACTGCAATTTCCTTTCCGAGAGGTCCAGCGGCTAAGTGCCCGCGGAACAGTGAAGATGGCGGTCACACAGGTCTCATGTCTAACACGATGCGAAAAATACCGACAATGCACCATCACGGGATACCGACGGGTGGCGGCCGCCTAGATGGCCGGCTGGCGTGAATCAAGCATTCCAGAGGTCTCCGGATCGATGGAGGGAATCGATAATTCGGTATCGGAATCATTGTCTCATCTAATTCAATTTTGAAAGCAAGGATCCTATGCCGACGAACCAGTTTATCGACTGTGACTAGTGGTCATTGGCGCAGATTTCGGCTGGCCGGCATATTTCGGTCGCGGAGCGGCCGGAGCAGCCGAAGGCTGTGCATCGAGCTGGGCTGAGCCAGTGGGGAAATGCCGACCGGCCTGGAGCGCGTTCGTCCATTCGAGGACAAGGAAGTGGGTCCGAACCGAGTGCTCGACGGGCGTTGGCCTTGCGGAACCACCGCATGATGGGGGTCACGAACAAGGTCAAGCGCAGTAACGCGGCAGATACCGGCCCTCGGGTGATTCCGGGACTTCGTTGTGAAACTGCAGGTAAGGGTGATCGACACCGGAGGAGGGAGCGGTGCGCCAGCGCAGTGACCTTCACGGTTACCTGATATTCAAGGAGGCTAGCGCCAACGCCGTCAAGTCAAGCTGCGATTTCGTTTGGCAAGCCTGACGCGGGGTCCAGCAGAGCCGGCGGTAGTGGAAATGATCCATAAATCGAAACTAATCAGTTTGATTGAACTGATCGACTTTTGCGGAATAATCGAAAGTTTTCAGATAATTTTGGTTTTTTGGACCACGAAGAAATCAGCAAGATTACGATATCTTCGATGTAAATCCACCAATTTCAGAATCATCACGATATGACTAGGAGGCGATTCGAAAGTGGATATGCTCTCGCCAGTCACGTAGGTTTACACCGTATCCGAGGTCGTTCGGGCCGACGAGAGCAGGCTACGTAACCAAAGTGAAGCAGGTTTTGATGTGTTTGAATTTATTGGCGACAGTTACCGCCAAATATTGTTTTCCTCTTGGCAGCACTTTTCCCTCGTTGCGCAGTGTCTGATCCTGGCAACGATCATCGCGGTGGGCATCGCGGCGTTGGTCTATCGAAATAAATCACTGTCCGGCCTGGCCAACGGCATTTCCGCGATCGGGCTGACCGTTCCCTCCTTCGCTGCGATCGGGTTGTTGATCGCACCGTTCGGGTTCGGTGTCACGCCGTCGGTCATCGTCGTTACCTTCTTTGCAGCCTTGCCGATCGTTCGCAATGCCATCGTCGGCCTGGACGGGATATCCCCGGCCATCGTTGAATCGGCACGCGGCATCGGCATGAGCCGCATGCGCACCCTGGCCACCGTAGAGCTTCCCATGGCATGGCCCGTCATCCTTTCGGGCATCCGGGTATCGGCTCAGATGGTCATGGGCGTTGCCGCGATTGCCGCCTATGCGTTGGGCCCGGGCCTTGGCGGTTTCATTTTCTCCGGACTCTCCCGGATCGGCGGCGCGAAGTCCCTTGACTCCTTGCTTGTCGGTGTCATCGGAGTTGTCATCCTGGCATTCATTCTTGATCTCATCCTGCTCGGCATCGGCCGACTAACCACACCGCGAGGTATCCGTGTCTGAATCCATTGGCGCCAACACTGGCACATCCATCTTGCTTGAAGAAGTCACCAAGCAATACCCAGGCCAAGTCAAGCCGGCAGTCGGCGGACTCACCCTGGAAATCCCGGCCGGAAGCCTCGTTATGTTCGTCGGCCCCTCGGGCTGCGGCAAGACAACCACGCTTAAGATGATCAACCGCCTGATCGAACCCACAGGCGGCAAGATCGTCATCAACGGCCAAGACGTCACCAAGATGGACGGCGACACGCTGCGCCGTGGAATCGGCTACGTCATCCAGGCCGGCGGCCTTTTTCCGCACATGACCGTTGCCACCAACATCGGCCTCGTTCCCAAAATGCTTGGTTGGGACAAGGCCAAGATCGCCGAGCGGGTCGACGAACTGCTCGAACTGGTCTCCCTGGACCCGGCCATCTATCGCGATCGCTACCCCAAGGAACTCTCCGGTGGGCAGCAGCAACGCGTGGGTGTCGCCCGTGCACTGGCCGCCGACCCGCCGGTCCTGCTCATGGACGAGCCCTTCGGCGCTGTGGACCCGATCACCCGCCAACGCTTGCAGGACGAACTGCTGAACATCCAGTCGGAAGTGCAGAAGACAATCGTCTGTGTCACCCACGACTTCGACGAAGCGGTGAAGCTCGGCGACTGGATCGCCATCTTCGACGAGGGCGCGCAGTTGGTCCAGTACGACTCGCCGGAACGAATCCTGGCCAACCCGGCCAATGAATTCGTCGAGAACTTCATTGGATCCGGTGCCGGGCTCAAGCAGCTGACGCTCACCCGGGTGAACGAGGTTGAGCTTGTGGAGGCCGTCACCGCGCTGCCCGGGGACCTGGCCAGCGATGTCCTGTCCAAGCTCCAGGGGGCCGGTGCCCCCACGGCGGTGGTGCTCGATAGCCGCCGTCGCCCGCTTCGCCGCCTGACACGGCGCCAGCTCTCACGGATGCAACTGGTCGATGACACCGTTGATGCTTCGATGCCGGTGGTCAGCGACCAGTCCACATTGAATGACGCGTTGGACACCATGCTTGTTGCCAGCGCAGATACCGCTGTGGTCACCGGTCGGCGCGAGGTGTTCCAGGGCCTGATCAACGTGCAGACCATCATGGAGGCCATCTCCGCGGCCAACTCGGCGGTTGGCGGAGATGAGGCCCCCGTGGGCCTGAACTCCGGTGCCATTCCGGCGCTGTCGGTCGAGAACGCGATGGCTGCCCAGACACCCAGCGCGGAGGAGCCACGATGAGTGCGAATGCGCAAACCGTTCAGGGCAACCCGGCGGCAGCGGTCCTCAAGCCGGTGCAGCACCCGTGGCGGATATTGTCCTTGCAGCTTGTGGGAATCCTGGTGGCCATCGCCGCACTTTTGACCTGGATCTTCACCGCCGATCTCACCGAGACCGAAAGCACCACGTTGGCCGCGGACGCCCTCTTGGTATATACGCGCGAACACCTGAGCCTCACGGCCGTCTCGGCGGTCATCGTGCTCGTCATTGCGATCCCGTTGGGGATCGTGCTCACCCGGCCGTCAATGCGCCGCTTCACCAACCCTGTCATGGCCATAGCCAACATCGGCCAGGCGGCTCCCGCAGTTGGCCTGATCGTGCTCCTGGCATTTTGGATCGGGTTCGGATACTGGGCAGCAATCGTCTCGCTGGTGGTCTATGCGATCCTGCCGGTATTGACCAACACCATGGTCGGGTTGAAACAAGTTGACGAGCGGCTCGTCGAAGCTGGTCGAGGAATGGGCATGAGTTCAATGTCCGTGCTCTTCAGGGTCGAACTTCCGCTGGCGATCCCGGTCATGCTCTCAGGGGTGCGAACCGCGCTGGTATTGCTGGTGGGTACGGCCACCCTGGCCGCCTTCATCAATGGCGGCGGACTGGGCATCTTGATCATCACCGGTGTCAACCTGGGGCTGACTTTCGTCCTGGTCGCGGGCTCTCTGCTAGTGGCGCTGTTGGCATTGTTAGTTGATTGGCTTGGCCGCGCTTTCGAACAGCTGGCCCGCCCGAAGGGACTTTAGATATGAAACTCGGAAAATTCTTGAAGTCCGCCACCGTGGTGGCGGCCGCGGGCCTGGTGCTGAGCGGGTGTGGCCTGGCTCCGGCCACCAGCTACGTACCGCTGGCGGCACCGGGCAGCATCCAGCCTCTGGAGGGCTTGGAAGCCGGCGCAAAGATGACGGTGACCGGCAAGAACTACACCGAGGCACTGATCCTGGGCAAGATCGCCGTGCTGGCCTCGCAGGCCGCCGGATTCAAGGTCACCGACCTGACCAATGTGCCTGGCAGTGTCCCGGCACGCAAGCTGCTCGTCTCCGGGCGGGCCGACGTGATGTGGGACTACACCGGCACCGCATGGCTGACGTACATGGGTCACGAGGAAGGGATCCCGGATCCGGAGGAACAATGGCAGGCCGTTCATGACGAGGACTTGGACAACGGAGTCCTGTGGGGCCAGCCCGCTCCGATGAACAATACCTACGCGATGGCCGTACGCACCGAAGCGGTCAAGGACCTGGGCGGGATCAGCAAGCTGTCCCAGCTCAAGGACCTGCCTGTGAAGGACCGGACGTTTTGCGTTGAATCGGAATTCAACTCCCGCTCCGACGGCATGAACCCGATGCTCGAGCACTACGGTCTCAAGCGCGGGGACCCCCAAGGGGTGCCTGACTCCAACATCGGGATCTACGACACCGGCGCCGTTTACAGCGCCACCGACAAGGGCGATTGCAACTTCGGCGAGGTGTTCACCACCGACGGGCGAATCAAGGCCCTGGGCCTGACGGTACTCGAGGACGATGAGGGGTTCTTCCCCGCCTACAACGGTGCACCGGTCTTTTACAAGGCCTTTGTCGATGAGTACCCGGGAATCGTCGATGTCTTTGCGCAGATATCCCCGCTGCTCACCGTCGAGGCTCTTCAGGCCATGAACCTCGAGGTTGACGTCAAGGGACGTGAGCCCGCCGATGTCGCTTTCGAATGGATGGTCGACAAGGGCCTGGTGACCAAACCGTAGGCACGGAAAGACCACGAAAGAGCATTTTGTAGTCCCGAGGGGCCGGTCCATCAGGACCGGCCCCTCGGTCCTGTCAGACCGGTGCGCGGGACCCGGCTGCCGGGAACCGGCTTGTGCCGGCACGATGGTCGTCTTAGCCTTGATGCCAGGACGGAGCCAGCATTCCAGATGAATTGGAGCCCCATGGGCAAGAAGAACAAGAACCATCCGGCCAAGAAATCACGAAAGCCAAAGACAGGATCCCATCCCGGACGGCTCAACGATTCCTCTGTGCCGGTTTCCATTGGCTCCTTTCGTGCACAAAAACTCCTCGCTCCACTGACGGCGGGATTCGTGTCGTGGTTTGAAGATTCCGAGGGCGAACCGGACGAGGCCTTGGCCTGCCTGCAGATCGCGGGTGTGGCCTTGGGGGAGTTGCTCGATGCTACGCCCATGAACAACATCACGTCTTTCGCCTTCGGCGACGTGACCGCGGTTTTGGATTCGCTCGGGGAAGAGCTGGGCGAAGACGTGGCAGTAGTGGCGGGGGCCTTGCACCTCTACCTCGATTTCCTCTTTGAGACCGACCGGTGGTCCGGAACGGTCGAGGACTATGAGCAAGTGCATGCATTGTTTGGGGACGAAGAAATTTCCGTCCCCGAGCTGCCGGAAATCTTCATCCCGGAAATCCCCCTAGCCGAAGAACTGGCCGCCTTCGAAGCAATGCCATTGACTGCCCATGTCACCGCTTTGCTCGCATGGCTTGGGGCAGGACGGCCGGTGACAAGCACAGGGGTGCTGCGTCTGGCGGATATTGAGCAGGCGGCCGCCTGCGTTGGCGTCGCGGCCATCGGAACCCGGCAACGTCCTGCTACCGACCAGCACGCGATACCGGGATTGGAAACCCCCGCCGATGATCCCAGTGACGGCGGACCGCTCAAGGTTCGCTCGATGAATGATGTTCCGGTGCTGAACGAGCTCTGGGCTGCGATGCTCGAGGCCGGTCTCCTGGATGTGCGTTCAACCAAGGCCGTCCCCGGGGAAGTGGGCAGGGCGTGGACGGAAGCGTCGGACCCGGTGCGGCTTGAAGCCTATCGAAGCCTCGCCACCGGCTACCTGGCCAGCCTGGAGGAGGCAGTGGCAACTACCATGATGTTGGGCCCGTCCCTGTGGCTTATGCACAAGATGGTGTTGACCCTTGGATGCGGGCCAACCCCGTTGCCGGTGGAGCGAATCGAGATGGCGGGCAATTCTCCGAAGCCTGGCGGGGATGATGACGGGTTCATGCTGATGGCCATCGCCGGAACCGCGATGGACCACTTCCGTCTGATGGCGGAGCTGGGGTTGGTCCGGATTGATACCCATGTCACGGTTCCGGAGCATATGGTTCGCAGCGTCGAGGAGGTGTTCGCCGTCGACCTGTGGGACGACGAAGGCCACTTTGCTCTGGGGTCCCGTGCGGAGGAGGCCATCGGGGCCCAGCGGACCGCCACACACGAATCGGATGCGCCTGTCTATCGGCTCAAGGTCATGCTGGTGGGTTCGAAACCACCGGTATGGCGGCGCCTCCTGGTGCCCTCCGATTCCAGGTTGGATGACCTGCACCGCCTGATCCAAATGGCATTCTTCTGGGACGACAGCCACCTGCACGCCTTCCAGAAAGACGGATACCGAGGAACTATGTACTCCTGCGATCCCGAGGGTTCCGGTCCCTGGGATGATGTGCACGTCCACGAGTGCGGTGTCGTACTTTCTGCGGTGCTGGGCATCGAAGGCGATGCCATCGACTACACCTATGACTTCGGCGACGACTGGCGCCACCGCGTGACGCTTGAAAAGGTCCTGGAAGCGAACACGAACCAGCTGGTACCTTCCTGTACCGCAGGACGGGGGATGGCGCCCTTTGAAGACGCCGGCGGCGTCTGGGGCTGGGCCGAGAAGATCGAAGCAGCCAACGACGCCCAGCATCCCGAACACGCGCAATGTCGTCAATGGCTTGGACTCGAAGAAGGTCACGTCCTGGATCCCAAGGAATTCAACAAGGATGAGATCAACGAAATGCTGCGGATCCTGGGCTAAGGTACGAACCGTTCGGTTCGCCCCTAGTATTCGATGCGGGTGTCGAGATTTGACCACAGTGCGAAGGGCTCACGATGGTCGAAGCCCTCATCAGTGATGTGCTCGACGCGCATCATGGCCGAGCGGTCGGCCGGATCGCCCTCGAAGAATTCGTAGAACGCCGCATCATCGAAGCCTGCGGCGGCTGCCTCGTGCCGGTCAGCGGCATAGACCACGCGGGAGACCCGTGCCCACAGCGCGGAGGCCAGGCACATAGGGCAGGGCTCGCAGCTGGTGTAGAGCACTGCACCACTCAGGTCGAAGGTGCCCAGTGTTTTACAGGCGTTGCGGATGGCGGTGACTTCGGCATGGGCGGTGGGATCGTTGCTTGCGGTGACCCTGTTGACGCCTTCGAAGCGTGATCCGTCTGCGGTGACAATCAGGGCACCGAACGGGCCACCCGCATTGCGGACGTTCTCTGCGGCGATGGCGACGGCTGCTGCCATGTTTTCCGCTGAAAGGATGGAATTGTTCATGGTGCGACTTCCTTGTGCTCCAGACGAAACCATGGAGCAAGGTGCCTTGGTCTTGCGCTTTCCAGGCGTCCCTCCACAGCTTCGAAACGGCTGATGGATTAGTTGCGCCTGGTTGTTAACTTCCCTCTAACTGGGGGAAGTCCGCCTTTGGCCATCACAAAGTTAGCAAGGAAAAGTGGGCTGCGCCACTGTTTGTCTGAAAAGTGACAGCTGTGTCGCGAAAGCCAGGCTGGAAACGTGCGCCGGTGGGTCGCTGGGGCAGGACGGGAGAGCCACTTCCTGACTCCGGATTCTTAGTCTTTTTGGGTGTTTGCACCCCACTGCTCCAGGGTGATGCGGTCCAGGGCCAGCACTTCGCCGAGGGTTCCCCACTGGTTGCTTCCCAACCGTGCGACGGGGTCCAACCGTTCGGGCTGTGGATGCCCGGCCTCGTTGAGCATCGACTCATCAAGGGCAACGTGCGTGACCAAGCCCAGCACCAGGAAGGAATTGCCCACCTCGATGATCCGGTGCAGGGAGCATTCAAGGGCGGCGGGGGAGCCTGCAATCCGGGGAGCTGCCACAGTGCGGCTGGGCTCTTTCCTCAGCCCCGCGGCATCGAACTCGCTGATATCGCTGGGGAACTCGGTGGCAGTGGCGTTGATTTGTTCCATCAGCGCGCGGGGCGCGAGGTTGACCACGAATTCGCCGGTGGACTCGATGTTTCGCAGCGTGTCCTTGCGTGTCACCGAGGTGAACTGCACGATCCCGGGGTCCGCGGAAGCCACCGTGAAGAACGAATGCGGGGCCAGATTGGCTAGGCCCGCTTCGTTGAGGGTGGATACCCATGCGATCGGGCGCGGGATCACCAACGAGGTCAGCAGTCGGTAGACATTGCGGACCGGCAGGGCCCCGGCGTCGAGTTCAATGCGCATGGTCCAAGCACAACACATCAGGGCCATGGTGACGAACCACCGATTCCGGTGCGACCATGCTCGGGGACGGGTTGGGGTTGTGCAGCCGTGTTTGGTTCGCGGGCAGGAGATGTCCGCGCGGGCCAGTGGTTCAGGCTTGGGCGCCCACGCAGAAGACCGACGCCGAACCCGGTCCGGGAGGCGAGGGCCCTAGGCGCTTCGCTGGTTGATTTTTCGCACTTTCTTGGCGAGGACCATACCCTGCCAGATGAGGCCGTAGGCCGCAAGCACGATGATCAGGGCTGCACCGCCGCGGGTGCTGGCGATCCACAAGAACGATTCGACGCTGAGCCCGGCATCCGAGGAAAACCCGCCGGCAACCGCCAGCCCTGCCACCAACATCGTAGGCACCAGCAGCAATGCTCCGACCAGGGTTGCCCGGAGGGCAACCCTTTGCGTTCGTTGCTCGTGGATAGGTACAGGGGTTGCCTTCAGCCGCTTGAGGTACCACAGGAGCATGATCAACAGACCGGCCAGGGTGCTAAGGTGCTGCAGGATCCGGTAGATCGGGAAGCCGCTGATGATCTCGGTGCCCAAGAAGGGGAGCTGTTGGACCACCCAGCCATGGGAATGGGTGAAGGCGTCCCATGCGATATGGGTGAAAAGCCCGAGCACCAAGGAGTAGAAGATCCACAGCGCAATGCGTGCGCTGCTGGGTTTGCGTCCCGTGGGCTTTGTCTTGGCGGGCACCCACGCATCGGGCGTAGCCCAGCGCAGGGGGCGTGCAACCAACCACAGGAAGCCGCAGAGAACCAAGGCCAAGGGCAGACCCACGGAGAGGATCTGCGCGAAGTCATGCGAGTTGCCGCCGTTAAGAATCGGTTCGTACCAAGCATCGCTGGTGGAGGACACCATGGCGAAATACGGGAGGTCCGGCGCCATCGCACCGGCCACCAAAGCGATCGGCACGAAGGGTTCGCGCAGGAAGGGCAGGACGGCAGCCGGGTGGGCCAGAGTGAAAGGCAAGAGGATCCTCGGGACGATGCGTCGGATCCCACGGAGCAACGGGTTTTTGTTGCGGATGGGTCCGGCATCAAGCCTATCCCTATTTAGTTATCGCGTGCCGACGGGCTACTGGCCGGCGGCAGCGGGGCCAACACTGCCCGGACGGCCGTGCTTGGCCGAGATATCGGGGACCGGCCCGATTTTCCCGGGGGAGGACCAGGGCTTCCCCTGATACCGGTCGGAAGAGCAAAAACATAAGCTGATTCTCAACCGCCTGACAGGAGCCCGTCATGAGTATCATTTTCCCGAGTGTGCCGCAGGCGATGGTTCCGTCGGGCTTGGGGGACCCCGGATGAAGGATTCCTTGTACCTCCGATACGCGTACAACGACCTGGTCCGGAACAAGGGCGTCAACATATCCCTGTTCGTCATGTTCATCATCAGTGCGTTCTTGATGTCCACCGGTGCGATGGTGATGGAACGCTCGGTGGGTTCGGTCAACGCCCTGTTCGAGCAAGCCAAGCCACCGCACTTTCTGCAGATGCACAAGGGCAAGGCCGATGCCGAGGCGCTGGCCGAGTTCGCCGGGGAACACCCGGAGATCGATTCGTGGCTCATTGAGGACATGCTCGGATTCGACGGGGCGGCCGTCTCGTGGCAGCGACCTTCCACCGGTGGTGCCGGCGATTTTTCCTCCAGCCTGATCGACAACCTCTTTGTGGCACAGAACGAGGACTTCGACTTCCTCATTGACGGTGCCGGCACAATTCCCCGGCCCGCTGCGGGTGAGGTCTATGTTCCGGTGGGCTACCAACAGGGTTTCGGCCTGCAGATCGGTGACGAATTGGATATCCGCACGGATACCGGAAACCACCAGCTGGTGATTCGGGGTTTCGTCCGCGATTCCCAGATGGCTTCTTCGCTGTCCTCGGCCACCAGGTTCCTGGTGGCCGAGGAGGACTTCGAAGACCTGGCCGTTGCCGGCGGCGGGGAGGCCGAGATCATTCTCGAGTATCGACTCGCTGACAGTGCCTCGTCGGCACAGTTCCAGAAGACCTACGAGTCAGTGGACGCCCTGCCGAAGAACGGACAGGCGGTGACGTTCCAGATGATCCGGCTGATCAATGTCTTCAGCGACGGCTTGGTCGCCGTGGCCTTGGTCTTCGTCAGTGGGCTGTTGATGCTGATCGCCTTGTTGAACCTGCGTTTCGTGATTCGCGGGGCGTTGGAGGACGAGGTGAGGGAAATCGGTGTGATGAAGGCGATCGGCCTTCCCCATCGGAGCATCACCGGGCTCTACCTGGGTAAGTACACTGTCATGGCCCTGCTGGGCTGCATTGTTGGCGGGGCGTTGGGTGTGATTGCTACCGGACTGCTCACGCGCAGCGTGCAGGCAAACTACGCCCAGGCACCCGTGGGACCGGTGACGTTCCTGGTACCCGCGGCTGCGTTGCTGTTGGTCTTCACGATCGTCGTCGCGATGTGCCACGGTGTGCTGCGCGGGGTGAAAAAGATCGAGGTTGTCGGTGCGTTGGTGCACGGCAGCACCCTGAATGAAACGCAGACCGCCCGACGGGCGAAGACGCTGGCCCGGCGTGCGAAGCGCAGCGAGTCATCCTTGACCGGTCCCGGGAGCATGAACCATCGCCTGGCGCTGCTTGATCTACGGGCCGAAGCCGGCCAATGGGCCCTGATCCCCGTGGTCTTTGCCTTGGTGGCGATCTTGGTCATCCTGCCCACCAACCTGCTGACTACCTTCCAAAGCCCCCGATTTATCACCTACATGGGAGCCCCGGAAAGCGACCTGCGCATCGATCTGCAATTCTCCTACGACATGGACGCCGCGCACCGGGGCATCCTCGCCGATTTGGAAGCCGACGAACGGATCACCGCGATACGCGACTTCGCCGAAGTCCTTTACCAAACACCGGGAGAAGAGGGGTGGGAGCGACTGCGGGTCACGGTCGGCGACTACTCCGGGGACACCGTGGCCTTCCTTGAAGGCCAGGGACCGAGGACGGGCGAGATTGCCCTATCGGTGATGAACGCGAACCAGTACAACCTGTCGATCGGTGATGAGATGTCCATTCGAGGCGATACGGCGGATGGCACCAAGGCCGTCACGGTCAGCGGGATCTACCAAGACGTCACCAGCGGCGGGTACACCGGCAAGATGCCGGGTGGGGGTGATAGCAAGGACGCCCTGGGATTCGTGATGTATGCCGACACCGCCAAGGACCTGGACCCGGGAACCCTGGCGCGCGAATACAACCAGAGCCACACCTCGGCCACCGTGATCCCGATGCGCGAGTACATGGCGCAAACACTGGCCTACGTCACCGAAGCGTTTCACAGTGCGGCCATCCTGGCGTACATTTTTGGGCTCGGCGTTGCTTTGTTGATCACGGTCCTGTTCCTGAAGCTGCGCCTCACCAAGGACAAATCCAAGATGGGTGTGCTCAGCGCCATCGGATTCTCCTCGCGTGAGCTCGCTGGCCAGGTCAAGCTCAAGATCCTGCTCACCGTCGTGGCCGGTACGCTCATCGGTGTTGTCGTGGCCGCGACGGCAGGAGACGCACTCGTCGGTGCCGCGATCTCCCAAGCGGGACTCGGGATTTCGTCCTTGCACTTCATCCCCGTGCCGTGGCTGGTCTACCTCATCTACCCGTTGAGCCTGATCTCTGCGGGATACCTCGGAGCCGTGGCGCTGACCTCACGATTGCACGCCGCAGACAAGAGCTCATGGCTCAAGGGATCACAGGAGTAAGCATGGAAACGACCGCGACCGCGACACTTGAGTGCCGGAACCTCACCAAGACGTTTTATTCAACGGATCCACCGGCCCAGGTGCTCAACGGGATCGATCTGAAGGTGGAAGCCGGCGAATTCCTCGTCGTCATGGGGGCCTCGGGCTCCGGGAAGTCGACCCTGCTCTACAGCATCAGCGGCATGGATCGACCCACCAGCGGATCCGTCCTGCTCCAGGGGCGCGACCTGACCTCGCTGAACGATACGCAGATGAGCCAGGTCCGGCTGACGCAGATGGGCTTCATCTTCCAGCGGAGCCATTTCCTGGGGAACCTGAACATCCGCGACAACATCCTGTTGCCGGCGCTGAAGGCATCGCCGCACGATCGGGAAGCGGCCATCGCTCGGGTTGATTCGTTGATGGGGCGATTCGGCATCACCGCTATCAAGCGGCACGGAATCACCGAGGCCTCCGGCGGCCAGTTGCAGCGCGCCTCCATCAGCCGGGCCCTGGCCTCGGAGCCGGCAATTCTCTTTGCCGACGAACCCACCGGTGCCTTGAACAGCAGCATGTCGAAAGAGGTCATGGACGCTTTGAGCGATGTGCATGCCGGTGGAAGGACAATCGTGATGGTGACGCACGATCCTGGATGTGCGGCTCGCGGAGACCGGGTCATCTACTTGCGCGATGGGCTGCTGGTCGATTCGCGCCACCTCGGGACATGGAGCCAAGACCAAGCGACCCAGCGCGAGGACGAGCTGTCGGACTGGCTGAGGAACCTCGGGTTTTAGGATGGCGGGTCCAACGAGATACCGCTACGGGGCCCGAGTGATCAGCCCGTTTGTCGTGTTGCCGGTGGAGGAGAACACCTCGGCCGTGGAGATGATCAGTTCCTGCATCGCTTTGGCGGCACGTGTCAGGGCGACGTCCCTGCGGTGCGCGAGGCTGATCGTGCGCTCGAGCCCTGGATCGATAAGGCGGACCGAACGCAGGCCGGGTCGATCCACCAGGACCATTGCCGGCACCACGGCAACACCAAGCCCGCGTTCCACACAACGCAACACGGCATCCATTTCAGCTCCCTCGAGCACCACTTTCGGCCTTAGGCCCGCGTCGTTGAAGGCCTGCATGGTTGCTGCCCGCAGGTCATAGCTTTCGTGGAAGGTGATCTGCGGCAGGGCAGCCAGTTCCACCAGAGTCAACGGCCGGTCGCTTCCGAGCAGTGATCCGTGGGTTGCGGAGATGACAACCAGCTCCTCGACAAGCAAGGGGAGTCGAGACAAGCTTGTCGAGGGCCCCGTCAGCTCTTCCGAGGTGGTGATCAGCGCCAAATCGAGTGTGCCGCCGGCGAGATCCTTGAGCAGCCCGCGGGAGCCTCGTTCGCTCAGATGCAGTTCTATGCCCGGATACTGCCCGTGAAATGCGGTCAGCACCTCCGCAACGATGCTGATGCACAGCGTCGGTGTGGCTCCGAGCCTCACCCGGCCCGTGGAAAGCCCGGCCAGCTCCTGCATTTCGTGGCGAACCGTTTCTGCATCGGCCAGCATCCGTCCGGCTAGGGGGAGAAGTGCTTCCCCGGCATCGGTCAATGTGATGTTGCCCCGGGCCCGGTTAAAAAGCGTGGCACCGAGGTCTGCTTCCAAGGTTGAGATCTGTCTGCTCAGGGAGGGTTGGGCCAAGTGAAGATAGGCGGCAGCACGGGTGAAATGGCCAATACGGGCAACTTCGACGAAACTTTGAAGCTGTTCAAGATTCATGTCAATAGCATATGCGCATGGAGACAAGCGTAAAGATTCATTGGACTAATCGTGGCGTTATTCCTAGCGTTGAAACCATGAGCCAAACGAAAGCCAATGAACAACAGATTTCCACTACCGTCCTGGTTATCGGTACCGGGGGATCGGGCCTGCGGGCTGCGATTGAGCTGGCGGAGATGGGTGTGGACGTCCTTGCGCTGGGCAAGCGCGGGCGAAACGACGCGCACACCTCGCTTGCTGCCGGTGGCATCAATGCTGCGCTGGGCACCATGGACGAAGACGACACCTGGCAGCAACACGCTGCTGACACCATCAAGGAAAGTTACTACCTGGCGAACCCGCATACGGTGGAAATCGTTGCGAGGGGAGCTGCCCAGGGAATACAGGACCTAGAACGATACGGGATGGGATTCGCCCGCGAAGACGACGGCCGCATCTCGCAGCGCTTTTTTGGCGCACACACCTTCCGCCGGACCGCCTTTGCCGGCGACTACACCGGACTGGAAATCCAGCGCAGCCTGGTGCGGCGTGCCGAGCAGCTGCATATCCCGATCCTGGACTCGGTCTACGTCACCCGGCTGCTGGTACGCGACAACCAGGTCTTCGGCGCCTATGGCTTCGACATCAACACCGGCAAGCGCTACCGCATCCATGCGGACTCGGTCATTCTTGCCGCAGGTGGCCACACCCGCATCTGGCGCCGGACCTCATCGCGCCGCGACGAAAACACCGGGGACGCCTTCCGCCTGGCGGTGGATGCGGGTGCCCGGCTGCGTGATCCTGAACTTGTGCAGTTCCACCCCTCGGGAATCATCGAACCGGAAAACGCCGCAGGGACCCTGATCTCTGAGGCGGCACGCGGGGAAGGCGGTATCTTGCGCAACTCGTTGGGGGAGCGCTTCATGGAACGTTACGACCCGGTGCGCAAGGAACTCTCAACCAGGGACCGGGTGGCACTTGCCGCCTACACGGAGATCAAGGAAGGACGCGGCACCAAGAACGGCGGGGTCTGGCTCGACGTGTCCCACCTGCCACGAAAAACCATCATGGAGCGTCTGCCAAGGGTCTACCAAACCATGCTCGAGGTGCAGATGCTTGACATCACGGCAGAGCCGATCGAGATCGCGCCCACCGCGCATTACTCAATGGGCGGGGTCTGGGTCCGGCCCGAAGACCACAGCACCGATGTCGAGGGACTCTACGCCATTGGTGAGGCCTCCAGCGGTCTTCACGGTGCCAACCGATTGGGCGGCAACTCATTGATCGAGCTGCTGGTCTTCGGACGTATCGTGGCACGCGCGGCAGCCAAGTACTCCGCCTCGCTCGATTCCCAGCCGCGCTCGGCCGAAGCCCTGGCGCTTGCGCGGGCCGAGATCGAAGACCTGCTGGAGGCCGATGGCCAGGAAAACGTGCGGGAGCTCCAACGTGCCATACGCAACATGATGACGGAGCACGCCGGTGTCGTGCGGGACGAGGAGAGCTTGCTGACCGGCTTGGCCAAGCTCAAGAACATCGAGGCACGCATGGACAACGTCGGGATCCACCCGGATATCGCTGGCTACCATGACCTGGCCCATGCGTTTGACCTAAAGGGATCTGCCCTGGCTGCCCGGGCAACCCTGGAGGCGGCAATCGAACGCAGGGAGACCCGGGGTTGCCACAACCGCAGCGACTACCCCCAGATGGATCCTGCCTTGCAGGTCAACCTCGTGTGGTCTCCAACGGCCGGTGTGATCCGCGAGGAGATCCCGGAGATCCCGGTGGAGATCTCTGAGCTGATCAAGGAGATTTCCACCGCGGGCAAGTTGCTGGAGTAAACGGACCGAGCGGTATATGACTGTGACCCGACGGGATCTCCAGCCGGGTCACATACCATGGTTGCCCTTCACCGGCGGGGCTAGAGTCCCTTGACGATGATGACGTCCAGCTGGCGTGGGCCGTGCACGCCCTCGACGCGTTCAAGCTCGATGTCGCTGGTGGCGCTCGGTCCGGAGATCCAGGTCAGCGGTCGGGTGATATCCATCCTGGGCAGCGCCTCGGGCAGCAGCTGGACGATGCTGGAGACCGGAACCACGCACAAGTGATGGTCCGGCACCAGCGAAATGGCGCGGCGGCCCTGGTCCGGTGTCCCGTCAAGCACGATGGTGCCCGACTCGGCAATCGAGACCGCCGAGGAGGTCAGCACGGCGCTGGTGCCATCGAGTTCCGGAACGCCCAACACCGAACCCGGCGCATCGATGCGGCGGCGCGTATCCTCGCGCAAGGCATCGGTGTCCAGCCAGGTCTGGTCGATTCCATGGGGAACAACGTAGCTGGTGGCGTCCTTGAGCCGTTCGGCGATCGTTGCCGGTAGGTCCTGGGTTGCGACAACGTCCACGTGTGCCTTGTAGTCCTCGAGCCTGTCCACCAGCAGGTCGATGAGCTCGGCCTCTGGCATCTCAGAGGTCATCCGGTACTTCCGGGGGACGGGCTCCGTGATCGGCGCGTCATGCAGTGCGGAGGTGATGCGGGAGAGGATTTCTTCCTTGGCGTTCATCTGCTTAGTTCTCCTGCTCGTTGCTTGCGGCCGCCGGCTCGTGGTCCTTCTTCCACCAGTCCCTGAAGGACTTCGACGGCGGGGCCGGAATGTCGCGGGACTGTGTCCACCCGGCGGCGATGCCCGGAAGGCGCTTGATCTTCTTGTCGCGCCCGGCAGCCAGCTTGCCCAGCGGCAGGCCCTTTTCCAGAAGGGCAAGGTGCTTGCCGGAGGAGAACGCCCACTGGGAGCCCTTCATCATCAAATCCATCTGCGTCGGCAGCTTCTTCTCGCCGCGCTTGGAATCGACATCCTCACCGCGCAGGTGCACCAGGATCTCGGGGATGTTGATCTTCACCGGGCAGGCGTCGTAACAGGCGCCGCACAGCGACGAGGCGTAGGGCAACGAACTGTTTTCCTCGCTCGTGATGCCGGTGAGCAGCGGGGTGAGGATGGCGCCGATGGGGCCCGGGTAGGTCGAACCATAGGCGTGGCCGCCGGTTCGCTCGTATACCGGGCACACGTTCATGCACGCGGAGCAGCGGATGCAGTTCAACGCGGTGCGTCCATACTTGTCGGCCAGGGCCGCGGTGCGGCCGTTGTCCATGAGCACCAGGTGCACGTTCTGCGGTCCGTCGCCCTCGGTGACCCCGGTCCACAGCGAGGTGTAGGGGTTCATGCGCTCCCCGGTGGAGGAACGCGGCAACAACTGCATGAAGACCTCGAGGTCCTCCTTGGCCGGAAGCAGCTTCTCGATGCCCATGACGGTGATCAGGGTTTCGGGCAGGGTCAGGCACATGCGGCCGTTGCCCTCGGACTCCACGACGGCGAGGGTGCCGGAGTCGGCCAGGGCGAAGTTGGCGCCGGAGATGGCGACCTTGGCGCAGAGGAACTTGCGGCGCAGGTGTTCTCGGGCGGCCATGGCCAGCATGCGGGGTTCGTTGGTGAGCTCCGGGTCCACGTTCGGCATCTCCGCCAGGAAGATGTCGCGCACCTCGGTGCGGTTCTTGTGGATGGCCGGGACCAGGATGTGGCTGGGCTTGTCGTGGCCCAGCTGGATGATGAGCTCGGCAAGGTCGGTCTCGAAGGCAGAGATGCCTTCCTGCTCGAGGTAGTCGTTGAGCCCGATTTCCTCGGTGGCCATGGACTTGACCTTGACGACCTCGGTAGTGTCCTGTTCCTTGACCAGATCCGTGACGATCCTGTTGGCCTCACCGGCATCGCGGGCCCAGTGGATCACCCCGCCGCGTGCGGTGAAATTCTTTTCGAACTCCTCCAGCAGAGCCGGAAGGTTGGCCATGACATGGTTCTTGGTGGCCGCCCCTGCATCGCGCAGTTCCTCCCAGTCGGGAAGTTCCCCAACGACCTTCAGGCGCTTGTCCCGGATGGTGTGGGTGGCATGGCGCAGGTTGGCGCGCATCTGGGTGTTGCCCAGTTCGCGGTGGGCCGCGGCCGGGAATGGCTCCTCGATGTGGAGGTTGCCGTCCCCGAAGACCGGGAGGCTTGGCATTCCCACGAAAACGCTGCTCATCGCGTGCCCGCCTTTCCGACAAGGACCTCGCCGGTCACGGAGACCGGCTCATCGATGGTGCTGGCCAGGATCTCGGCAAAGTGAAGCGTGGTGGTCTCCGACTTGGTGCGCGAAAGCCCCCCGCCGATGTGCATGAGGCAGGACGCATCCCCGCCGGAACACAAGGTGGCTCCGGTGGACTCGATGTTTTCGGCCTTGTCCTCGAGCATTGCCGAGGAGACGTCGGCGTTCTTCATGGAGAAGGTTCCGCCGAAGCCACAGCACTGGTCGGCCTCGGGCAGACCCGCGACTCCTATGCCACTAACACTCTTGAGCAGATCAAGCTGGCGGTCCCCGAGCTTCAGCGAGCGCATGCCATGGCAGGAGGGGTGGTAGGTGATTTGGTGCGGGAAGTAGGAGCCGAGTTGTTCCGCGGCGTTGGTGATTCCCAGGACGTCGACCAGCAGTTGGGAGAGTTCGTAGGTCTTGGCGCCCACGGCCTCGGCGCGTGCCTTCAGGCCGGCGTCGCCGCAGCGTTCGGCCAGTATCGGGTGTTGGTGCTTGACCGAGGCCACGCAGGAGCCCGACGGGGCCACTGCAACATCGTAGGTTTCCGCTTCGAAGGCGTTGACATGGTTGACGACCACGGGGAGGGCTTCATCCATGTAGCCGGAGTTGATGTGCATCTGGCCGCAGCATGCCTGGCCGGTGGGGAAAATGACCTCGTGGCCCAGGCGTTCAAGGATCTTGACGGTGGCACGCGCGGTTTGCGGATACATGGCATCAACAATGCAGGTGGCGAAAAGTGCGATTTTCATTCAGCGGCCCTTCCGGCGTGCTCTGCCGAGGTATTGGTGTGGTCTGACCATACTAGGTCGTGATGGGGCCCACGTCTACTTGCCGGCCGCGATCGCGGGTTCTGTGATCCCACTCACCGAGCGGCTCTCGTTTGGGTTATGCTTTCGTGGTCAGACCATAGTGGTCGGACCACGGTCATCTCAAATAGGGCCACCTAGAACCTTCTCCGCCCCGCACCCCATACGCGAAGGAACCCCCAGTGGATACATTCACACCCGCGACAGACCCGTTGGCCGGAAGCATCGCGCTTTCGGCCCTCGTCTCCCTCCTGCCCCTGGTGACGTTCTTCGTCATGCTGGCCGTGGTCAAGGCCAAGGCCCACATTTCGGGCCTTACATCCTTGTTTGTGGCACTTCTGGTAGCGATCTTCGTCTTTAAGATGCCTGCGGGCATGGCATTGATGTCAGGTGTCATGGGTGCGGTGTTCGGTGCCTTCCCTGTTGTCTGGATCGTCATCATGGCGATCTGGCTCTATCAGGTCACGGTGGTGTCCGGACGCTTCGAGGACCTTCGCCGGGTCTTTGACGTGATCGGCGGCGGCGATGTGCGCATCCAGTCCATCCTGATCGCCTTCTGTTTTGGCGGACTGCTCGAGGCGTTGGCCGGATTCGGCGCCCCGGTGGCCATCACCGCAACGATGCTGCTGGCCCTGGGTATGTCGCCGCTGCGTGCGGCTGCCGCAGTGCTGGTTGCCAACACCGCACCGGTGGCCTTTGGTGCGGTGGCCATCCCGATCACCACCGCCGCGGCACTGACCGGGTTGGATGCCAACCACATCGGCGCCATCGTGGGCCACCAGGCCCCGATCCTGGCCATCTTCGTACCGACCCTGCTGCTGTTCATCCTTGACGGCAAGCGTGGCGTGAAGGAAGTCTGGCCCGCGGCCCTGGTCATCGGCGCCTCCTTCGCCGTGGCCCAGTTCTTCTGCGCCACCTACTTCTCCTACGAACTGACCGACATCGTTGCCTCACTGGCGGGCCTCGGCGCAGCCGTCATCTTCCTGCGCTTCTGGTCCTCCAAGGGCCGCGAAGCCGCCCGTGAGCGTGTCCTCGTTGGCGGAGGCGCCCAAGGAAGCGCAGGAAACACCTCGACCTACGACGAGTCGGACCGCAAGCTGCGGCCCGGACCGACGTTCCTGGCGCTCTTCCCGTACCTGCTGGTGATCGTGATCTTTGGCATTGCAAAGCTCTGGAAACTCGGTGTCAGTGTTCCGGCAGCGCTGGCCTCCACCGATATCAAGGTCAGGTGGCCTATGCTTTACGGGCACATCGTTGACGCAGACGGCGACCCTGCCTCATCGACCATCTACAATTTCCAGTGGCTCTCGAACCCCGGGACCCTGCTGTTGTTCACCGGCCTGATAGTGGCCGTGGTCTACTCGCTGAATGACGACAACGGTAAATACAAGATCAAGGTCTCCCAAGCGATCGCCGAAATCGGGCGGACCATCTACAACATGCGCTGGGCAGCGACCACGATCCTGTCCGTGCTGGCCTTGGCCTACGTCATGAACCTCTCCGGCCAGACCATCACCATTGGCACTTGGCTTGCCGGTGCCGGCGCGTTCTTCGCGTTCCTGTCCCCGATCCTGGGCTGGATCGGCACCGCGGTGACCGGATCGGACACCTCGGCCAACGCCTTGTTCGCAAACCTGCAACAGACCGCCGGCATCAACGCCGGCATCGACCCGAACCTGCTAGTTGCCGCCAACACTTCCGGCGGCGTAGTCGGCAAGCTGATCTCCCCGCAAAACCTTGCGATTGCCGCCACCGCGGTGGGCATGGAAGGCAAGGAGTCAGTGATCCTGAAGAAGGTGGCCGGCTGGTCTGTGGGTATGCTGTTGATCTTGTGCGTGCTTGTCTACCTGCAATCCACGCCGATCCTGAGCTGGATGCTGCCCACCCCGTAGCGATTCGGTGACTGCTCGTCCGCGTTGCCGGGGCCTCGAGACGGCGCCGTGGAGCAAACGACACTGAAACATGGGAAAATGATCTTGTGACCAGTACAGCGAGTGAATCCGCGGTTCCCCCGCGTGCTTATGAAGTAGTGCTCAAAAGCGTCGAAGCGGACCTGCGAGCCGGCCGGCTGAAGATGGGCGACCAGTTGCCGGGGGAGCGGTCCCTGGCTGAAATGCATGGGATTTCCCGGGCCTCGGTGCGCGATGCGATCCGCATCCTCGATGCCATGGGAATGGTTCGCACCTCCACCGGATCTGGGCCGAACTCCGGCGCCGTGGTGATTTCTAACCCGGCCGTCGGGCTTTCAGCGACACTTCGGCTGCATGTCGCCTCGCGGCAGCTCCCGGTGGCAGACATCGTTGAGTCTCGCGTCCTGCTGGAAACATGGGCGGCCGAATCCGCCGACTTGGGAGCCGACCCCGAACGAAGCGCCAAGGTACTGGAGCGAACCGCCGAGTTGCTCAAAGCCATGGACGCTCCCGGTCTTGACCGCGACGCCTTCCACGACCTGGACGCGAAGTTCCACGTCCTGCTTTCCTCGCTCGCGGGGAATGCCGTCATCGAGTCGATGATGGAGTCCTTGCGCCTGTCGATCAGCGACTATGTCAGCGAGTCCATCGAGGGCGAGGAAAGCTGGCAGGAGATCTCCAGCGTCCTGCGCACCCAGCACCACGGTATCCACGAGGCGGTGGCGGCGGGGGACGGCAAGGAAGCTGCCAGGTTGTTGCGTGAACACATCGAATGGTTCTACTCGGAGACCCAAGCGAAGTAGCCAAAAACAGCTCGGCTTCGCTCATCCTTGACGTGGGATGAGCGAAGCGGACCTGTTTGAGTCAGGGGCTATGCCGAGAGGGACTGCGCAGGGCTCTGGGTGGGAACGCGACGACCGCCAATCCAGGTTTCCAGGATCCTGATGTCCCCGAGCTCTGCGGAGGGAACCTCCAGCGGGTTCCGGGCCAGGATCACCACATCGGCAAGTTTGCCTGCTTCCAGCGAGCCGACCTCGTGGTCGGAGAACAGCTGCCAGGCGGCGTCGATGGTCTGGGCCTTGATCGCATCGCGGATGCCGATGCGGTATTGCGGACCCAGCACCTTGCCCGAAGGCGTCTGGCGCATGATTGCGGCCTGCATGTTGAGCAACGGGGATTCCGGGGTCACCGGTGGATCGTTGTGCAGGGAAAAGCGCATCCCGACCTCAGCGGCTGCTCCGGCCGGGGTCCAGGCTTCGGCGTGATCGCCGAACAGCCCAAAGAGGATGTCGCCGTAATAGTGGATGTGGGCGACGAAGAAGGAAATGCCCACGCCCAGCTCCCATGCCCGCTTGACCTGTTCGGGGGTGATCGAGCCGCAGTGTTCCATCCGCAGGCGCGAGTCGACGCGCGGGAATTCGCCTATGACCTGCTCGAAGACGCTGAGCACCGTGTCGACGGCGATATCTCCGTGCACGTGGCAGGCCATTTGCCAGCCGTTGGCATAGTGCTGGCGGCAAATGGCCAGCAATTGTTCCTCGGTGTAGTTGGAGCAGCCCTGGTGTCCGGCACTGACCCCGATGGCCTCGGTTTCGGTGCTGTCCTCATAGCCGAAACTAGTCTCGATGTTCCCGACCCACGGGGACCCATCGGTCCATACCTTGACTCCCGTGGGACGGAACATCTGCGTGGCCTCGCCCATCAACGGATCGGTTCCCGGTGCCGGGATCTCTTCGCGGATCCCGGACATCTCGTAGGATCGGATGCGCACCGGAGGTTCAAAGGTGCGTTGGTATTCGTTCATCAGCGCGTAGGAATCCGGGTGGAAGGCCAGGTCTCCGGTGGTGGTGACCCCGGCGGAAGCCATGCGGTGCAGCTCGAAATCGAGGAACGTAGAGAACTTCTCCGCCCCGGCATTCATTTTTGGGCCCATGAAGTTCATGACCGCAGGGATTTCCAGGGCTTCGCCGGTGAGCTCACCGGCCTCGTCGCGCAGGTACTGCGAGGCGCCCGGGTCTTGGGTGTTCCGATCCAAGCCGAGGGCTAGGAGTGCGGCGTCATTGGCCCAGGCCGAGTGGGCCGAGTAATGCATGACCGACAGCGGGACGGTGGGGGAGAGCTCACTGAGCCACGCCCCGCTGATGCGGGGCAGCTCGGGCAGCAACAGCGGGTCCCAACCAAAAGCGGCAACCCAGGCTCCTTCACCTGCGTTCTCGGCTTCGGAGATTGCGGTGCGCAGTTTCTCCATGACCACCTCGGCGTTGCTGCAGAGCGAGGCGCGGATGTCGATGGCGTCTGGCCCGATGAAGTTCATTTCAGCTGTCGGGTGGCCGTGGGCCTCGATAAACCCGGGCAGGACGGTGGCTCCGGCCAGGTCCCGGACCTCGGTGTCGGGCCCGGCCAGAGCCATGACCTGAATCGATGAGCCGACGGCCAGGATCTTTCCGTCCGTGAAGGCGATGGCCTCGGCGGTGCCGAATCCGGCATCGACGGTGAGCACGGTGGCATTGGCCAGAATCGTTGTCGCGTACATGAGGGCCTTTCGGTTTACGCCGTGGCGCGGCGGTTGCGCGGGGACAGGAGCAGGAAGATCAGGCCGGCCGCGATCACGAAGATGATCGATTGGACGGCCAGTCCCATGCCGTAGGCGTGGGCGGTCATGACGCCGTCCTGCATGAAGATGGTGGACATGGGACCGGCAAGGGCGAAGCCCAGGCCGAACCCGAACTGGCCGACGGCCGGTTTGACGGCGCCCACTGCACCGACCTGGTCCGCGGGTGCCGAGCCCATGATGATGGCGCTTTGCGGGTTCTGCATCCACATCACCGCGAAGCCAACAATGAACAGGCCGGCGGCCGGAAGAACGATGTTGTGCGGGTCGCGCATGAGGATCTGGCTGGCGAGGCCGGCAGCACACAGCAGCAGGCCGCTGGTGAACATCGTGCGGTTGGTGGCACCGAAGCGCTTCTGGGCGACACCTGCCATCGGTGCGCCGCAGATCATGCCGATGTACATGACGGCCACGACCAGCGATACCGCCGAGGCGGGGACCCCGGCCGGCAGTGCCAGGGCAGGGTACTGTCCCAGCAAGGAGGCATCGGCCCAGTTGAACAGGACACCTGCCAGGCATGCTGCGGCGAATGCGGGCTTCTTGAATAGTTCCACGGGAAACGCGGGATCCTGGATGCGGCGTTCCCAGATGGCAAAGGAGCCCAGGATAAGCAGCGCCAGGAATATTCCGCCGATGACCGGCGGGCTTGCCCAGCCGCGGGTGGATGCCTGCCCGATCGAGTAGACCAGCGCGATGAGTCCGATACCGGCAAGGACCACGCCCACGGTGTCGAATTTCCGCTGGGTGGATGCACGGTTTTCAGGAAGGAGCCTCAGTGCGGCACCCGTCAGGAGAACGCAAAGCACTGCGGTGCAGACGTATGTTGCGCGCCAACCCAAGGCCGACTGGATGGTGCCCGAGAGCGAGGTGGCGACGACGATGAGCGTGGCGCCGGCGCCGAAGAACAGCCCGAATGCCTTGGGCAGGTCCTTCTTCTCAAAGAGCGTCGGGATCAAGGCAAGGCACATGGCAAAGGACATTGCCGTTGAAACGCCCATCAGCACGCGTCCGGCGCCGAAGACCAGTGGGGTCGGGGCTGCTGCGGTGATCAGCGCGGCGACGCCCATCAGCAGGATTCCTGCGACCAGGATCTTTTTGCGTCCGTGGCGGTCCCCGATGATGCCAACGCCGAGCATGCTTGCCGCCAAGACAATGGTGCCGATGCTTTTCAGGAAGGCCGCCAATGAGGGGTCCATGCCCAGTGCGTTGGCGGCGGCGGGCATGGCCACCGAATGCAGCGCCGGATCCACACCCTGCATTCCACCAACCAACGCGATGCAGATCATGGCGGCCATGACTGGCTTGCGTGAACGGAGCGCGTTCGACGGCCAGAGTTGCGCTGCCGGGGTATGGATGGGTGCCGGAACAACAGCCGGTGCCTTGCTGCGGTGGGTACGCGAAATGGTGCTCAATGTTGCTCCTGGTGCGGGGATCAAGGATGCGGACGCGGCGGGGAGGGTGGAGTGCCGCACGTCACCTTAAAAGCTTATTCCACGCCGTGGATAATGTCGAGTGGAACCTTCTGTTTCTTTTCCGGCGCGCTTTATGCGGGAAAGACCTGATCCGATCCACCGGTGTGCGGATCTGTCCTTGGCTTGGCTCGGGTACCCTGGGAGAACTACTGGTCAGCGTCAAAAAAGGGAAACGGCTCGTGAGGGAATCGGTGGTCGGCACAGCTTGGACCCAAGAGGAGAACGAGGCCACCATCGAGGCGTACTTTTCCTTGTTCCTAGCGGATCTGAGCGGGGAGCCGATCAACAAAGCGGCCACCTACCGGAGGTTGGCGGTTCGGTTCGGCCGTGCGGCCAAGGCTTTCGAGTTCAAGATGCTGAACATTTCAGCGGTGCTGGTCAGGCTCGGTTGGCCCTACCTGCGCGGACTCATGCCCAAGGCAAATTACCAGGGGGCGCTGGAGATCGCGGTGGCTCAGCATATAGCACAGCGGGCTCCGGGGGACTTCGCTGCGCTGGACAGCCCCGCACCGGCGCAGATTCCTCCGGGTCGCGTCGACCTCGTGTTGCAGCCTGTGCCACGGCTGCTCGAAGGCGGATTGCTTGAACCGCGGAACCGGATCGTGCGTGCCGCCAAGCGTGACTACGCGGCGATCGAGGCAGCAAACTCCACCTTGGGCCTGGCCGGGGAGCTGGTGGTTGCCGAGAGCGAGTCACGGGCGTTGTTTCTGGCCGGCCGCAAGAAACTCTCCAACCGTGTCGAACATGTTTCCCAGACACGGGCGACGGGCTCGGATACGACGTGCTCTCCTTCGATCCGGGCGGGCGGGAACGGCATATCGAGGTCAAGACCTCGAGGCATGGGGCGGGGACCCCGTTTTTCGTTACGGACAACGAAGTAAGGGTCTCGGAACGCAGCCCCGAAACCTATTGGCTCTACCGTCTCTACGATTTCCGGGGGCATCCGGGGCGCGTTGCCAGGCCGAGCCCGGCCTACAGGTTGCAGGGGGACCTGCAACGAAACCTTGACCTGCGACCGGTGAGCTACCGGGCCTTGCCGGCCTGATTCCTTGGCCCACGGACCGCCCCGGGCTGCATTGCCACGGCCAGGCCCGCGGCAATCTGCATGCCGCGGTTGACGGGGGTGAATGGTTCCTCGGCAAATGCGATGCCGAGCCCGCTGATGGCGGGAACGGGGCCAACGGATTCCAGCTGCCTGGTCATTTCCGGCTCGAGGTATTTCGCCAGTGCCGAGAGGTAACCGTCGATCAGCAGTGCGCCGGGGTTCACGATGGTGGCGATGGTATCGACCGTGATCCCCAGCCAGCGTCCGGCTTCGTTTAGTTCCCTGAGCACCAGCTCGTCTCCGGCTTCGGCACGGGACAGGATCTGGCGGACAAAGTGTTCGTGACGCAGTGCCAGCTGGGGAAGCAGGCGCACAGCACTGTCATGTTCCCCGTTGCAACGGGTGTAGAGGCTGGCCAGTCCAATGCGTGTTTCAACGCACCCCCGCCTACCGCACCAACATTGCGCGCCCGTGGGGTCAACGACGAAGTGCCCAAACTCGCCGGCCAGCCCGGTGGAACCGTGTTCAAGTGCCGATCGGCTGTAGATGCCACCGCTGACCGCATACAACCCTCCCAAGTGGGCGACGGTACCGGTTTGCGTTCGAGCCGGGGAATCCCTGAGCCGGGCCAGCAGCGAGTAGTTTGTTGCCCTGTCGATCCCCACAAGCACGGTAGGGGCGATGCCCCTGTTGATCGCCTGCAGCAGGTCGAGCAGGACCTTGCGCAGAGGGTACGGGCGTGACCAGCCGTTGAGGATCGAGCGCATCATGACACCCGAGGCGCGGTTTACCGCGCCGGGTACGGCAACTTCCAGGGCAAGCAGCTCCTTGCCTTCCTTGGCGTTGGCCGAAGCAATGTGGTTCAGCGCCTCGGCGACATAGTTCATGTATTCGTCGATTTCCAGTGACTCGGGTGTTCGAATGGAGTACGAGGTGTCGTATTCCCCGGCGATGCCGCCGGTTGCTACATGGATGGCGCCGTTATCGAGGTTGAGCGAGGCGGTGCTCCAGCGGTTGTCGGCCAGTGCGATGTGGTGGGACGGTCTTCCGATGGCTCCCGGGCTGGTGTCCGGGACCTCGATGGCTAGCTCGCGTTCGCGGAGTTCGGCAATTAGTTTTGTCATGGCAGTGATGCCAAGTCCAGTGCGTGCGGCGATCTGAGAGCGGGACAGGGGCGTTCCGGAGGCAAGGGCGAGCAGTATCCGGGAGAGATTGTGCTCGCGAAGATGTGCAATTGAACCACCGCTTGACCCAAGCGGTCGAGGTGGATTCAACATACCCATCCTTGGTTTCGTCGGCCGATGAATATCCAGTCTAGGCGGCCGGGGCCCGTTGGGGACGAGACAAGGCGTCGTCTCCAACAGGCACAGGGTACTTGGTGCAGCCGCGCCGACCGAGGTTGGCTCCTTAGAGCTTGACCACCATTTTGCCGGTGTTTGCTCCGCGCATCAATTCCAGGAAAGCCTCCACCGCATGGTCCAGGCCGTCGATCACGGTTTCATCCATCGCGATCTTCCTCTCACCGATCCACCCTGTCATCTCGGTCATGAAGTCGGTCATGTGCTCGGCGTGGTCGCCTACGATGAACCCCTGGAGCTTCAGGCTGCGGGTGACCATGTTGCCCATGTTGTCCGGGCCCGGTACTGGCTCGGTAGCGTTGTAGGTGGAAATCGCACCGCACAATGCCGCGCGTCCGCCTTGGTTGAAGGCATCCAGCGCAGCTTCCAAGTGGTCACCGCCCACATTGTCGAAGTACACGTCGATGCCCTGCGGTGCGACCTTGGCCAACTGCTCGCGAACCGGGGCGTCCTTGTAGTTGAATGCCGCATCAAAGCCGTATTTCTCGGTCAGGAGCTTGACCTTTTCATCGCTCCCGGCCGATCCTATGACCTTCGATGCGCCTTTGAGGCGGGCGATCTGGCCCACGGCGCTTCCGACGGCACCGGCCGCACCGGAAACGAAGACCGTGTCCCCTTCCTTGAGCCCGGCGATGCGCAGCAGGCCGACGTAGGCGGTCAAGCCGGTCAGGCCCAGCGTGCCCAGGTATGCCGACAGCGGCAGGCCCGGAACAACCTGGACCAAGCGGAAGCCGGTGGCCGGGCCCTGGGCAATATCCCGCCAGCCCTGTTGGTGCAGCACGGGGGCGCCAACAGGGAGGCCCTCGGCGCGGGACTCGAGAACACGGCCCACCGCGCCGCCGGTCATGACCTCATCGAGCGCGTAGGGCGTGGCGTAGGACTTGGCGTCGTTCATGCGTCCACGCATGTATGGATCAACGGAGATGAACTCGTTGGCCACCCGGACCTCGCCTTCAGCCAGGTCCGGAAGCTCAACCGTGGTTGTGCCGAAGTCCTCGGGGGCTGGCCATCCGGTAGGACGATGGGCCAAGTGGATCTGGGTGCTGGACTGGATTGTCATGGAAAACGTGTCCCTTGCATTGGAGGTCTGTGAATCACAACGCCGCGGTGCAGCCGGATTGGAAGCGCAACGCACAACGGCCGCATCGGTTGCGAAGGTGTAGGTCGTCTCCGGGAGGCATCCGCCGTGGCTGTCCCGCAATTGTGTAATGGTCGTTCCAATATATACTGGAACGACCATTACACAAATCAAGGAGTGCCCGCTTCATGGCCAGGACGCAGGAATTCGATACGGCCAAGGCGCTTTGCGATGCCCGTGCGGTCTTTTGGGACAAGGGATTCGAATCAACCACGATTTCAGACCTCGAGGTTGCCACCGGACTGGGCCGATCGAGCATCTACCACGGTTTCGAATCCAAGCGAGGCCTCTTCGACGCCGTCATCAACGACTACATGGACACGGTCCTGCGTCCAAGGCTCGAACTGCTCACGCACCAGGAAGCCCTAGGTGGCGGCATTGACGGGTACCTGGCCTCGTTGGCTGAATCCTTGAAGGATGCCGCAGAGACGGCGGGCGGCCGGGGTTGCCTGCTGCTGAACACCGCGGCCGGGATCGCAGGTACCGATGCAACGCTTCAGCTACTGATCAGCGGATACCAGCTTGAACTACGCCACTGCGTGGGACTTGCGCTGAAAACCACGGACCCCGGCCAAACGGATTCCAGGGTCGCTGCCCGGTCAAGGATCGTTGCAGGGCTGATCATGTCGGCGCTGCTGCTGGCACGCATCAACCTCGAGGAAGCCGTGGCGACCCTTGGAGCGGCTCGCGCACAGGTTCGTGACTGGGACGGATCGATCCAGCCGCAGCGGGCCAAACGCCCGTTGTGAAGCCGGACCGCTGTGAAAAATCCCTCCATGTGACGAACTTGCCGGCTCCCGGCCACCGGGAGTCGTAACCTATAAGGATGCCCAACGCACCAGAACCCAACCCCGCGGTGACCCCCGCAAGCGCACGTCCCGTTTCACGCGGATTCATGCTGATTTCGCTCACCGCCGTGGTTCTTGTGGGATTCAACCTGCGTGCCGGGATCACCAGCGCCTCGGCGCTCTTCCATGACCTGCAGCTCTACCTGGGCTACGGTCCGTTCGTTGCCGCGCTACTTCCATCGATCCCGACATTGGTTTTTGCCGCTGCCGGTGCAGCGACGGCATGGCTGGCCCGTCGGCTGGGACTCACCGGGACGCTGCTGCTGGCCTTGTGCGTGCTCACTGCAGGACTTGGCTTCCGCGCCTTGCCCACCACCTGGGCATTGCTGGCCGGAACAGTGGTTGCGATGTGCGGGATTGCGCTGTGCAACGTGGCAATGCCCTCCTTCATCCGCCAGCATTTCGCGCACAAGACTTCCATGATGACCGGGGTCTACACGATCACCATGTCCATCGGTGCCACGGCGGCTTCGGCGTTGAGCGTGCCGCTGGCACTGGCGTCGGGGTCCCCGACCATCGGGTTGGCCACCTGGAGTCTCTTGGCCTTTGCTGCGGTCCTGGCCTTCATCCCCTTTGTGTTCATGACCCGCGTCGAGAAGGGCACCGCGCCCAAGCCTGCCGGAACCAGTCCGCTCTCGCTGCTGCGCACCAAGCGCGGACTGGTGATCACCGGGCTGTTCAGCGTCCAGGCGTTGATGGCGTACTCGCTGATGAGCTGGCTTCCCAGCGTCTTGATTTTCCGCTCAATGTCCCCGGCGCAGGCCGGGGTCATCCTGGGCGTGTTGCAGCTGACCTCGATTCCGGCAACGATCTTCGCGCTGTGGCTGGTGAACAAGCACAACATGCTGCGCGGGGCCATCATCATGTGTTCGGTTGGGGTGGCGTTGGGGATCGCGGGCCTGCTGGTGTTGCCGCTGTCGCTGGCTTGGCTGTGCGCGGTGTCCATGGGCGTCGGATTCGCTGTCTTCCCGCTGGTGCTGCTGGTGATTTCCCACAGCGGCGACACGGCGGAAGAAGCCACGGCGATGAGCACCCTGGCCCAGTCCGTCGGCTATTTGTTGGCGACCAGCGGTCCCTTCGGCATGGGGTTGCTCTTTGCGGCCACAGGGTCCTGGACGCTCCCGTTGATCCTGCTGATCTGTATCGCGGGAGTGCAACTGGTTTTGGGCGTTGTTGCCGCTTCCTACCGCAAGACTATTCCGGAGCGCGTGCAGTAGTCCCGAAGTTCTCGGTCCCGGCGGGCCTATTGGTTGGCGGAGGCGCCTCGAAGTCCATCTCAAGCAACGGCAAGACCCTGGACTTGATGACGTGCCGGTGGATGAGCCACAGCCCAGGAAGATCGGGATGCCGCTGTAGGGGGAGAGCACCGCCAAGGACCCTCCGGCCACGACCGCCGCGAAGTTTTGTCCGGAGATCACCAGGATCAGCACGGCGAAGCCGCGCAATGGCCCGATGGGCAAGAGCGTCGCCCGGTAGGGCAGGTCGCTTGTCTTGTTGCCCTGGGCCAAGAAACCGCGCCTGAACCTGTAGTGCGAGATGGCTGTTCCCGCCCAGAGGATAAAACCGCTGAGCCCCGAAGACATTCAACAGCCAGGTGTATGCGGCGCCCTGCCCGACGATGGCCGACAGGAATCCAAAGAGCCCCACAACGGAGGTGGCCAGCAGTGCGAAGGTGGGGACGCCGCGTGCGCTGGTGCGGTCAAAACCTTGGGTGCCTTGCCGACGTGGCCCATGGCGTAAAGCATCCGGGTGTAGGCATATAGCCAGGACTTTCCCGCCGACTGGATCGCGGTGAGGATGACGGCGTTCATCAATGCCGCGGCGAATGCGATGCCTGCACGCTCAAAAACCAGTGTGAACGGGCAAGCGGCGACGTCGGCCGAGGCCCGAAGCCAAGAGAACTGCGATCGGTGAAGGGAACCAGGCAACCGATGACGACGATGGAACCGATGCAGAAAATCATGCTGCGCCAGAAAAACGTGCGGATTGCCCGCGGTATCTCGCGCTTGGGATTCTTTGCCTCGCCGGCGGTAACGCAGACTAGTTCGGTGCCGTGGAAGGAGAACCCGCCGTGTAAGAGATCCTCACGGTTTTGCCGGTTGCTGAACCCGGGCAGGTGCTCGACCAAGATCCCGAGGATCATCAGCACCCCGGCGATCAGGAACAACACCACCGCGGGAACCTTGAACAGCGAAAGCCAGAACCAGGATTCGCCAACGGCCTTGGCCGAGAGCGCGTTGAGCCCGGTCAGTACGACAAGAAACACTCCCGCCCAGACCCAGCCGGGAACCAGAAGTCCATGAGGATCCCGGCTGCGACCAGCTTCGCGGCGACGGGAATCTTGGCGGCTATCTCGCCCAAGGACTACATCAGCAAGAACACCATCAGGCCAACCATCACGTAGATGGCCAATGCGCCGCCGGAGGCGACGAACAGCCCGGTGCCGATGGTGGTCATCTGCAGGTGTCGGCTGCCGAGCCCGCGCTTGAGCGCGTCCTGGGCCTGGTGGACGTCGTTTCCGCCTGCGGACGGATCCGCTTCTTACCCCGCGGATGGCGCGGCCGGGTCAATCCTCGTCGAAGTGCCGCTGCCCGTTATCAGGCCACACCCGCTACGGAATTCGAAGCACGTGGCGAAAATGCCGGGGATGATGCACTGCTTTTCTGCTGCACTGGCGGCTTCCCTGGCTGATGGTCTATCGGGACCCGGACCTGGGCCTTGCCGCAGCCGCTGAGCCGGGGAACTGCTTGAGTACCCGGGTTCGGGTCCGCACCCAGTCCGGCGACCGGTGTGAAGCACAAACGACGCTGCTGAGCAGAAAACAGAACCGATCCATTGTGTCGTGGTAGTGCCGCGAAACTTGAATCGGGGATTGCCCTGGATGTTTCCGGGGGATATATCCGCTGGAATCCTGCTTGGGCGAACAGCGGGGGTTTCTGTGGCGACTGCCAAGAACCCCGGTGGAACAACGCAAGAAGCCGCGGGCCGGTGCCGATCGGCATGATCGGCACCGGCCCGCGGCCGTGTTCCTGGTGGTGCTAGTTCGAGGTGACCAACTCGACGCTCACCGGCGTGGGGTTGGTGAAGATATCGAGCACAGGGCAGTGCGTGTCCACGGCTGCTTGGAGTTCCTCGTAGCGTTCGCGGGTTTCCGGTCCGTCGATCTTCACTTTCAGGCGCACATCGCCGAAACCAGGACGAACGGTTGCCTCGATGCCGAAGAGCCCGCGCACGTCCAGGTCGGCATCCGCGTTGACTTCCAGGGAATCGATCTTCAGGCCCAGCTGTTGGGCGTACAGGCGATAGACAACAACCTGGCAGGAAATGAGCGCGCCGAGGGCGAACTCGACGGGGCTGGCTGCCACGTCGTCTCCGGCCAATGCCGCCGGCTCGTCAACGGTGAAGCTGTGCTTCCCGGCGGTGATCTGACTGGATACCGATCCGGTGGAAACGCCGCTTGTGGTGAAGGTCAGCGACGCGCTTGCGGTGTTGGCGGCAATGCGATCGCCCCAGGCGGTGCCGGCGGCAATGAGCTTTTGGGAGCGAACCGTTTCAAGGGTGTTTTCAAGCAGGATTTCTGACATGGGAAGTTGATCCTTTCGTGGCTGGCGCGCACCAAGCACAACGCCATACTTACGCCGAACCAGGCAGGCGGCGTCGAATCCTCACCTGGCGCACCCCGCTATGACGAAGGGGGTTGCGGTCCAACCGGCCAGGGCCGTGAATGGTTGGAGCTCGTGATTCTGCTATTGAGTCTTCCCGAATCCGTGGCACGGGAGCAAAAGGGGCCCTTAATGGTTCGTCATGACAGCTCGGGATCATATCGAATGTTGGCCGGATGACGGTGGCGTTTGGCCCTGTATTGACGATTTTCCGGGTGGATCTCCGATCTCGTGGCGAAGAAACCGCAAGACGCCGTGCGGTAGGGTCCGCTGCCCTCAGCCGGAGCGGTGCTGGGAATCGCTGTCGTTCAGCTTCGAGAGCAGGTCGGCGAAATGCCTGATTTCACCGGCGTCCCAGGATGCCAGGCGGTTGCGCAAGCGTTGGCGGGAGGCGGCACTCGAATCGAGGAATCCGGTCCTGGCCAGATTGGTGACGCTGACCAGCATTGCCCGGCCGTCCTGCGGGTCCGGGACCCGGGTGACCAGGTCATGGGCCTCGAGCCACTTGATCGTCCGGCTCATGGTGGCCTTGTCCACTTGCAGTTCCTCTGCCAAGGTTATTTGCTGCTGGGCGTGTTCGCGGACCAAAATCGAAAGCACGTTGTATCCCAGTGGCTGAAGGTCCGGGTGGATGGAGGTGGCTTTCTTGCGGATTCCCCGTCGGGCCGTGACTGCTATCCGGGAGAACTCGTGTTCCACTTCCAAGACCAGAGATTCAAGTTGTGATCCGACGGAAGTTATTTCCGGCGCCGGCATGGGGTCGGAGTATGGGGAGGTCATGGCCACCATTTTAGTCTCGATGGAACGGATTTTCGCTCCGCGGCATCAAGCAGGGAGATCATGTTACACAAATCAGCCCGGTTAGCGCTGCTGGCGCGGTGGAACCAATCGACGTCGCCAGCGGTTCCAAACCCCCGGTCCGGAACCGTTGTGGACCAGTGTTCGCAGGGCCATGCGGATGGACCCGCGCAACGTCCCACGACCGGAGAAAACCCGTCCGGCGGCCCCCACGCGCAACCGCCTGTCAAAAAGGACCGCTGTTCCGTCTTCGAGCTTGCAGCTGAAGTCCAGATCGTCGTGGATGCCATCGACGCCAAGGTCCAGTTGTGCGCGCACGTTGGGCCATAGCTCGCGGCGAAACGCCATGTTCGACCCCCACAGGGGAATGCGGGCCACTGCGCCGCCCAGTGCCAAGAAATACGCTCCGGCGTAGAAGACCGACGCCACGTAGCCCAGGCCGCGCGGTTGGTCGTAGAACCTGCCCGGGCCGGTCAACGCATCCACCCGTCCGGAGGAGATGAAATGCTCCTCGATGTATTGGAGCCAGTCGGGAGCGGGACGTGTGTCAGCATCGCAACGCACGATGATCTCGGAGCCCGCGGCATCGTATCCAGCGGCCGCCGCCGCCGGGATCCCGGGTACCGGCTCGTAAATGACTCGGGCTCCGGCGGCCCTGGCCAACTCCGCGCTGGAATCGGTGCAGCCATTGTCCACGATGATGATTTCGTCCGGGACCCGGCTCTGCCGGGACAACAAATCGAGGAGGACCGCCAAGTGCCCGGCATCGTTGAGCACCGGGACCACCACGGTGATGCTTGTCATGCCACCGCCCGACGTCGCGAGGAACGCCCGAGCCACAGTGCCCCGGCCACGGCTCCCGCGACGCCGCAGAGCAGGTCGATGATGGTGTCGAAATATCCGACCCCAACCTCCTCATTGATGAATTCGTGCCCGATCCATTCCCCGATCTCCCAGAGCACCGCCATCAAGGCGCCCAGCCCGGTGACGCTCAGCAGTGAGCCGAAGGCCATGCGCGGAGAGCCGGGCACCGGGAGCATCCGGTGTTGGACCAGAAGGTCGTGAAGGATCATGGTCAGCACCATCAGCACGGCGAAGTGGACCACGTTGTCGAGCCATTGGACCTGCTTGTAGGTGCTCAGGGTGCTGAAGGTTCCCGCGAGCAACAAAGTGATTTGGCCCGCAACGTCCTGCAGGCGCGTGACCGAGTAGACGCGCATGATCCAGGTGCCGCCGGATACCAGGAGCATGGTCAGTGCCGGAAGCGGGCCGAAGCCGATCCAGGCGGCAGGAACGGCAAGCAGCGCGAGCAGGCGCAGCGCGTCGGTGGCGTGCGGAACAAAAGTCGACTCGTAGGCCCGGGCGTATGTAGCCTTCAGGCGTGTGGCCGGTTGATGGGTCGGGGAAGATGGCATGGAAATCAAGCTTGTTCCCTTGGGGGCACGGATTCGTGCTGCGCCCGTCCGCGTGTGCGTCGCTCTTCCTTCATGCGGGCTTCGAAGAGGTGGCGTTTTCCCTCGGCAAGTTCCTGCCTGATCCCGCGTTCCCGCTCCTTGAGCTCGGCATAGTAGCCATCGTCGTATTCCTCGACGATCTGGAAGGTCCATCTGCCGTCCAGGACGTTTCGGCCTACCATCGAAGCGTCAAGTTCGGAGGCAATGTCGCCGTGGCCGGCGTCCCGGAGAAGCTCCACAGCTTCTCCCAATGCCAAATCAGCCTTGCCAGTGAGGCGATGGAATCGATACAGGCTGCCGCGGGCGTCCTCAACGACTTCCAAGGCCTCTGAGAGTTTCCCCAAGGCTTGCACGGTTTGGTCGGAGATTCCTTGCGGAACCAAGTGCTCAGGTGAGGGCTTCTCACGTTCCTGTCGCATTCCGGTCTCTTTCCAAAGGGGGATTTTCTATCTGGGGCTGGCAGAGTCAGGACCCTCCGCCCGTGACGTCTTGGACGCTTCGTAGGACCACCTCCCGGGTGGGTGGCATCATGAATCTACCGTCGCATGGGCAAAAAGTTAATGGGCGAAGCCAAAACATCCTGGCCGATCATGTACTTCCATTGTGGAACCATGGCGCAGCGGTGGCAAGCTGGTTTCCCGGAACAGTTGCCAATAAAGCGAATGAGGGAATCGAACCGGTATGCGGCGCAAAGGGCCGTTAGGGCTTGTTTCGCCGGCGCATCTCCCGCCAGGCCCCGGTGGACCACAGCGCCCACATCACTAGCAGTGGCTGAAAGAACAGTCGCGTCAGCCGCGCGGCATCGCTGTCCAAGCCGAAGGCGGGCCGTTGATCCAGGTACTGGGCGATATTGCCCGGGAAGACGGCAAGGAAAAACAATGCCACGGCAAGGCCCAGGGGAGCCCTGCGTTTTCGCAACAGGACCAGGCCTGCCCCGAGCCCGATTTCCACGACACCGGAAGCCAAGACCACCGCATCAGCATCCAGGGGGACCCAGCCCGGGACCTGGGACCGGAACTCCTCCCTGGCGAAGCTCAGGTGGCTGGTTCCGGCGAAGATGAGAAAGGCGCCAAGCGCGGCCGCCCCGATCCTGCGTGCCGGAGAAAGACGTGCTGCCGGTTCCGTGAGCCAGGACCAGGACCAGGACCTGGAAATGCGTCTGTTCATCCCCGTAACTTAGCACGCGACGGGTTTGGCGCCACCGCTGTTCTTGCCACTTGCACCGGATGTGGAACGGGGTGGACACCGGTTGGGGCGACATAACATCGGCGGGCCAGGAGGGCGCCAAATGTGCCGGCCGCAGCATGGTTGATTCGGCTCCGGGCTTCGAACGTGCACGTCATCCACCGGTGCCCGGTGGGATCCCGAAGCACCCGTGATCGGGACCCGATGCATTCTTGGAGTCACGTTGAACCGGATCCTGTCTTCCTGCGCTGCGCCGGTGATAGGTTCTGCCAACGTCGCGCGGGGAATGGAACCTGCCGGTGGAACGGATTCGACCGAGGAGCCCCGAGGACATGCTTTCCGATTCTTCATTACCACTCATCAAGGCCACGCTTCCCGTGGTTGCGGAAAATATCCAAGAGATCGCAAGCCGGTTCTACCGGCACATGTTTCAAGGACGTCCCGAACTGCTTGACGGGATGTTCAACCGCGGCAACCAGGCTGATGGCAAGCAGCAGCAGGCGCTGGCCGGATCGATAGCCGCGTTTGCGGTGGCGCTGGTTGAGCGCCCTGACCGGTTGCCTGACCAGCTGCTGGATAGGGTCGCCCACAAGCACGTCTCGCTGGGTCTTCGACCGCACCAATATGCAATCGTCCATGAAAACCTGATGTGGGCCATCGTCGACACCCTGGGCGAGGCAGTGACCCCGGAAGTCGCGGCCGCCTGGGACGAGGTTTATTGGATCATGGCCAACATGCTGATCAACAAGGAGCGCGGGCTCTACTCGGCCGTCAACCTGACCCCGGATGAGATCTGGCGGACCTGGGAGGTCACCGAGCGGATCGAGGAAACCGAGGACGTCGTCAGGTTCGTGGTGCGGCGCAACGACCCCCGGCCCACCAAGTCATCACTGCCGGGCCAGTACGTTTCGCTGAAGCGGGAGATGGCCGACGGCGTGCATCAATTGCGCCAGTACAGCCTCACCCGCGCCGATGACGGGGAGCACCGGCAGTTCGCGGTCAAGCGGGTATCAGGGATCAAGGGCAACCCCGACGGGGAGATGAGCAACCTGCTGCATTCCTCCTTGGTTCCCGGGGACCGGGTCATGCTCTCGGCACCGTTCGGCGACGTGGTGCTGAACTACTCCAACCGTCCCGTGGTGCTGGCCAGCGCCGGAATCGGGATCACCCCCATGGCCGGGATGCTCTCGCACATGGTCCATGCCGGGGCCTCCCGCAAGGTCCATGTATTGCACGCCGATGCACATCCGGGCTCGTTCGCGCTGCGCGCCCAAGTGGAGGAGGACCTCGCTGCACTGCAGCACGGGCGCCTCGATGCCTGGTTCGAGAATCCCGGGGAGTCCAGCGCGGGCAACGAACATGTGGGCTTCATGAATCTGGAAGACACCAAGCTGGATGACGACGCGGAGTACTACCTGTGCGGGCCGCTGCCGTTCATGCAGCATGTGCGCAGCTCGCTGGTGGCCAGGGGCGTGCCGGCCAAGGACATCCAGTACGAGGTCTCGGTCCCGATTTGTGGATGGCTGACCTCCAGTAGACAGAAGCGGCCAAGGTCTTGTCCGCGGGGGCACAAAAGCCGTGGGAGCGGTCATCCGGACCGTTCCCACGGCTTTCCCCCCAAATGCGCTCAGGCCTTGCGAAGCAGCTGCAGGCGCCAGGTTTCCGGTCCCTCTTCGAGGTAGCTGATCTCAAAGGCGCCGGGTGCGCGGGTTTCGATCTGCTCGAGCAACGGCAACGGATTGTGCGGTGCCAGCAGGATCAGGCCGCCGCCTAAGGCGATGGAGTCCAAGGCGCCGAAGATCGTTGCATGGCGGATCGCATGCGGGATCACCCGGGCATCAAGTTCCGGGAAACCCGCGTCGTGGTCTCCGCATGCGCACTCATGGACAGCTGGTTGGTTCTGCTTCTCGGCTTCTTCCTTGCTGGAAGAAATAACAATGTCAGCCATGGTGGGGTTCCTTTGCTCGGGGTGGTCACGGTTTCCAGACTCGACTGGTAACCTGCCAATCATTTTATTACAGTTAACTACGTGGAAAACAATTTATGTAGTCGCAGCATGTCATGTGCCGCCTTGGTCGCACCGTGAACCCCCCGACAGATCGATCCGGGACCGGCACCAGGCGCACGTCTTTCGGGCGCCCGCTCTCACCCACGCGCTTGCGGATCCTTGAATTGCTCGAGGCGCAATCGACTCCCACGACCCTTGCCGCGCTCACGAACATCTGCGGACTTCATGAAAACACCGTACGGGCCCACCTCGAGGATCTGCTGCGCGACGGATACCTCCAGCGCCGCCGTGCCACCTCCGAGGGCCGTGGTCGTCCGGCCTGGCTCTGGGAGGCGCATAGGCCCATTGAGCCTTCTCCCTATGCGGGTCTGGCCTCGGCGCTGGCCGCGGTCCTGCACGAATCGAGCGCGGACCCCGTGAAGGACGCAGTGGTTGCTGGCCGTGCGTGGGGCAGGGAGCTGGCCGGCAAGCAGCAGGTCGAGCCCCTCGAAGGGGACCGCCGCGTTGACCAGGCCCGCTCCCGCATCGTGGAGATGCTCGAGGACGTCGGATTCGCACCCGATCCCGATGCCGCAAACGAACAGGTTCTCCTGACTCGTTGCCCGCTCATTGAAGCGGCAAGCAAGCACCCGGAAATCGTCTGCGGTGTCCACCTGGGGATCATCCAGGGAAGTTTTGCCGAAATGGGATTCGACGGTGCCGCCAGTACCCTCGTCCCGTTTTCGGCCCCCGGCCAGTGTGCGCTGCACCTTCGCGCAACCAACGCCGAAAAGAATCCCGAATGAGCGCCGCACGCCAAGCCGCCCGACGCAAACCCAGGCGGATCCCGGCACGAACCCTGCTCATGCTGCCCGCAGCCGTAAGCCTGCTGGCAGGGCTCAACGCCGCGCTCGTGTTGCTTGGCCTGCCTGCCCCGATCAACGCCACCGCATGGTCCCAGATCCACGGCATGGTCTTGGCCCTTGGCTTCGTGGGAACGCTGATCGCATTGGAACGGGCGGTGGCCCTGGGAACACGGCTCGGCTACCTGAGCCCGCTCTTGCTCGGGGCAGGTTCCATCCTCCTACTCATGGGCCTGCCGCAATTCGCCGGAAAGCTCGGACTACTTGCAGGGATGGCCGTACTGGTGTGGGTCTACCTGCCGCTTTGGCGCCGCCAACGAGACCACGCGGTATTGATCCAGCTCCTGGGAGCGGCGTTGGGCACCGGAGCGGCGCTCCTGTGGCTCGGAGGCGTAGGGATGTCCCTGCTCCTGCCCTGGCTGGTGGCTTTCCTTGTGCTGACCATCGTGGGCGAGCGCATCGAGCTGGCGCGCATCACGATGGGCCCGCTGGCCGGGATGCGGGCACTGCAGCTTTCCTGGCTCCTGGCCTTCGCCGTCGTGGCTTCGCTGCTCGACGCCCAGTGGGGCATTGTTGCTTTCGGGGTGGCATTGGCCATCTTGACCATCTGGATGGGGGCCCATGACGTGGCTCGTCGAACCATCGGGGCCACCGGGGCCACCCGGTTCATGGCCGCCTGCATGCTGGCCGGCTATGCCTGGTTGCTGGTTGCCGCGATCACCTGGTGCTTCGGGTTCCCCTCCAGCAGGGCCGCCTACGACACGGTGATCCACGCGGTATTCCTGGGCTTCACCCTCTCGATGATCATTGCCCACTCCTCGACGATCCTTCCGGCGATCCTTCGCCGGCCACTGCCCTACCGGCGGATGATGTGGGCCCCGGCAGCCCTGCTGTGGGCCGGGCTGCTGCTGCGGCTCTGGATCGGAAACGGACTGGGCATCGACTGGGCTTGGCAGGCCGGCGGAGCGGCAAACATCATCGCGCTGCTGCTCTTCCTGCTCCTGGCCGTTGCCTCGGTGCTGATGGGTGAGCCCAAGCCGGAACTCAGGCAGCCGCCCGGGATGGGCAAACCGTTGCCGTACGCCAACCCCTCCGTGCAACCACCGCGCACGGGCCTGACGATATCGATACCGGAGACCAAAAAATGAGCAAGAACCCGGCCAGGGGATTCTGGCCCATGCGCGACTTGCCGGTGGCGTTCTGGCTGGTGGTGCTCGTAGTTGCCACATTGGTCCACCGGCAGATCCCGGCACCCCGCTGGCTCATGATCCACCTGCTCCTGCTCGGAGCCCTGTCCCACGCCATCCTTGTCTGGTCCCAGTACTTTGCCATCGCACTGCTGCGAACCCCTCCGAGGGAACACGACAGGGCAACCCAGAACTGGCGGCTGGTCATGCTCAACGCCGGTACCTCGGTGGTCATCATCGGGGTGCTCTCCGGGCTCTGGCCCATCACCGCGCTCGGGGCGGCGCTGATTGCCGGCGCCGTCATCTGGCACGGGGCAAACCTCTTCACCCGCATGAGGCGCGCGCTGCCCTCGCGCTTTGGCGCCACGGTGAAGTACTACATTGCCGCGGCATGCTTCCTGCCCGTCGGGGCCGTGCTTGGGACCATCTTGGCCCACGGCTCCGGCTCACCGACCCATGAGCAGCTCACCTTGTCCCACGCATTGATCAACGTGCTGGGATGGGTGGGGCTCACGGTGGCCGGAACACTGGTTACTCTGTGGCCCACGATGCTGCGGACCAAGATCGCCGACGCCGCGGCAAGGAACTCCCAGCGCGCCCTGCCGGTGCTCATCTCCTCGGCGCTCACCGCGGGGATCGGTGCGGGATTCGGGCTCATCCCGGTCGCTGCCCTTGGGCTGCTTGGCTACATCACCGGTCTGGGGCTCATGGCCTCATCATTCATCCAGGTGGCCAGGAACAAGCCACCGAAGACCTTCTCGACGCTCTCTGTCCTCGGGGCCGTCAGTTGGTGGATCGGTGCCCTGGTTGCGCTTCTGGTTTCCATGCTGGGCACCGGGGACTGGCAGGTGCTTAGCCGCCTTTTCTCCTCCATCACCCCTTTCCTCGTTGCCGGGTTCGCCGCCCAGGTGCTGCTTGGGGCCCTGTCCTACCTGGTGCCGGTGGCACTGGGCGGCGGGCCTGCGCCGGTGCGCGCGGCAACCACCATGCTGGACCGCGGCGCAGTGCTACGGGTTTCCACGGCCAACGCCGCACTGCTTGTATGTGCGCTTCCGGTTCCCTCGCTGGTGCGGGTGCTGTGTTCGGCGCTTTACCTAGTGGCCATGGCCAGCTTCCTGCCCCTGCTCTTCATGGCGCTTCGATCCCACAAGACAGCCAAGGCGAAGGTCGCAGCCGAGGCCAAGAACCAGGTAACTTCCACCGGGCTCCCGCCCCCGCGGGTGCGCATGGCCCCGGAAGGCGAACGCCCGGCGGGCCAGCGCGCCGGGCAGGCCATGGCCGGGCTCATCGCGGTGGTGCTAGCTATCGCCATGGGCGTTGCCCTCGACCCCGCGGCCTCGGGCCTGGGTGCACCCGCTCCGGCGGCCGGCGCGGCCACGGCAGGGCCGGTGGCTGCCACACAGAGAAAGACCGTGAAGGTGAAGGCCGCCGACATGCGATTCTCCCCGTCCTTGATCGAGGTTCAGCCCGGGACGCATCTGGTCATCGAGGTGACCAACACCGACGCGGCAGAGACCCACGACCTGGTGCTGGCCACGGGGGCGAACAGCGGACGGTTGGCCCCGGGGCAAAGCGCCACCATCGACGCCGGGGTCATCACCGGGCACGTTGCTGCCTGGTGTTCGATAGTGGGCCACAAGCAGATGGGCATGGTGCTGGACATCAAGGCCACCGGTGCCCCCGCTGCGCCACGCGCCGAGGGGAACGAACCGGAATCCGGGCATGGGTCGATGCAGATGCCCGCCGCCGCAACGCCCGATTTGCTGGCCGCCCCGGAGAAGGCGTTCACGGCACACGATGCCCGTCTGCCAAGGCTGCCGGCGAAGGCCAAGGATTCAAAGCCCGCCGTGCACAAAGCGACGTTTACCGCGACGGAAGCGGTCCTCGAGGTATCCCCGGGGGTGCGGCAAAAGCTCTGGACCTTCAACGGCACCGCGCCGGGCCCGCTGTTGCACGGGCGGGTAGGGGATAAGTTCGAGATCACGCTTCGGAACGACGGTTCCATGGGCCACTCCATCGACTTCCACGCCGGGGCCTTGGCACCGGATGAGCCGATGCGTACGATCCAGCCCGGGGAATCACTGCTCTACAAGTTCACCGCCTCCAAGGCGGGGATCTGGATGTACCACTGCTCCACCATGCCCATGAGCGCCCATATCGCCAACGGGATGTTCGGCACCGTGGTGATCGAGCCCGATGACCTGCCGGTGGTCGATGAGTCCTACGTCCTGGCCCAGTCCGAATTCTATTTGGGCGCCCAGGACGCCGAGGTGGACACCGCCAAGCTGGCAGCGGAGAAGCCGGACCTGGTGGTCTTCAACGGCTATGCGAACCAATACGTGCACCGGCCGCTGGAGGCCAAGGTCGGCGAACGGGTCCGGATCTGGCTGTTGGACATCGGCCCCAACCGGGCATCGTCGTTCCACGTGATCGGTGGCCAGTTCGACACCACATGGCTCGAGGGAAATTACCTGCTCGATGGGCGGGGCAAGGGCCAGGGCGGAAGCCAGGCACTGGCCATGGGCGTGGCCCAGGGCGGGTTCGTGGAGCTCGTTTTCCCCGAGCCAGGACACTATCCCTTCGTCTCGCACGTCATGGTCGATGCCGAACGCGGAGCACAAGGAGTGTTCAAGGTCGTGAAATGACTGTCGCGGTTCAACGCTCTTGAACCGCGGGGTTGCCGGTTTGCCCTTGCAACGCTTCTTGGGATCCGAAACGAGTACACCAAAACCTGAATACAGAAATTGTTGCACTATCAGTTTGTGGAAACGGAAACTCATGCCAATGTACTGACCCGATTCGGATATGCCCTGTCCGACCCGGCCCGAACGGTTGTGTTGCTGGCCCTGCGGACAGCGCCGGCCTACCCCAGTGAACTGGCTGACCTTGTGGGAGTCTCACGACAAAAGCTCTCCAACCACCTGGCGTGCCTGCGCGATTGCGGACTGGTGGCCGCATTTCCCGAGGGGCTCCGCACCCGCCAAGAACTGGCCAACCCGCTGCTGGCCAAAGCCTTGACAGAACTGCTCGGCGTGGTCCTGATGGTGGATCCCCGGCATTGCGCCAATGCAGCCACCGAGGGCTGCTGCTGAGCATGGAGAGCGTCAACGGCCGCATCGGAGCCTTGGCCGATGAGCGGCGCGCCGTGCTTGTCGGCCGGGTCAGGCTCCTTGTTGCGGCAACCATCAGCTACAACGTGATCGAAGCCATTGTTGCAATTACCGCGGGGAAACTCGCATCCTCCAGTGCGTTGGTCGGTTTTGGCTTGGATTCGATGGTGGAGGTGGCTTCCGCCGCGGCGGTCGCTTGGCAGTTCAGTGCCAAGGACCCCGAAGCACGCGAAAAAACAGCACTGCGTGTCATTGCGGTGTCCTTCTTCGTACTTGCTGCCGTCGTTGCCACCGACGCAATCCGCTCGCTGCTAGGTGGTACCCAGGCGGTGGAATCGATGCCCGGAGTCGTGCTGGCCGCACTGGGCCTGGCAATCATGCCGTTCCTGTCATGGATGCAGCGACGTGCTGGTCGGGAACTCGGTTCCCGCTCGGCCGCTGCCGATTCCAAGCGAACGCTGCTCTGTACCTACCTTTCGGCCGTACTGCTCGTGGGACTTCTCATGAACGTCTGGCTCGGCTGGTCGTGGGTGGATCCACTGGTGGCGCTGGTTATTGCCGCGGTTGCCCTCAACGAAGGGCGCAAGGCTGGGAAGGGCGATGGCTGCTGCGCACCCAACGCGGGGCTGCACGTGGGTGCCCCGGAGGTAGGGAACGAGGGCTGCGGTACTGGCATCGAAACGTAAGCCAGGCGGAAGCGCGGGTCCGAGCCTGATCCATCCGGAACCGGGAGCGAATAACCGCAGTGTCCGGCGGAATCCCGAAACCGGCGGAGAACCCCGTTCTCGTTGGGAAAAACCGTCCATTCCCGGCCCGGACCCACAGCGGGGAAACCGTGCAGTGCACCCTCGGATGCAGGGACTCGCAGCGGCGAACCATAGGATGAGAGCGTGCGAAACCTGCTGAGCTCCCTGGGCCCGACACTTGACCTTCTGGGGTGGGTGGCGCTGATTGCCGCGGCCGGGTTCTATGCCTTTGCGGTGGCCGAGAGCCGCAAGGATGCCGGCTGGAAGTGCACGAGCTACAAGATCACGGTCTTCGAAGGGCAGGAATGCCTGGTGTTCCACACCTCCGACGGCACGATCCGCAGCGAACTGCTGGTTCTTGAGCACCGTCCGAAGCCCGCGGGCGAGGACCTGGTCTACTACCGGGAGGACAAGACCGGGTCGTGGCAACTGGAGAAGCCGCGCTCACAGGTGCGTTTCCTGTATTGGACAGCAGGGGCACTGGCTGCGGTCTTCGTGCTGAGCCGCGTCCTGCGCCTTGTCGCCAACATGTCCTAGGTTCAAGCAAAAGGCACCGAAATGATCCTGGAACCGGGACCCTCGTTGGTGGCCACCCACAACCGGTTCTCCACCACCAGCACATCGCGCAGCCGCCCTTCCTGCCCGGCAAGGGACTGCCGGGCGCCTGGCAACCTGCCATCGGATGGAAGCACGGATCCTGGCAGGGGCAACTCCCACAGGCGCTCGCCGCGCAGGCATGCCACATATGCAATATCCCCGGCTATGGCCAGGGCGCTGGGTGAGGCATCTGCGGTGTTCGGCCACACGTGGATTGGGTCCACAAAGCGCTCGTCCCTCGCCACCCCGGTGACCCGTGGCCAACCGTAGTTCTTGCCCGGTTCGATCAAGTTCAGCTCGTCGTCCTTCTCCGGGCCGAGTTCGCTGGCCCACAATCGGCCCGCCGAATCCCAAGCCAGGCCCTGTACGTTGCGGTGCCCGTAGGAATACACGGGGGATCCGGCAAAAGGGTTGGTATCCGGGATTCCGCCGGTGGGATCGATGCGCAGGATCTTGCCGTTGAGCCGGGAGACGTCCTGCGCAGCAGCCTGGTCGGTGGCATCCCCTGTGCCGATGTAGAGCAGGGAATCGGGGCCCAGGTTGATGCGTCCGCCATTGTGGATGTTGGCCCGGGGCAAGCCGGTGATGATGTCCTGGGCAGGCCCCACCGAGGAGCCATCCAATACGAAGCGCACCACCCTGTTATCCGTCGTGGTCCCCAGGTAGGCGTAGAGCCATTCATCCCCGCTAGGCGCATCGAGGATCTCGAGTCCCAGCAGCCCGGCCTCGCCGCCGGGGACCACCTGTGGCAGGTGCACCAGTGGCTTGAGTGTCCCATCGGGGTGCAGTGCCATGATCCGCGCGGTGTCGCGCTCGGAGACCAGGATGCTCCCGTCCTTGCGGACCACCATCGACCAGGGTGTGTCCAGGTCCGAGGCCTTGGTTTCGGGCCCGTCGCCGGTGTCCGCGGATCCGGTGGCGGCGGGCTTCACGGGAGCGGAGCACGCGCCCAGTACGGCCAGCGCGGAAACACCGCCCAAGGCCAGCACCCTACGGCGATCCATGTCCCTGCCGGCAGTCGGCCCGCGTGTGGTCATGGCCAGAGTCTACTATTTGTTCGTTGACGTGTGGAAGGACCGCGGGCACGAAAAACCCGGGCCGGCAGGGACAACAGCTTGTAGGCTGTTGTCCCGGCCGGCCCGGGGCCGTGGAGGGTGTTGCTCGACTACTTCGAGGCAGTCAGCGAATCCACCCATTCTTGGTTTTCGGAAATCCACTTGTCCACGATGGGATCGAAGTCCTGGGTATCCGTGTCGTTGAACATGGCGTTCTCCAGGGAGAAGAGCTGCTCGTCGTTCATCTTGAAGTCCTTCATCCAACCGGCAAGCTCGGGGAAGTCGTCGTTGAAGGTGAGGCTGCCGTAGGTGCTGATTTTTTCAGCGGTGCCCAGCGTGCCCTTGGGGTCCTCAAGATCCTTGATGGGGAACGCGTCGTAGGCCCAGTGCGGACGCCACAGGGTCACCAAGACGTTCTTCTTGGCATCCGTTTCCTTCTTCAGGACGGTCAGCATGCCGGGAGTCGAAGAAAGCACGTAGTCCATCTTGTCCAAGCCGTACTGCGGGATGACACGTTCGTTCATGGCCTTGGTCAGGCCCGCACCGGCGTCGATTCCCACAATGCGGTTATCGAACATGTCGGCCTTGTCGGCGAGCTCGTCCAACGAGGTGATGTCTGCATCCTCGTTTACGGCAACCGTCAACTTGGCGTTGTCGTACCAGGTTCCCAGTTCCTGGATCTTGTCACCATAGGTTTTCAGCTGGTCGGCGTGGGTTTCCGGCAGCCAGACGTCCATCGCCATGTCGAAGCCGCCGGAGGCAATGCCGGTGAATACCGGAGCAACATCGGCGCTGGTCAGCGTGACGTCGTAGCCCTTTTCGCTCAGGATGCGATCCCAGAGGTGGGAAACGGCAAGGCCCTCGTCCCAGCCAGCGAAAACGCCGATGGTCAGTTCCTTCTTGTCGTCATTTCCGGAGCTGCCGCTGGCTCCTGCATCGGCGTCGCCGCCGGAACCGCAGGCGGTCAGGGCCAAGGCCGAGGCCGCAGCCACGGCCATCAAAGATACGAGTTTCTTCCTCATGGTTTTGCCTTTCTTGGTGACCCCCAGCGTTCCGGGGCCGCAACTTGGTGAGTGGTTAAGCTTGTTCGTGGTCCCTGGGCCTGCCCAGGGAGGCAGTGATGCGATCAAGGAAGATCGCCAGGATGACCACCGAGAGACCTGATTCCACACCGAGCGGTGTGTTCAGGCTGGTCAGTGCCGCGTACACGGCGCCACCAAGGCCGCCGGCGCCGACCATGCCCGCGATGACCACCATGGACAGTGAGAGCATGATGACCTGGTTGATGCCGGCCATGATGGTGGGCATCGCCAACGGGATCTGGATCTGGCGCAGGATGCGCATGGGTGAGGCGCCAAAGGCCTGGCCGGCCTCGACTACTTCACTGTCCACGGAACGAATACCGAGTTCCGTGAAACGGGCGCCCGGGGCCAACGCGAAGACGATGGTCGCTACGATGCCCGGCACGGGTCCGACGCTGAGCAGAAGCATGACCGGAATCAGGTAAACGAATGCGGGCATGGTCTGCAGGAAGTCCATGACGGGTTTCACCACACTGGAAACGGCAGCCGACTTGGCGGCGGCGATTCCCAAGGGCACGCTGATGATCACCGCGACCAAGGCGGCCACCAGGACCAAGGCCAGCGAGTCCATCGCGTTTTCCCATTGGTTCATGCCGTAGATCAGCAGGAAACCAACGATGGTGCCCAATGCCAGCTTCCAGCCCTTGACCCAGAAGGCCAACGCGGCGAGCACGATGATGACTGCCCAGAACGGAGGGGTCACCAAAACCCAGTCGAGCGCATCGTAGAACTGTTGGAAAAAGGCCTTGAGTCCGTCGAAGAAGGCACCGAGATTATCGATGACCCAGTCAAGGGCCGTTTGCGCCCATTTACCGACGGGAATCCGGAATAAGTCATTGGCCATTAGTGAGTGCCTCCCATTTCACCGGATGGTTCCTGGGTGAATATTTCTGCTCGTTGGCTACCGTCGTGGCGTCCCGCGCTTTGTTCCTGCGCGAGGATATCCATGGACTCGGTTGATGAAGGCACGTTGCCCAGGGCGGCCAGCAACGTTGCCCTGGCCACGGCCCCGACAAGCTGTCCTTTTTCATCGACCACTGGCAGTGGAGTGTTGCTTTCCACTGCGCGGCCGAAAAGGTCGTTCAGCGGAGTGTCGGTGGAGACCGCTTCCTCCTGCCGCGTCAGGATCTCGGTAAGGTCCGAGGCGCCACCGTCGGCAAGGGCCGCAACCTCGCGATCGGTGACGATGCCGCGGAAGATGCGGTTACGGTCGATGACGAAGGCCCCGGTGGTCTGTTGCTCGCGCATGGTCAGCAGGGCGGCACGTGCGCCTCCGCTGAGGCTGACAACCGCTCGCGGGTTCTCCATGACGGTGCCGGCGGTCAGCACGCGGGTGCGGTCCACGTCTCGGACGAAGGACGCCACATATTCGTTGGCCGGGTTGGTGAGGATCTCATCGGGGGTGCCGATCTGCACGATTTCACCATCGCGCATCACAGCAATGCGGTCCCCAAGGAACATCGCCTCGTTCAAGTCGTGGGTGATGAAGACGATTGTCTTTCCCATGCTTGCCTGAAGCGCAGCCAGCTGCTCCTGCATGTCGCGGCGGATCAGCGGGTCAAGTGCGGAAAACGCCTCGTCCATCAGCAGGATGTCGGTTTCGGAGCACAAGGCACGGGCCAGCCCGACGCGTTGCTGCATGCCTCCGGAGAGCTGCTCAGGGTACTTCTCGCCCCAACCGGTCAATCCCACGGTGTCGAGCATCTTGGTGGCGAGCTCGGTGCGCTTCTTCTTCTCGACGCCCTGGATTTCCAGTGCGTAGGCGGCGTTTTCCAGCACGGTGCGGTGCGGAAGCAGCGCGAAGTGCTGGAACACCATGGAAACGCTTTTTTGCCGGACCTCGCGCAGGGCCTTGCCGGAGATCTTGCTGATGTCGGTGTCGCCGATGTGGACCGATCCGCTGGTCATTGGCCACAAGCCGTTGAGCATCCGGATCAATGTCGACTTGCCCGACCCGGAGAGCCCCATGACAACAAAGATCTCGCCGGGCTGGACCTCGAACGACGCGTCAATGACTGCCGCCGTACCCAGTGCGGCAACGTCCTTGCGCGATTGGCCGTCCTTGAGGGCTTTCACCGCTTCTTGCGGTTTGCGTCCGAACACCTTGAAGGCGTTGGAGACACGTAGGGCCGGTGTTGCCGTCCCAGGTGCTGATTTCATGCGTCGTTCCGTCCACGTGTCGCGCAGAAGATCCGGCGACACGATTTGTGCATTCTGGATCACAGGGCCGCCGGGTTCGGCCATTGGCCGCACGCGATGGATGAGACTTAGAAAGCCAACGCTAACAGCAGGCACAATAGTCTTAGCGGATTCACAGCTGGTTTCAGGGGTTTTTATACCAAAAACGAGTATGCGATCCGCATATCCATGGTATAAAAACGACGTTACGACATCGTGATACTCGGAGAAGGGAAATGCCGAATCCTTGACGCTATTCCGCGCGCAAAGCGACACCGATACCCAGTGCCTGGAAAAGGGCGATCAGATGCATTCCTCGGGAAAAAGGGCGTCGGCGGGCACTTGCTTGCGTCGGCAACGGCAACCGAATCGGTCGGCTAGTTACGCGCAGGGCGCCATCCGCGAGATGATGGAAGGACACCTATTCATCACTTCCACTTCCGCCGGGCTCCGCGCCGCGGCGGGAAGGAATCCAGGAGGCACCTCATGAGCGAGGCAATCAACATCGGTAGCGTCGACAGCATCGAAGCCGGCGAGGCCATGGTCATCACGTCCGAGGAGAACGGCACCCAGGACGACATCGCCGTGTTCCACGCCGAAGACGGAAACTTCTACGCCATCAACGACGAGTGCACCCACGAGACCGCCTCGCTGGCCGACGGCTGGATCGAAGGCGTCGAGGTCGAATGCCCGGTGCACGCGGCAAAGTTCTGCCTCAAGTCGGGCACCGCGCTGTGCCTGCCGGCCACCGTCGCCGCCCGCACCTACAAGATCGAGGTCCAGGACGGCGAACTGCTGCTCTACCCGGACACCCCGGCAAGCTAGAACACCCATCGATCGCCACGACCAAGGACCCAGAACACCCATGAGCATTGAATCCATCCTGATCGTCGGCGGAGGATTGGCAGGATTCACCGTCGCGCAGTCCCTGCGTACCGGTGGCTACCCGGGGACACTGGGGATCATCGACCCGGCGGGAATCCCCTATGACAGACCGCCCTTGAGCAAGGGCTACCTGTTGGGGGACAAGGACGCCGCCGGCATCGAGCTGGCACCAGCCTCCTGGTTCGCCGAGAACCGGATCGATATCATTGAGGCCACGGTATCCGCCCTGGAAACGGATCCGCCGGGCGTCCAGCTCCAGGACGGCCGCCGCCTGGGCGCTGACCGCCTGGTCCTGGCCACCGGCGGCTCGGCCACCGTGCTGCCCGTGGCAGGAGGGGACCTGGAATCGGTACTGGTATTGCGCAACAGGGCCGATGCCGATAAATTGCGGGCCAAGATCGTCCCGGGAACGAGGCTGGCAATCGTCGGGGCAGGGCTCATCGGGGCCGAGGTCGCCTCGGCTGCCCGCCAACTGGGGGCAGAGGTCATCCTCATCGACCCCATTGACCCACCCCTTGCCCCGGCCGTTGGAGAAGAATTGGCCAGGCGTCTGCACAAGATGCATGCCACCGCAGGGATCCAGGTCATCCTGGGGGCCCCGGCCCGGATCATCGGGACGGAGTCCGGCCACCGGCTGGAGCTCATCGACGGGCAGTTCATCGATTGCGACGAGGTGTTGGTGGGAATCGGGATCAGGCCCAACACCGCACTGGCGCAGGAGGCGGGCCTGGCCACCGACAACGGGGTGCTGGTCGACACGCACCAGCTCACCTCCCACCCGGGCATCTACGCCGTTGGGGACGTGGCCAGGAGCAGGGGCGGCGACGGGACTCTGCTGCGCCGCGGGGAACACTGGGAGCATGCACTGAACACCGGGGCGACCGCGGCCGCGTCGATCCTGGGCCAAGAGCTGCCGGCGCACGGCGCCGCATGGTTCTGGTCCGACCGGCACGGAACCCATCTCGAGGGGACCGGCGACATGAACGCACCCGGAACCACGGTCCTGCGGCTCCTTGATGGGGAACCGGTGGCGGCATTCAAGCTTTCCGATGACGGCCGGATGCTCGGGGCGGCAGCCATCGACGGGGGGCTGACCATCAGGGCCGCCCGGCGCATCATCGACAGGGGCATCATCGTGGATCCAGCGGCGCTCGCCGATCCACAGGTGCCGCTGCGCAAACTGGCCCGCTGATCCGGCGGCGGCCTTGCCCTCAGTGCCGCTGCCGGGGAAGACTGGGCACAGCACATTGCGAGCCGGAAACCCAGCGAAAGGCCGATTCAACATGGGAAGCGAAGCCAACGACGTTTTTGGGCAAGCACGCGCGATGGACGTGGGCGAGGTGGAACTGCTGGAGCCGGGAACGACACTGTTCATCGCGGCGGAGGACAGCGGGTACACCGAGGACATCGGGCTCTTTCGCACCGAAGACGGCACCTACTACGCACTTGACGATGAATGCCCGCACGAGGTCGCTTCACTCTCCGAGGGCTGGATTGAAGGCGATGAAATCGAGTGCCCGTTGCACTCCTCGCGCTTCTGCCTGAAGAACGGCAAGGTGCTTTGCCTGCCGGCGGTCCGCGATGCACCCACCCACAAGATCGAGATCACCAACGGGCGCGTGCTGCTGTACCCGGGGACACCGGCAATCGGAGCCTAGTCCAGTTCGGCGAAATTCTTGACGCGACCCAACGCGGCGTCGGTTCCCAGCTCTGCCCTGTCCGCGGCGGACCTCCAATAGTGCTCGAGGGTGCGCAGCAGCTGGTCCGGGTTGGCGGTGAGCTCATGGATCAGGATGAGAAGCCGCTCGGGGCTTTGCGAGGAGCGGGGCTGCTGCTCCACCGTGATCCATGCCGGACCGCGCTTGCCCAGCGGCTTGCGCCCGGCAGGGTCGCCGGCTTCGATTCCCGCAACGTCGTTCCAATAGATTTCGCGTGTGCCGCGGGAATCGTAAAGCACGATGCGGCTACGGGTCAGGTAGAGGCCCGGTTCCTGCGCGGTGGCGCCGATGCGCGCCATGTGCAGTCCCCTGTTCAGCACATATACGCCGGTAGCCAGCAGGAACGCCGCCAGCAAGACGATGAGGATCGAGGTGTCATTGGTGTAGGCCAGCAACAGTCGGGCACTCAGCGCCACGGTGGCCACCAGGATCACCACGGCCAGGCCCATGATGGCAGCGGCCCACCGGGCCGAGCTACGGAACATCGGGAACCAGGTGGCGGCGCGCGGCCCGGTGCTGGTGGCAACTGCCGCGGTTCCCGCGGCCCGGTCGCGGGTGGGGCGGCGATAGGCTGCCACCACACCCATCAGCATGGCCAAGGCGCTCGCCAACAGCGCGGTGGAAAGCACCGGACGGGCATGGAGCAGCGCGTAGGTCCCGGAGGATGCAAGGAAGGCAAACAGCACGAAGGAGGGCAGCAAGTGGTGTGCCAGGTTCCAGCCACTGTGGCGTGGGGCCCACAGCCTTGCTTCGGATCCATGTTTGCTCATGCCAATAGCCTAATCTGCGGCATACCGAAACCCGGTGAAGGCCCCGCAACCACGAGCGCAGGAAAATGGGGTGCCTGCGGCGGATTTCGCCTACGATAAACGAACTATGGAATCGATTCGCAAGCGTGTAAAAGTGATCACCTGGCTGCTTGTTGGCGCCCTCGTTCTGGGAACAGGGGCCGGCGTGCTCTCGGGCGTGATCTAGTTGCCACGGCTCCCAGCCGGTGGTGAAGCTGCCCTGCCCGAGGCGCTGCGCAGCCCCACCAAGGACGTCACCCGTGGCTGGGTGGCTTCGGTGGTGGCGATCAACATCGGCATCAACGTCGTCTTTTTCGCCCCGATCAACGTGCTGCTCGGATTGCAGGCCACCGCCATCGACGCCGGGTCCAAGGAAGCGATCCTCTCGCTGGTCACCGCGTGCGGCGCTTCGGTGGCGTTGGTGGCAAACCCGCTGTTCGGTGCGCTGTCGGACCGCACGGTTTCGAAGATGGGGCGTCGTTCTCCCTGGATCCTGGCCGGTGCCATCCTGGGTGCTGCGGCCCTGTTGATGCTCTCCGGTGCAACCACCGTCGGGTTGATGCTGTTGGGCTGGTGCCTCCTGCAAGCCGGCGCCAATGCCGCCTACTCCTCGGTCACTGCCGCGATCCCGGACCGGGTGCCTGAACGCCGCCGCGGCGCCATCGGCGGGTTGGCTGCCATGGGCCAGACGGTGGGGATCCTGCTGGGAGCCGTGGTGGGGTTCGTGATCTCAGGGAATATCACCGTCGGTTACATCATCTGCGCTGTGGCGCTGGTGGTGGGCGTGATTCCCTACGTGCTGCGGCCCAACGACCCGGTCCTGCCGCGGGAGTTCAGGACGAAGTTCAAATTCCTGGAGTTCATCAAGGGATTTTGGATCAACCCGCTGACGCATCAAGACTTCGGCTGGGCCTGGCTGACCCGGTTCATGATGAATACCGGAAACCAGATGACCATCGTCTATCTGCTGTTCTTCCTCACCGACGTGGTGCACCTAGAGGATCCCGCCGGCGGCGTACTGGTCTTGACGGGAACCTATGCGGTAATGGTCATCATCAGTGCAGTGCTGCTCGGGCCGATCAGCGACAAATCGGGAAAGCGCAAGATCTTCGTTTCGGGATCTTCGGTCGTCGTGGCATGCTCCGCCCTGATCATTGCCTTCACGCAAAACTTCACGGGAGCCATTGTCGGGGCGGCGGTGCTGGGACTGGGGTTCGGCGCGTACCTGGCCGTGGACTTCGCGCTGCTGACCCAGGTGTTGCCCTCGGCCAAGAGCAGGGGCAAGGATATGGGAGTCATCAACGTGGCCAACTCCCTGCCCCAGGTCGTTGCCCCCATGCTCGCATTCCTGGCGGTGAGCATGCTCGGCGGCTACACCGCATTGTTCATTGTTGCCGCGGCAATCGGCCTCCTGGGTGCCTTCCTAGTGCGAAATATCCGTTCGGTTCCCTGACCCGGAAGGGCGTTCGGCGCACCTGGATCCACGGATACCGGAAAGCCGCGGGCAGCGGCGGTGTCTGGTGGCTCACTAAAGCCGGGGACGCCGCACGCGCAGCGATAAGCTGTTGCCCATGGACTGGTTACGGGACGCCCCTTTCGGCTGGGCCTTTTTGTTTCTCTTTTTGCTGTCCATGGCACGGGCCAACACCACCTACTGGCTCGGACGCGGCATTGCCGCCGGGGTGAAGCACACCCGTTTCCAACATGTCCTCACCGGCCCGATCTACCGGCGTGCCGAGCGCTTCATCCAACGCTGGGGCATCCTGGCGATCCCGTTCTCCTTCATGACCGTGGGAATCCAGACGGCAGTCAACGCCAGCGCCGGCGTCGCACGGATGACGCTGGTGCGTTATCTTCCGGCCGTTTTTGTCGGATGCCTGATCTGGGCCACGATCTATTCCACCGTCGGCATGGCGGTGGTTTATGCTTGGCTTGCCCTGGGCTGGCAGTGGATCGTTGCCGGCGCACTGGTCCTGGTCATCGTGACGCTGGCGTGGATCCGCCACCGCCGCCATAGCGCCTGAATCTTCGGAGGCAAGGCGCGTCGGTCCGTGTTTAGCGATTCGCTCGCGCTCTGGACCATACGGACTACACGATGCTCCGCAGCGGCGAGGGATGGTTCATCGAAGGCGTGTGCGCTTCGTGGATTCGCAAGAATTGCACCGATGAAATGGACAGCTATATCAACAGCCTTGGCGGCCAGCCGTGCACTTATTGCGGCACGTTTGGTGCTCTGACGAATATTCATCAGTAGGATTCAGGAAACCATAGAATCACTGCGAAAGTCGGTACCGTTGTGGCCATCACCCAAAGGAACGTCCGTCAGGTCAACCCCGTGGAGCTTGACGACATCGACCGCGGGTTGTTGCGGATGCTCACGGAGAACTCGCGCCGCACCAACAACTCGCTCGCGGAGGAATTGGGCATCGCCCCCTCGACCTGCTTGGCCCGGCTCAACGCACTGCGCTCGGCAGGGGTCATCCGTCGGTTCACCCTCGATATCGATCCCGAGGTCCTGGGCCATGCGCTCGAGGCGTTGATCTTCGTGAAGATCCGCCCGGGTGCCAGGCATCTGATGTCCTCCTTTGCCGAGGAGATGCGTGCCAAGCCCGGGGTCACCCAGCTGTTCTTCCTTGGTGGTGCCGATGACTTCCTGATCCACGTCGCGGTGCGGGACTCCAAGGACGTGCGCCAGTTCGTGCTGGACAACCTCTCGGCGAACCAAGCGGTGTCCACCACCCAAACCTCGCTGGTCTTCGAGCACAGCCAGGGTGCCGTGCCCTGGCTGTAGCGTCCCAGCCCGCGCACAACGTCAAACCGATGAAGTCCCGAAAGGAAAACCCCATGAATCAGAATTCCCAGGCCCCGCTGACAGATGCCGCATACAAGGGGCCCGCGCTCGAGGTGAACAGGGAGTTCTACGGCAACATCGCCAACAGGCTGGAATCGCGGACACTGGTCGACTCCTTTGACATCCCCATTCGATCCGGAAAGGCATGGAAAGTGCCTGCCGGACACGTGTGCCGCATCCTTACGGTCGATGGCCCCCAGGTGGGGGACCTGAACCTGTGGAACTACGACAACCCCCGCGAACGGTTCTGGGCGGCCCGTACCCGCCAGCTTCAAGCCGCGCATGTCACCACGTTCGACCGTTTGTGGTCCAATCTTCCCTTCCTGCGACCGCTGGCCACCATCACGGCGGACACCTTGGAGAACTACGGCGTCGATGACGACGGGGGACGGGTTCACGACACCCTGGGTACCAGGTGCGATCCGTACGTCAACCGGATGCTTACCGGCGACGACTTTGATTATCATTGCCACTCAAACCTGACCCGAGCGGTGCTCCCGTTCGGCCTGACCGAGTTTGATGTGCACGATGTGCTCAACGTGTTCCAATGCACCGGTCTCAACGACAAGGACCAATACTTCATGAAGAGTTGCCCGGCCAAGGTCGGGGACTACTTCGAGTTCTTCGCCGAGCAGGACCTGCTCGTCGCCTTGTCCACGTGCCCCGGTGGTGATCTTTCCGTTCCGATGTGGGGCGAGGGTGCCCATGATCCCGTTGAGGTGTGCCGGCCCATCGGCATCGAGATCCACAAGATCGATACCGGCGTTTTGGGGGACTGGTCATCGCCCGGTTTGCCGCAATACGCCGGAAACCACGGGCTCAGGGCCACGGGCTGGAGCTAGCGGGACCTCGGGGCCATCGTCGCGATTTGGCCGCGGGTGCTGGCCTGTTGGCGGGGGGTGGCAGGCAGGGATAAAAAGCCAAACGAAGTTGTTGAACAACCCCTTGCCAGTATTGTTCAACAACATGTAGTGTTCCGTAGGTCGCCTATACCTGTGACAACAGTCACCGAACCCCGGATGGACGGAAACATGGCCAATCCCAGCACCAAGCCCTCGCTCGGCAGATCCGCCAAGCGCACAGCCCTACTGGGCGCCATGTTCCTCATGGCCACCAGTGCAATCGGTCCGGGCTTCATCACCCAAACAACCGAATTCACCGTCCAGATCGGGGCGTCCTTCGCCTTCGCGATTGTCATCTCGATCCTGGTGGACATCGCCGTCCAGCTGAACGTGTGGCGGATCATCGGCGTCTCGGGCCTGCGCGCCCAGGAACTTGGCAACAAGGTGCTTCCGGGCATCGGCTGGGTGCTGGCGGCATTGGTCTTCATCGGCGGCGTCGTCTTCAACGTGGGCAACATCGCCGGAACCGGGCTGGGCATGAACGCCATGCTGGGCCTGGAGCCCAAGATCGGCGGTGCGATCTCCGCGGCAGTGGCCATCCTGATCTTCCTGTCCAAGCGCGCGGGAATGGCACTTGACCGCATCGTCATCATGCTCGGTGCCATCATGATCCTGTTGATGCTCTACGTGGCAATCATTGCCGCGCCTCCGGTTGGCGAGGCGCTGAAGAACGTTGTCATGCCCGAACAAATGAGCTTCCTGATCATCACCACGCTGATTGGTGGAACCGTCGGCGGCTACATCACCTATGCCGGTGCGCACCGGATGCTTGACTCGGGCACCGTGGGCATCGAGAACGTCTCGGACATCGCGCGCAGCTCGGTGTTGGGCATCATCGTCACCGGCATCATGCGCGTCCTGCTGTTCCTGGCGATCCTCGGGGTCGTGGCCGGCGGAGCCGTGCTGACCAGCGACAATAAGGCGGCAGAGGCCTTTGGCCACGCCGCCGGCGAAATCGGGATGCGCTCCTTCGGCGTGGTCCTGTGGGCCGCGGCGCTGACTTCGGTGATCGGTGCCGCGTACACCTCGGTATCCTTCATCACGCGGTCGACGACGCGTGAACGCACCCGAAACCTCATCACGGTGGGTTTCATCGCGGCATGCGCAGTGATCTACCTGGTGCTGGGCCAGGCGCCGCAGACATTGCTGATCTTCGCCGGCGCCTTCAACGGGCTGATCCTTCCCTTCGGCTTCGCGATCCTGCTCTGGGTTGCCTGGCGCCGCCGGGACCTGCTCCATGGCTACGTCTACCCCAAGTGGCTGTTGGTCATCGGTGTGGCCACCTGGTTGCTGACCCTCTTCCTTGGCTGGAACTCCATTGCCGGGCTCTCCAAGCTCTGGGTCTAGGCAAACGCTCCAGGAACCGATCACCGAAAGGAAAAACCAAAGATGGCACCGACTGGATCCCCGACAATGACAACCCGCGAGCGGGCCTCTCTGGCCCCGGCCAAGGCCCGTGAACTCTTCCGCAACGGGCTCTCCGTGCCGACGGCCGGCTTCTGTGCGGGCTTTGCGCAGGCAAATTTAATCATCGTACCCAAGGCCCAGGCCTTCGACGTGTTGCTCTTCGCCCAGCGCAACCCCAAGTCCTGTCCCGTGCTCGGGGTCCTGGACGCGGGGGAGACCAGTAGCGAGCTGCTGGCCGGCGGGGACATCCGCAGCGACGTGCCCAAGTACGTGGTCTATGAAAACGGGGTGAAGGTCGCCGAACCCACGGACCTGGACCAATACTGGCGCGATGACCTGGTGACGTTCATCGTGGGCTGCTCGTTCACCTTCGAAACGGCCTTGATGGAGGCCGGGATCTCGATCGCCCACATCGACCAGGGCGTGAACGTGCCCATGTTCAAATCGAACATCCGCAGTGCCTCGGCAGGATCCATGGCAGGGCCCATGGTTCTCTCCATGCGCCCGATCCCGGCGTCACAGGTCGCCGACGCAGTGCGCATCACCTCTCGCTACCCGGCGGTCCACGGGGCCCCGGTGCACATCGGAAACCCCGAGGAAATCGGGATCACCGACTTGTCCGCCCCGGACTTCGGGGACCCGGTGCAGATCCCCGAGGGATCCATCCCGGTATTCTGGGCCTGCGGGGTGACACCCCAGGCGGCCGTCATGGAATCACGCCCGGCGCTTGCGATCGGCCACGCCCCGGGTTACATGCTCATCACCGACGCCAAGGACAGCACCTACCTGGTGCCGTAGCACCGTGGCGCACCAACGCGTTATGCCAGGGGAATGCGCCCGGGAGCACCTGCGCGCAGCGCGCCGCGCATGATCTCGGCCATCGCGCCGGGATCGGCGTCCAGCACCACGCGGCAACGGGAGCCGGCGGGCTTAGGGCTTCCCTTGTAGAGACCGCGCAAGTCGCAAATGGTTTGGCCACGGCCGGGGCCCTGGGTGGTGTCCACGACAACGCGTGCGTAGGGGGCGGAGAGAAGCTCGACGCGCCCCAGCGCGATGGCCGCGGCCAGCGGGTCGTGCATGGCCGAGCAGCGCCGCCCGAAGACGCCAAGGTAGAAGTTGAAATAGTGCCCGAGCATCGCCCCCACGGCGCGCACGGCGCCCTGTTCCGAGCCGAGCAGCGCCTCGAGGTCCGGCTCCTCCAGGACGTGGCACATCGTGGCATCCAGCGGCACCAAGACGATTTCCCAGTCCGCGGCCAGGACCTCGGCGGCAGCCTCGGGATCGTTGTGGATGTTTGCCTCGGCCGCGGCGGTGACGTTGCCCGGGGCCAGTGCCGATCCGCCCATGATGGTGATCTCACGGACGAGCGAAGGCAGCTCCGGGGCAAGGCGCAGGGCCGCGGCGATGTTGCTCAGTGGACCGATGGCGATGACGCCCAGCGTGCCCGGGTTCTCCCGAGCCAGGCGCACCAGCAGCTCCGCGGCGGACTCTCGTGCAAGCTCGAGGCCCGATTCGGGCAGCTGGACCTCGCCGATGCCGTTGTATCCGTGCACGTGCGGGGCACCCCCGGCGTAGGTGCCGGCTTGGGGATCATGGAGCCCTAAGGCGACGGGGATGTCCGGCCGGCCGGCCATGGCCAGCAAATCAAGGGTGTTCCGTGCGCCCTGCAACGCGTCGGTGTTCCCGCTGACCGAGCCGATGCCCACAAGATTGGCCCCGGCACCGAGCAGGTACGCCAAGGCCAGGGCGTCGTCGATCCCGGTGTCGCAATCAAGGAAGAATGGTGCGTGGGTTTCGACGCTGCTCATGGGGCTGCTCCTGGAGGTGGAAAGATCGGGATCCGAATCCCGCGCAGCCGGAGCACGACGGGACATTGGACGAGGGGTCATCCATCACGGAGGGAACTGAAAATACTCACCAATCCTACGCGGTCGGTACGCCGGGTTGGTCGCAACTTTTCCTTGGTCCTCGAAGTCATGAACCCGGTGCAGCGGCAGCGGGCGTGAAACACTTGCCTGCAACGCCTGTGGGCGATTCATTCGCTGCCAAACCAAGAGATCATGGCCCGCAACGTCCCGTACGAACCGAAAGTCGAGTCCCTCCGCCGTGTCCCACGCGAAAAAACAATGGTTGCCCGCAGCGCTGAGCCTGATGATGGTCGGGTGGGGCGCCAACCAATTCGTTTCTTTGCTGGTCATTTACCGCAACGCCCACGGCTTTTCGGAAGTCATGGTCACCTCCATGCTGGGCATCTACGTCGCAGGCTTGGTGCCCGCATTGCTGCTGGGCGGACGATACTCGGACCGCGCCGGCCGCAAGGGTGCCACTATCCTCGCCGTGGGGCTGTCCATGGCCGCCAGTGCCGCCATGATGGGTTCGGTCTTCGGCGCAGCGCCGTTGTTTGTTGGCAGGTTGCTGGCAGGAACGGCGACCGGCCTGGCCATGGCAGCGGCCACCAGCTGGGTCAAGGAGCTCTCCCAGTCACCCTGGGACACCACCTCGGTGGCAGGTTCCGGTGCCCGACGTGCCTCGTTGCTGACCTCCGGCGGTTTCTGGTTGGGACCGGTGGTCGGCGGGTTGCTGGCAGCATCGGCCCCGGGCCCCGAGATCCTTCCCTATGCGGTGCACATGGTGCTGTGCATACCGCTGCTGGCCGTCGTGGCGCGCCTTCCCGAAACGCGGCCGCGGCAATCCCCGCAGGTCCCCTTTCCCGAGGTGGCGGCGGGCAGGGCGCCGGGCCGCAAGAGGTTCTGGCTGGTGGTGGCGCCGGCGGCACCCTGGGTATTCGCCGCCGGAACCATCGGTTTCGCCGTGATCCCGGCGGTGATCCCCGGGCTGGGGGACGCCCGCCTCGGTTACGCCACCGCCGCGGTGGCCATCACCCTTGGATGCAGCGTGCTCATCCAACCGTTGGCGCGACGTCTTGACTCGGTGCTCAGCGCCCGTTCGCTGATCACCGGGGTTGGCGTGGTGCTTGCCGGCTTGTGCCTGTTGCTGGTTGCGATAGTGTTTCCCAACCCGGCACTGGGGCTCATCGCCGCAGCGGTCTTGGGCTCGGGCAACGGATTGCTGATGGTCGGGGGCCTGCTGGAAATCCAGCGGTCCGCCCGCGCCCACGAGCTCGGTGCGCTGACCGGGTACTTCTACACCCTGGCCTATGTAGGCTTCCTGGCCCCGACGGTTGCCGCTTTGGTGGGGCAGTGGGTCGATGCGCTCTGGATCATCGCCGGGATCACCGTGCTGTGTGTGGCCTCGCTGTGCATCGTGGTGCTCAATTCACGCAAGTACCTGCCGCACGCCCTTGAACAGGTCGATGCGAAAGCTGGTTCCCGGGCCTAATCGGGCACAAACCTGTACCCCATGCCGGCTTCGGTGACCAGGTAGCGCGGATGCGCGGCAACGGGTTCCAGCTTCTTGCGCAGCTGGCCCAGGTAGAGGCGCAGGTAGCCGGTTTCCTTGAGCAGATGCGGTCCCCAGACCTCCGCGAGCAGGTTCTGCTGGGTGACGAGCTTGCCGGGGTTGTTCAGCAGCACTTCCAACACGCGCCATTCCGTGGGGGTCAGCCTGACGGGTTTTCCGGGCACACCGCGGGTGACCTGCTTGGCGGCCAGATCCACGCTGACATCTCCAAAGCGGATCACCGGCACCTCCGGCGCACCGGGGGTGCGTCGGGAGAGCGCACGGATCCTGGCCAGCAGCTCCTCGGTGGAAAACGGCTTGGTGACGTAGTCGTCGGCGCCGGCATCCAGTGCAGCGACCTTGTCGGCGGCACCGATGCGTCCGGAGATGACCAGGATCGGCACGGTCGACCAGCCGCGCAGGGCAGCGATAACTTCCAACCCGTCGAGCTTGGGCATGCCCAGGTCCAGCAGGACCAAATCGGGGTGGGTCGAGACCGTTAGGCGCACGGCTGCGGCACCGTCGGTCGCCGGAACCACCTCGTAGCCGTAGGCTCCCAAAGTGATCCGCAGGGCGCGCAGGATCTGTGGATCGTCGTCGGCAACAAGGATCTTCATGGCGTGGCCGTTTCTGCGGGGCCGGGGGCGCCGGGCAGCGACAAGACCATGGTCAGTCCGCCGCCGGGGGTTGCCTCGGCATCTAAGGAGCCGCCCATGCCCTCGGCGAAGCCACGTGAGAGCGCCAGGCCTAGGCCCAGGCCGGTGAGGTTGTCCATGTCCCCGTGCCGCTGGAAGGGGACGAAGATCGCATCCTTGTGTGCTTCGGGCACGCCCGGGCCGAAGTCGACGACCCGGATCTCGGTGCGCCCGGCAAACTGGCTTGCGGCAAGGATCGGGCGCCTGGATCCGGCGCCGTGGTGCAGGGCATTGGCGAGCAGGTTCACCACGATGCGCTGGGCCAGGACGGCGTCGGCATCGAACGGCTCAAGGTCCCCGGGCACATCCACCTCAAGGTCCGCTGGCCCCAACCCCGTTTCCTCGAGCGCCGGAAGCAGCACGTCCCCGACCGAGATGCTGGTCTTGATGACACCGAGCATTCCTGCTTGCACGCGAGAGACATCCAGCAGGTCGGTGACCAAGCCCGAGAGGGCCTGGAGGGATTCGTCGGCCGTTTCCAGCAGTTCGGTCCGATCTGCGTCACTGTAGGTCACCGCCGTGGAACGCAGCGAGGTCACCGCCATGGTGGCTGCGGTCAACGGACGGCGCAGGTCGTGGCCGACGGCCTGCAATAAGGCGCTGCGGACCTTGTCGGCCTCGGCCAGCGGCCCCAGCTCGCTGGCCCTTTGGCTGACGGTGCGAAAATCAAGTGCTGCCTCCAACTGCGAGACGATGGCGGCCAGTGCCCGGCGGTCCGCGGCCGGAAGGTCCCTGCCGTAGAGCTGGAGGCTTGCGTGCGGCCCGACGGGTAGCGTGGTGCGCGGCGGTGCGTTGCCGGGGTTCCCGGAGCCAACCACCTGCCCGTCATGTTCCACCAAGCGCACCGCGGTAAGGGCGAAGGCCTCGCGGGTCTGGTTGACCAACGCCTCCAGCGCGTCGGCGCCTCGCAGCACGGAGCCCGACACCGTGGCAAGCAGCGCCGATTCGGCAGCCGACCGGGTCGCTGCCCGGTGTCGCCGCGCTGCCCGGTCCACCACCACGCTGACGAGGATGGCGATGAGGGTGTACAAGATGAGCACCACCAAGTGGGTGGGCTCGGCAATGGTGATGGTGTAAAGCGGGTCGATGAAGAAGTAATCCAGTGTCAACCCGGAGAGCAGCGCGGCAAGGACCGCCGGATAGACGCCGCCGGCCAGTGCAACCAGGACCACGAGCAACTGGTAGGCCAGCACGTCGACGGTGATCGAGTCCTCGCTCTCGGGCAGCCGGCGAAGGAACCACGTCAAAAGCGGCCCCCCGGCCAGGGCCAATGCGAATCCGGCCAGCAGCCTCCAGCGGGTCAGTGCCCCGCGTGGGCGCGGCAGCTTGCGTCCGGCGGCAGCGGCGTGGTTGACCATGTGCACGTCGATGTCCCCGCTCAGGCGCACGATGCCCGCCCCGATGCCCGGCCCGGTCATGGCGGTTGCCAGCTTGGAGCGCCGAGAGGCCCCAATGACCAGTTGCGTGGCGTTTGAGGCGCGGGCGAACTCGACAAGGGCGGTGGCGATGTCCTCCCCGACCACCTGGTGGTAGCTGCCCCCGAGCCGCTCCACCAGCAGCCGCTGGTCCGCCAGCACCCCGGGCTTGGAGGTGAGCATCCCGTTGGGGGTGGTGACGTGCACCGCGGAGAGTTCCCCACCGCTGGTCCTTGCGGCAATCCGTGCCCCGCGGCGCAGTAGCGTCTCGCCCTCCTCCCCGCCGGTCAGTGCGACCATGACGCGCTCTCGGGTCTCCCAGCGGCTGGAGATCCCGTGTTCGGCCCGGTATTTTTCCAGGGCGGAGTCGACCTCGTCGGCCAGCCAGAGCAGAGCGATCTCGCGCAACGCAGTGAGGTTCCCCAGCCTGAAGTAGTTCGACAGCGCCGCATCGATGCGTCCTGGCGGATAGATCAGCCCCTCCCCGAGCCGGGTGCGCAGGCCCTGGGGTGTCAGGTCGATGAGCTCGATCGCATCGGCTGCACGCAGCACGGCGTCGGGGATGGTTTCGCGTTGCGCCGCCCCGGTGATTTCGTGAACGACGTCAGCGAGGGACTCGATGTGCTGGACATTGACCGTGGAGATCACGTTGATCCCCGCCTCGAGCAGCTGCTGGACATCCTGCCAGCGTTTTTCGTGCCCGCCTGTTCCCACGTTGGTGTGTGCGAGCTCGTCCACCAACGCGGTTCGCGGGGCTCGGGCCAGCACCGCGGCGGTGTCCATGTCGCTGAGCTGCACCCCGCGGTGCTCGAAGATGCGACGGGGAACCAATTCCAGGCCGGTCACCAAGGCTGCGGTGGGTGCCCGCCCGTGGGTCTCGACAACGGCCAAAACCACGTCGTGGCCATCCGCCAGGAGCTGGTGGCCCTCCTGGAGCATGGCGTAGGTCTTGCCGACTCCGGGGGCGGCACCCAGCAATACCCGCAGCGTTCCGCGTCTCATGTGGCTAATTATCCAGCCCGGCCAGGGCAATGTTCAGTTCCAACACGTTCACCCGGCGCTCTCCGAGGAACCCGAGGTCCCTGCCCGTTGCTTCTTCGGCGACCAGCACCGAGACGCGTTCCGGATCCATCGACCGTGCGGCGGACACCCGGGCCACCTGCCCCAACGCGTTCTGGATGGAGATGTGTGGATCCAACCCGGACGCGGACGCGGTCAGCGCGTCTGGCGCCGCCACCTCGGTGCCGGGGTTTTGTGCCAAGTAGGCCGCCTTGCGCGCGGCGATGGCCTCGATCAAGACGGCATTTTCCGGACCGTGGTTGGATCCGGAGGAAGCGGCACCGTCGTAGCCGTCCCCGGCCGCCGAGGGCCGGGGCTGGAAGAATGCCGGGTCCGGATTGCCCGCGGCGTCGTTGAAGCCCTGTCCGATCAGCGAAGAGCCCAGCGCCCCTTGGCCGTGTGCGGGGTCATGGACCATGGAGCCGTTGGCCTGGGCAGGGAAAGCGAGCTGCCCCACGCCCAGGATCGTTGCGGGGAAGAGCACCCCCAGCACCAGGGTCAGCAGGAGCATGCTGCGGGTGGCGACCCACAGGGTGCGGGGCCAGGATCGTGTGGTGGACATGAGTGCGGTTCTTTCCGTGGTGTGTGGGTATCGGGGTGCGGCGCGCGGTCAAAAACCGGGGATCAGCGAGATGGACATGTCGATGAGCTTGATGCCGATGAACGGCACGATGACCCCGCCCAGGCCATAGATCAGCAGGTTGCGGTTCAGCGTGGCGGCGGCCGAACGCGGATGGTATGCCACCCCGCGCAGCGCTAGGGGGATCAGGAAGATGATCACCACGGCGTTGAAGATCACCGCGGAGAGGATCGCCGAGGCCGGGGTGGAAAGGCCCATGATGTTCAGCACCGCCAGGCCGGGGAACACCGAAGAGAACATCGCCGGGATGATCGCGAAGTACTTGGCCACGTCGTTGGCGATGGAGAACGTCGTCAGTGCACCGCGGGTGATCAGCAGTTGCTTGCCGATGCGCACGATGTCGATGAGCTTGGTGGGATCCGAGTCCAGGTCCACCATGTTCCCGGCTTCCTTGGCCGCCGAGGTGCCCGAGTTCATGGCAACTCCCACGTCCGCCTGGGCCAGCGCGGGGGCGTCGTTTGTCCCGTCCCCGGTCATCGCGACCAGGTTGCCCCCGGCCTGTTCGGCCTTGATCAGCTCCATCTTGTCTTCCGGGGTGGCCTCGGCCAGGAAGTCGTCCAGCCCGGCCTCGGCGGCGATCGCCGCAGCGGTGCGCGGATTGTCCCCGGTGATCATCACGGTGCGGATGCCCATGGCGCGCATCTGGGCGAAGCGTTCTTTGAGCCCCTCCTTGACCACGTCCTTGAGGTAGACCACGCCCAACACCCGGGTCCCGGTCGCATCGCGTGCCGCAACCACCAACGGAGTGCCGCCCAAATCGGCGATCTTCTCCACCACTGCGTCCAGTTCCTGGCGCCTGTCCGCATCAAGCGGGGCGTTGATCCCGGCCCAGGAAAGGATCGCCGAGCCGGCGCCCTTGCGTAGCGCCGAACCGTCGGAGAAGTCGATGCCGCTCATCCGGGTCTGTGCAGTGAATTCCACGGGGCGCCCCGATTCGCCAAGGACCGGGCTGATGCCAAGTGTTGAGGCCAGAGCCACGATGGACTGGCCTTCGGGGGTTGCATCGGCCAGCGAAGCGGTGGATGCCGCCAAGGCGAGCTCGGTCTCGCTGGTCCCTTGCAGCGGATGGAACGCCGCGGCTTGGCGGTTGCCGTAGGTAATGGTGCCCGTCTTGTCCAACAGCAGGGTCGTCACGTCCCCGGCGGCCTCGACGGCACGTCCGGATAGCGCCAGTACGTTGTGCTGGATCAACCGGTCCATGCCGGCGATGCCGATGGCCGAAAGCAGCGCCCCGATGGTGGTGGGGATCAGGCAGACCAGCAGCGCAATGAGCACCGGAAGCCCCACCTGGGCGTTTGAGTAGGCGGCGATGGGGTTCAGTGCCAGGACCACCACCAGGAAGATGATCGACAGCGTGGCCAGCAGGATGTTCAGCGCCACTTCGTTGGGGGTCCGCTGGCGCTGGGCGCCTTCCACTAGGGCGATCATCTTGTCAACCAGCGAGTTGCCCACCGCGGTGGTGATCCTGATGATGATCGCATCGGAGATGACCTTGGTGCCGCCGGTGACGGCCGAGCGGTCGCCGCCGGATTCGCGGATCACCGGGGCCGATTCGCCGGTGATGGCCGATTCATCCACTGCAGCGATGCCGTTGACGATTTCCCCGTCGCCGGGGACCACTTCCCCGGCGACCACACGCACGTAGTCCCCGATATGCAGTTCAGAGGAGGGGACAAGGGTTTTGGGGCAGGTGACCCGGGCGGGGTCGATGGAAGGATCGTAGGCCTCCAGTCGCGTTGCCATGGTGCTGGTGCGCGACTCGCGCAGGGACGCGGCCTGTGCCTTGCCCCGGCCCTCCGCCACGGATTCGGCGAGGTTGGCAAAGATCACCGTCAGCCACAGCCAAACGGCCACCAGAGCGGTGAAACCCAGAGGTGTCTTCGCGTTTCCGGCATCGGGCACCGGGGCCAGGAAGGGCTCGGCGAGGGCCAGCACGGTGGTGAACACCGCACCAAGAAGGACGATGAACATCACCGGTGAGTGCCACATCACCCGTGGGTCCAGCTTCTTGAAGGCGCCGGGCAGCGCCGCACGCAGTTGCGCCAGGTCCAAGGCACCGGTCCGTGGGTGACGGGGCTCGTGGAGGATTTCGGTTGTGGGTTCCACCGGGGGCAGTATAAGTGTGGACATGGGAATCTAGAGCAATCCTTCGGCGAGGGGTCCCAATACCAGGACCGGGAAGAACGTCAACGCGGTGACGATGAGGGTGATGCTTCCCAGCATCATGGAGAACTGGGGCTTGTCGGTGGGAAGGGTTCCGGCAGTGCTCGGGACGCGGTCCTGTGCCGCGAAGGTTCCCGCCAGCGCCAGCACCCAGAGGATGGGCAGGAAACGTCCAAGCAGCATGGCCAGGCCCAAGGTGGTGTTTAGCCAGGGGGTGTTGGCTGTCAGGCCGGCGAATGCCGAACCGTTGTTGTTCGACGCGGAGGTGAAGGCGTAGAGCACCTCGGAGAATCCGTGCGGACCGGGGTTCAGGATAGAGACCGCTTCGATTTCTGCCCGGATGCCGGGAATCGCGAAGCTCAGCGCGGTGAAGCCCAAGATCAGGGTGGGCACGGTGAGCAGGTAGAGCGAGGCAAGCTTGATTTCGCGGGCACCGATCTTCTTGCCAAGGTACTCGGGTGTGCGGCCCACCAGCAGCCCGGCGATGAATACCGTGATAATTGCCAGCACCAGCAGCCCGTATAGCCCGGAGCCAACCCCGCCTGGCGCCACCTCGCCGAGCATCATGTTCAGCATCGGCAGCATGCCGCCCAGTGCGGTGAACGAATCGTGCATGGAGTTCACGGCGCCGGTGGAGGTCAGTGTGCTGGTGGTGGCAAAGAGCGTGGATCCGCCGATACCGAAGCGTTGTTCCTTGCCTTCCATTGCCGCGCCTGCTGCCTGCGGACCTGAACCGGAGCCGGCGTATTCCAGCAGTGTCAACGTGGTCAGCGAAATCAGGAACAGGCCTGCCATCACGGCCAGGAGGGTGTAGCCCTGCTTCTTGTTCCCGACCATGACACCGAAGGTGCGGGTCAGTGCGAAGGGAATGGCCAGCATGAGCACGCATTGGAACAGATTGGTCAGCGGCGTGGGGTTTTCGAAGGGGTGGGCGGAATTGCTGTTGAAGAACCCGCCGCCGTTGGTCCCCAGCAGCTTGATCGCTTCCTGGGAAGCCACCGGACCGCCCGGTATGGACTGGATGCCGCCACTGATGGTATTCACATCGGTGAATCCGTTCAGGTTCTGGATGACACCACCGGCCAGAAGCACGATGGCGGCGACAGCAGCAATGGGAAGAAGCAGACGCAACACTCCGCGCACCAGATCAACCCAGAAGTTGCCAATGGTGGAGGTGCGTCGGGCGGACAGGCCCCTGATCAATGCCACTGCCACGGCAATGCCCACCGCAGCGGAGACGAAGTTCTGCACGCCCAGGCCCACTGCCTGGACGAGGTAACCCATGGTGGATTCGCCCGCGTACGACTGCCAGTTGGTGTTGGTGGCGAAAGAGGCTGCGGTGTTGAAAGCGATCCCGTGCGGTACGGCGGGCAGCCCAAGTGCCAGGGGGAGCCGCTCCTGGAGCCGCTGCAGGGTGTAGAGCAGCACCACGCCGACCAGCGAAAAGGCCAGGACGGAGCGCGCATAGGACTGCCAGGTCTGGTTGGATTTCGGATCGACTCCCATGGCGCGATAGATCCCGCGTTCGGCTCCCGTGTCCCGTGGGGAGGTGTAGACCCGTGCCATGTAGTCGCCCAGCGGCCGGTAGAGAACCGCGAGCACTACGACCAATGCGCCTGCTTGGGCAATGGTGAACCACATTAGAATCGCTCCGGCTTCAGCAAGGCGATAAGTAGATAACCGATCGCAGCGATTCCCAGGACGACGGCAACCAGCTCGAAAACGATCAAAGCTTCTCCACCGCCCGCACCACAAGTCCCAACGCAGCGAAAACCGCGAAGGGGATGAGCAGATACAAGATATCGAGCATGATGGGTGATGGCCCTTTCGATGGGATCTTTGGTGAGATCTCCATCAGACACCCTGTGCGACCTTGAGAGCCGGTCCCTAACGAGTTCCTGACGCCTTGGCCGTGAAGACCTACGCCTTCCTGACGCTCAGGGCCGAGAAAACGGCAACCAGCTCATCTTGTTGCTGCCTGTCGCGGGGCGCAGGCAACGAGACCAGTGTTCTTGGTGTCATGTTCGCCAGCTGGCTTAAAACAGTGTTTTTGAAGGCCACGGGCATGGGCCGAACCAAGAGTGACCGAACCATGGATCAAGCGAAACAGGTCGCCAGCTGCTTCCAGCGTTCGTGGTCGACATGGCTGGGAAAATGGGATGCACCCGGACCATTCCCGTGCCGTACGGATCCAGGACCGCGGCCCCGTGGAGGTGCCTGGCATTGAATGGGTGGATTCCTGCTGGGATCTGCACAGCCGAAACCGGCCAATCCCGGTTATTGGCGGGAGGTGGGCACACAAGCCTGCAGGCTGCAGCAGCTCCTTGCCCGGGTAAAAGGAACCGGCGTAGCAGGTGTTGCCGAACCCGAGAGCCCGCACAGGGATTTGCGGACGGCCAAGCATGCACCTGACAGTGGTTGTGGTCTGCGGTGGGTAGACAGAAAAACTGCAGCCTTCCGCGGACTTGCGGAAAGCTGCAGTTTTGGCTGAGGACCAGGCGCGGAAATCATGGTGCCCCGGCAGTTCTTGGCTAGCAGCGGCCTTTCACGGCCCACCCAACGGCAGGGGATCAGTTCGTGTGGTGCGGGCCCGCGACCACGGCGGCCAGCTTCTCCAACGTTCCTTCCAGCTGCTCGGTCCGCACCACCGGGAAGGACACCATTCGCAATACTTCCTTGTCCGTGACTTGGCTCCAGTCATAGGTCAAGGTGACCAAGGTGGACTCTTGTGAGTCCGCGTCCAGCTCCCACACCCATTGCCAACCTGCGGGTTCCTGTCCGGCATTTGCCGTCTTCCATGCCAAGAGTTTGTTCACGTCGTATCCCACCACGTGGTTATCGGTCTGGTAGTCCCCGCCAAGCTTGTCCCAGTACATGTTCATGGTGAAGACCTGGCCCACACCGGTAATGCGGTCGGTCTTCTCATCGGATCTCACCATCCCGGACCCATCAAGCCGGGCATGGTTGGCGGGATTGCTGAGGACGTTGAAGATTTCCTTTGCCGGGGCGTCGAACACGCGGGCAACGGTCAGTTTTCCTTCGTTTTCAGTCATGGTTCAGCATTGCGCAGATTCCGTATGCAGCGCAACTCCCTGGTCCGGCGAATTGGCCAGATCGCACGAGATGTCGCACGAACGCACCTGCTGCCAAGGGCAGATGCATGAACCGGGATCCTGCCCACGGGTGGAGCACCCAGCTCCGGGCCAGTTTCTCCTGCTAGCGTTTTAAGGGTTGATTCAAGAGCTGGGAGTTTATGTTGCACAAAAAATGGGTCCTTTCCGTGGCACTGGTCGCCTCGCTGTTGTTCATGAGCGGGTGCAGTTCCACCGCGGATCCCGAATCCGCGCCCGCTTCGAGCTCCACTGCCCAGGAACCAGGGCAGGAAGAGGCCTCCGGACCGACACCCGATATTTCCGGGGTTCCGGAAATAGTCGCGACGGTCAACGGCGAAGAAATCACCAAGGCCGACTTCACGCGCATCTACGAAGGCCAATTCGCCCAGGTGATGCAACAGGCGCAGCTCTCCGGCCAGGAACTCGACCAGGACCAGTTGCGCAAGCAAACGACCGAAGGCCTGGTGAACACGGAGTTGTTGATCCAGCAGGCTTCCAAGAAGAAGATCTTCGCAACCTCAAAGGACCTGGACAAGGCGCTTCTTGACGTGGCCAAATCCAACGACATGGATTCCAAGGAATTCTTGGCGGCAATGGACGGGCAGGGCGTTGACGAGGACGCGGTGCGCGCACAATTGAAGACCCAGCTTGAGGTCGAGCGTTTGATTTCCAAGGAAGTGGGTGACTTCACGCCCAGTGAAAAGGACGTCAAGGCCGCGTACGAGGTCGTGAAGGACCAGTACAAGGGCAAGGGAACAGCCGAGACGAAAGCCCCCAAGGTCCCGAGCTATAAGGAAATCAAGCCCGAGCTTGAACAGCAGCTCAAGCTTCAGAAGGAAGGGGCCGCGGTCAAGGAGTACACCGCTGTCCTTCGCAAGGATGCCAAGGTCGAGATGAAGATGTAGTTCCATCTGGTTCCCTAGTGGTCTTCCGCGTCCCGGAGATGGGTCAGCAACTCTGCTTCAGCGCGGTCAAGGTATCCACTGAGCGCCTCCGCAGCCTGGACCCGCTTGCCGGCGCGCAGCAACACAACCAGCGAGGCGTTGAGCTCGACATAGTGCGAGTGGAAGTCAGGCGCGTGGCCCATTCCGTGGAAAACCAGGCGCATTTGCGCCAAGACCTTGGACATGAGTTCCTGTAAATGCGAACTGCCCGTGGCGCGCACCAGCTCCTCGTGGAAACACTGGTTGGCGTCCGCCATCTTGTCGATGTCCCCGTCCTGCAAGGCAGCACGGGCCTCGACGATGACGGCGGCCAGCGCATCTACGTCAAGATCGGGCCCCCACGCGGCTGCGGCCGGTTCGATCATGCGACGCACCGCATAGATCTCCTGCACCCCAGCGGTGCCGGGGGATGAAACGAAAACACCGCGGTTCGGGATCCGGGTAATGACCAGCTCGTGGGCCAGGACGGCGAAGGCCTCACGCAAGGTGTTGCGCGAGACGCCCATTGCCGCGGAGAGTGCTTGCTCGGAAAGCTTGGCTCCGGGAAGCAGCTGCCCCTCGGCAATCCTTGAGCGCAGCACCGCGGCGACCCATGCGCCCGTATGGGCATGGGTTGACCCCTCGGCCAGGGGCAGGTTTGAAAGCGCGGCGTTCACTGGCATCCATCCAATCTAATCCACCACGGACCCGGGCGTCACAAGCATTAAGCGATGGAACCCAGAACGTCTCCGCGGCCAATGGCTGCGCCTGGCTCCTGGGTGCCCGGGGTGAATGACCCGGCACGGTGGGCGGTGATGTTTGATTCCATTTTCATGGCCTCGAGAACCGCCACGGTGTCACCCTCGGCCACGGTGGCACCCTCGGCGAGCACCCACTTGACGAGGTTTCCGTTCATGGGAGCCAACAGTACCGAGGCGTCCGCCACTGCAGCCACGTTAGCAGTGGCCACGTCCATTGCAGCACCGTTTCCTCCGTGGCGAATGGCCGCCAGAAGGTTCGCCGGCAGGCCGATGTCCATTGCCTTTCCATCGACATCGATGGTCAGTGTTTCGCGTCCTGCACCGGGCTCGGCAGCGGCGATTTCCGGGGAGGCGGCCAGTTCGTCGGCAAACTCGGATTCGATCCATGTGGTGTAGACGCCGTAGCGCTCGTTGTTGGTGAAGTCGGGGTTGCGCACCACCGCACGGTGGAAGGGCAGCACGCAGGGGACCCCGGAGATGACCATTTCATCCAGGGCCACCTTGGCCCGGCGCAGGGCCTGGGCGCGGGTGGTGCCGGTGACGATCAGCTTGGCCATGAGTGAATCGTAGTGAGAGGGAACCACGGAGTTGGTGCGGACCCCGGAATCCACCCGCACGCCGGATCCGGTGGGTGCCTCGAAAGCGGTGATGCGACCGGGGCCGGGAAGGAATCCACGGGCCGGATCCTCGGCGTTGAGCCGGAACTCGAAAGAGTGCCCGGTGGGAACCGGATCCTGCGTGAAGCTCAGCGGTTTCCCGGCAGCGATCCGGAACTGCTCGGCAACCAGGTCCACACCGGTGGTTTCCTCAGTGATGGGGTGCTCGACCTGCAGCCTGGTGTTGACCTCAAGGAAAGAAATCAGTCCGTCGGGAGCCACCAAGTACTCGACGGTTCCGGCCCCTTGGTAACCGGCCTCGCGGCAGATGGCCTTGGCCGAGGCATGGATGGAAGCTCGTTGCTCCTCGGAGAGAAACGGGGCCGGCGCCTCTTCGACAAGTTTCTGGTTGCGGCGCTGCAGCGAGCAATCTCGGGTCCCCACGACCACGACATTGCCGTGGACGTCGGCCAGTACCTGGGCCTCGACGTGCCTCGGCCTCTCCAAGAAACGTTCGACAAAGCATTCACCGCGGCCAAAGGCCATGGTTGCCTCGCGCACCGCCGATTCAAAGGCGTCGTCGATTTCCTCGAAGGTGCGCACGACCTTGATGCCCCGGCCGCCGCCGCCGAACGCGGCCTTGATGGCCACCGGCAGCCCGAACTCCTGTGCGAAGGCACGGACCTCGGCACCTGATTCGACCGGACCGTCGGTTCCGGGAACCAACGGTGCCCCGGCACGTACCGCGATCTCACGGGCGGTGACCTTGTTGCCCAATGCCCGGATCGCATCGGGGGACGGGCCGATCCATGTCATTCCGGCATCCATGACACCTTGGGCGAAGTCGGCGTTTTCAGAAAGGAAGCCGTACCCCGGGTGCAGTGCGTCGGCACCGCTGCGGGCGGCGATCAATAGGATCTTGTCCATGTCCAGGTAAGTTTCCGAACCGGCCGAGCCGTTCAATGCATAGGCCTCGTCGGCACGGCGCACATGCAGCGCGTCGGCGTCCGGGTCGGAGTAGATGGCAACGGAGACCAGCGAGGCGTCGGCGCAGGCGCGGGCAATGCGGACGGCGATTTCCCCGCGGTTGGCGATCAGGACTTTCTTCATGCTGTTTTTCCTTTGTGGCCGGGGCGGTCGGCGGCCTGTGGCTGGTGCGGGTTATGGGTCAACGGGTCGACAAGGACGAAGCGTATGGAGGAACCCGGGGGCATTTGGGCCGCCGCGGGCAGGTCTTCGGCAACGACCCCGGCAATCACGGGGTAGCCGCCGGTGACCGGGTGGTCGGCCAGGAACAACACGGGCAAACCGGAGGGCGGTACCTGCAAGGCGCCGACTGCAACGCCCTCGCTGGCCAGCTCTCCGGTGCGGATGCGCTCAAGCGGGCTGCTGCCGGAGGACAGGGACAGCCGGACACCCACGCGGCTCGACTCGGCCGAGGCGCTCCAGAGCTGGCTGGTCAGCCGTGCCAGTCCTTGAGTGCCGAACCAGTCATCGCGTGGCCCGGCGCTGATGCGCAGGGTGAAGATCCCGTGTTCGTCGGGCTTGGGCAACGTGGAAGGCTGGGGATTGCCAACTACGTGGGCGCCGGTAACCGCATGAACCGCAAGGATGGCGCCGCGGGTGAGCGCGGCCGGTCCGATCCCGGACATTGAGTCGGTTGAGCGCGAGCCAAGCACCGGTGCGACGTCCAGTCCGCCGCGCACGCTCAGATAGTTACGCAACCCGGAACCTGACGGGGTCACGGTGAGCGTTTCCCCGTCAAGCAGCGCGAAGGGCGAGTCCATGCCCACCGTGCGCTCGAGGTGGAATTCGTCGGTGTCCACGGGGATGATGCGCAGCTGCGCTGTGGCCCCGGCGAGCGCCAGCACTTGGTCGCCATGGGCCCGGATACGCAGGGTGCCTAGGAGGTTCTCGATCAGTGCGGCATCGGGGGCGTTGCCCACCAGGCGGTTGGCCTGCCTGGCCGAAGCAGTGTCGGCGGCACCGGAGGCAGAAACACCGAGGTTGCCCAGGCCAGGGCGTCCCAGGTCCTGGATGAGGGATTGCAGTCCCGGTTCCAGGATTTCCAGGTGCCTGGCGGCAGGCGTGCTCCGCGATTCCGCCGGGGCGTGCGCGGTGGATGCGGCAAGGGTGAGCGCGGAGCGCGAGGCGGTGAACTGCACACGGTCCTGCGGGCGGATCAGTGCCGGGTTTTCCCGGTCAAGGTCCCAGAGCACGGCATCGGTGTGTCCGATCAGCTGCCACCCTCCAGGGGAGGCGCGCGGGTAGACGGCTGAATAGTCCCCGGCCAGGGCGACGGCCCCGGAGGGCACCGTGGTGCGCGGACTGTCGCGGCGCGGTACTTCCAGCAGCTTGTTCTCACCGCGCAGGTAGGCGAAGCCGGGGGCGAAACCGCCGAACGCTGCGCGCCACAACTGTGAAACGTGCGCGTTGATGATGCCCTCGATACTCATCCCGGTCAGGCGCGCGACCTCGGCGAGGTCTTCGCCGTCGTAGTGCACCGGGACCTTGACCAGCGTGCCGGTGTTTTGGGGTGCCGAACCAAGCTTGAGGGTAGGAAGGGCAGCGGCGATGTCCCGTGCGCTGGCCCAGCTGTCCGTCTTGATCAAGATGGTGCTGGCAGCTGCCAGCACGTCGAGTTGTCCGGGCAGCGGGTTGGCCTCCAGCAGTGCGCCGAGGGCCAGCACCGAATCGAGGTCATCGAGCTCGACGAGCACCGATCGCGTGCCTGCGAAGTGCGTTGCGCCCACGCTCATACGAAACTCTTGATGGCCACGCCAGCGGATCGCAGCCCGGAGCGCACGGCGGCGGCCATGGCGACGGCTCCCGCGGTGTCCCCGTGCACGCAGATGCTTTCAGCGTCCATGGGAATGACGGAGCCGTCGATAGCGACGATGGTTTTTTCGGTGGCCAAGCGAATCATGTTCTTGGTGACGGTTTCCGGATCGTGCAGCAGCGCGTTGGCCTCGCGGCGGGAGACCAGGGTTCCGTCGGGGTTGTAGTTCCTGTCGGCAAAGGCCTCGGTGACAGGGCGCAGCCCGGCGGCCTCGGCCTTGACCAGGGCGATGGACCCGGGCAGCAGCAGCACGGGCAGATCCGAGCCGAACGCCCGGATGGCGTCGATGACCGCTTGCGCGTGGCCTTCGTGGTGCACGATCGCGTTGTACAGCGCGCCGTGGGGCTTGACGTACTGGATCCTTGCTCCTGCGGCGCGGGCCATGGCTTCGAGTGCGCCTAGTTGGTAGAGCACGTCGTCGGCGAGTTCGGTGGGGGAACAGTCAAGGAAGCGGCGGCCGAACCCGGCCAGGTCGTGGTATCCCACGTGCGCCCCGATGGTGATGCCGAGCTTGGCAGCGTCGCGACACGTCTGGGCAATGACGCTGGGGTCTCCGGCGTGGAATCCGCAGGCGATGTTTGCCGAGGATACTGAGGTAAGGATTGCTGCGTCGTCGCCCATGTTTCGACCGCCCATGGACTCGCCGACATCGGAATTCAGGTCGATGAATGGCATCTGTGACCCCCGTCTCGTGTGGTGTGTCCCTTAAGGATGCACCATGACGAAGGATTGTTCAACAATATGTTTTCCGTTTGCGGCCGCGAAGTCCCGGGGCTACCCGCGGGGGCTTGGCCCGAGCGGTGGCGAGCTTGGCGGTAGGTGCAAGAATTGTGCTTGTGGACATTCAAATCATCACCACCGTTGTTGCCGGGCTGCTCTTGGTCGTTGCCGTGCTGGGCACGGTGCTTCCGGTGCTCCCGGGCAGCCTGCTGGCCATTGTCACGCTGCTTTCCTGGGGCTGGATCCTGGGCAGCCCCGCTGCCTGGTGGTGTGCGGGTATCGGCATGGCGATAGCGCTCGCCGGATGGAGCGCTTCGACGGTGCTTACCGGCAGGAACTTGGCGCGGCAAAAGATCCCACGCGGCTCCGTTGCCCTGGCCGTAGCACTGGCAGTGGTGGGCATGTTCCTGATCCCGGTGCTGGGATTGTTCATCGGGTTCGCCCTTGGCCTGGTGCTGGGGGAGTATGGGCGACGAAAGGACCTTGGCGCGGCGTTGCGCGCCTCGGGTTCGGCGCTGAAAGCCATGGGCATCGGCGTGCTTGTGGAATTCGGCTGTGCCGCGCTTGCCTCGTCGGTGTGGATGATCGGAGTGGTGGTGCACTTCTCCACGCGGTGAAACCCGCCATTGTGCCCGCCGCCACGCATTATCTGCGATGCAGGCCACTGCGGCTTGTGAGTTTGCCAACCGAAAGCGCGAATTGAAGCGCCCGCGTGAAAATCGGACGTAGTCTCAAAATCGTAACGATTAAGATTTTTGTGGGTGTCGCTGTCCCCACGTCTGTCATTTCACTAAGGGGTAGAACCATGTTGTTGGCACGTAACGCAATGCCGCTGGGCGAGGACATCTTGTTGGCACGCCACGGATCCAACATCGTGCAGATGACCCAGGACCGCAGAAACAACCTCACCCGCGCCAGGCTGGCGGACGGGCGCATCGACACCGCCTCGAACTTCCTGGTGAACCTCAACGCCATGTCCGCGGTTGCGCAGACCCCCGCCTCGCGTTTCGGCAAGGTGGCCGAGGATTACTCTGCCGACCAGCTGCCGGTTAGCCGCAAGGAAATACGCTTCATGGCCAAGCTCGCCGGAGCGTGGGCCGCGACGTCACTGGTGTTCGTGGGCGGACTGTCCTGGGTCATCTTCAAGTACGGGGATGCCGATTCGCTCATCCAGGTGATGGGCGCAGGCTACTAGGGCTGGACCCAATGCTTGCTGCTTGGATCTGAGGGTTGATGAACCCGTGGACCAGAAGATGCCGGTCTTGCCGGGTTTCGGGCGAGCCCACGCGGCCACCACGAGTGCCGGTGTGGCCGCTGGGTGGGCCAACCTTTGTCTTGCGCTTTCCCTGGCGTTGGTTGGATCCGTTCCCGGTATTTTGCCAGCTGCTTCTTGGTCTGCGCCACATCCTCAGCGAAGGCTCCACAGGTCACAACCTTGAAATCGTCCCATTTGGCATCTGGGTTTCCCCCGGTTTTCACGCTTGCCCGATGGCCAAGCCGGTGGCATTCAACGCAACAATGACTGCGGCCGGACAAACGGTCGTTCGATTAACGTCATGGCCAATTCCCCGGCCAGGATCGCACCGGCGAGCGAGCCGAACCGCAATGAAAACCATGCTCTCCCATCATCGGCAGCACAGCGGTGAGCCACAGGAGGATAAGTGCCGCACTTCCCTTGGGCGCGCCCGTTGCGAAGCGACCCGATAGTGCGGCCCGGACCCCGGGTGGTTCCCCTGCCAAAGGGATTGCGGCGCGTTCTTTCCTTGGCCCAAGCCGTTGAATGGCGCCGTCTAAGCCGGCCGTGCACAGCCGTGCTGCAGGCCCCGGGGCAGTGCCGGGAAGCATGGGTGGGACGGTGGGGTTACTTCGAGGTGGCCTCAGCCAATGGCCCTAGCGCCTGCGGAACGAGAAGCGCCCGATGAGCCAACCGATGAGCAGGACCGCACCCAGGAAAATCCACAACGGTGCGTTCACGTTCAGGAACAACAGATCGATGCGTACCCGCTGGCGGTTCTGCAGGATGAAGACCAGTGCGGCGATTGCCCCCAGGATGGCGACCCAGTTCTTGGCCGTCAGTCGCGAGAAGAACCCATCTGCGCGGTTCATGTCGTTTCCAGGAGTTTCGCTCATTGGTTCAGGCTATCGGTATATCGGCGATTGACTGGTGCTTAGCTGGTTGCCGGTGTTCCCAGGAGACCGGCGACGATGGCGCGCAGCCCGGTGTGGAACGCCGCATCGGCGCTATTGCGTCCGGTCGCCCGCTGGGCGTCCAATGCGTCTTCGAAATTGGGCAGTTGCCCGGCCTTCTTGCCCGGGTTGAAGATATCAAGCGGGGCGGTGGCATCAAGCGCCGAGCCAAAAATGAACGATTCGACGGCCACAATGGCCGGGACGATGTCGGCCTGGTGCCAGCCCGCCTTAGTGAAGCCTGTCGCGACTTTTTCATACATGTCCAAAGTGCGTGGGGAGCCGGTGACGGGCAGCACCGCGATCAGCGGGATCAGCGGGGCATGTCCGGCCAGGACGTCCCGGTAGGTTTCCGCCCAGCGGAGCAGGGCCTCGGTCAAGGGAAAGGACTCGAACACCGAGGAGTCGACGTTGTCCATCACGATTTCCTGGATCAACTGCATGATTTCCTGCTTGGATCCCACGTGGTTGTACAGGGCGGAGGGCGAGACGCCCAGTGCCTTCGCGAGGCCGGACATGGTGAGTTTGGTGTAGCCCCCGTCGTTGACGAGTTTCAGGGCGGTCCTGCCAATGAGGTCCCCGTCGAGCACCAACGAGCGCGGGCGCCCGGCCCTGCGGCGTGGCGGGCCCGGGGAGGGCGCTATTTCCTTAGGCAAGATCAATTCCTGACGTGGTGTACTTCACAAGAGCGTATGCCATGGTTTACGCTGTAACCAGTCTAATAAATGAACGTCATTCATTTAGTGCATCGGAAGAAGTGGAAATCATGAGAACCCTTGATCGCGACGTCGTCATCATCGGAGCGGGCCCCTCGGGCCTGACCGCAGCCTACGAACTGCGCAAGGCCGGCAAGACCGTGGCGGTGCTCGAGGCGCGCGACCGAGTCGGCGGCCGCACCTGGAGCGAAGACATGGACGGGGCCACCATCGAAATCGGTGGCCAGTGGATCTCCCCGGACCAGACCGGGCTCTACTCTTTGATCGAGGAACTGGGCATCGAGACCTTCGAGCGCTACAAGCAGGGCTCCTCCATCTACATGTCCGAAGATGGCACCCGCACCGTCTACGACGGAGCGGACTTCCCCGTCGGGGAGGCTACGGTTGCCGAAATGAACAAGCTCGTTGCCGAGATGGACCGGTTGACCGCGCAGGTCGACCCGGACGCGCCGTGGAACCACCCGCGTGCCGCCGAACTGGACATGGTCTCCTTCCACCACTGGCTGCGCACCCTCTCGGATGACGAGGTCGCTTGCAACAACGTCGGCCTGTTCATCGCCGGCGGCATGCTCACCAAGCCCGCCCACACCTTCTCCGCGCTCCAGGCGCTGCTGATGTCCTCCTCGGCCGGCTCCTTCAGCAACCTGGTTGACGAGGACTTCATCCTGGACCGCCGCATCGTGGGTACCATGCAGGGCGTCTCGATCGCCGTGGCCAAGCGCCTGGGCGATGACGTCTTCCTGAACAACCCGGTGCTCAAGCTCGACTGGTCCGATTCCGGGGTCACCGCCCACGGCACCGATATCACGGTCAACGCCGCCAAGGTCATCATCGCCGTTCCACCGAACCTCTACTCGAGGATCTCCTACAACCCGCCGCTGCCGCGCCGCCAGCACGTGACCCACCAGCACCAGTCGATGGGCCTGGTTATCAAGGTCCACGCGGTCTACGAGACCCCGTTCTGGCGCGAGGAAGGGCTCTCGGGCACCTGCTTCGGCCCCTCGGCGATCGTGCAGGAGCTCTACGACAACACCTATCACGGCGAAACCACCGGGACCCTGGTCGGCTTCATTTCCGATTTGCAGGCAGACGCCATGTTCGAGCTTCCCGAAGCCGAGCGCAAGGACGTGATCCTTAAGGGCATCGCCGAGTACCTCGGTCCCAAGGCCCTGGAAGCGAAGGTCTTCTACCTCTCAGACTTCGGATCCGAGGAATGGACCCGCGGCGCGTACGCCACCAGCTACGACCTCGGTGGCCTGTTCCGCTTCGGACCCGAACAGAACAAGAACGTCGGCCCGATCTACTTCTCCTCCTCGGACCTTGCCGGCGAGGGCTACCAGCATGTGGACGGCGCGGTACGCATGGGACGACGCACGGCGGCCCGCATCGTCGCAGCGGTCGATGGCACGCAGGACGACCTAGACTACGACGGTGTCGCGTCAAGGTTCGGCACTCTCTCTAACCTGTAGGAGTAATCACCCATGCGTTACCTGATTGGATACACCGCAGATGGTCGCGGCGCCGAAGCGGTGGCCCTGGCCGCCGCACTGGGCGGACCGGATGCACACCTGGACATCGCCATCGTGTTGCCCGAGAGCACCCCGTTTTCGGCGAACTACCCCGGCGGGGACCACGGCTACTCCTCGATCCTGGCCGAGAAGGTCGATTCCTGGGCCGCCGAGGCACTCTCCCTGGTTCCGGTGGGGACCAGTGCCCGGGTGGTCGCCCGCTCCGTGACGTCCCCAGCAGCCGGGCTGATTGCCGCGGCTGAGGAAACCGGCGCGGACGCCATTGTGCTTGGCGGGCGCAAGCGCCACGTGGCAGGCTTCTTCGCCCCGGGCTCGGTGACCAGCTCGCTGTTGCACGCCTCGCCGTTCCCCGTGGCCATGAGCACCCCCGGTGCCGTTGCCGCACTTGAGAAGGCCGAGGGCAAGCTGAGCAGGATCACCGCGTTCGTCTCCAACGGCGCCGCGGCCCGCAGCGTGGTCCAGGCAGCAGCGGCGTTCGCTGCCGAACAGTCCCTGGAAGTCCGTGTGGTTTCCCTGGTGATCCAGGAGCTGGCCGAGGTCGGCAAAACCCGGATGCGCGAATCCGTCTCGCGTTCCCAGGAGGCTGCCGATGCAGTGGTGGCCGACCTCGGGGTCAGTGCCGAGGTCCGCGTGGTCACCGGTGCCAGCATCGATGAAGCCATCGCGTCGATCGACTGGGAAGACGGAGAAGTCGCCGTCGTAGGATCGAGCAGCCTGGCGCGCAAGCGCCGGCTGTTCCTAGGATCCACCGCGCAGCGCATCCTGCGGACCCTGCCGGTTCCGTTGCTCGTGGTTCCCAAGAATTACAAGAGTGCCCCGGAATAACCCCGGCACCTATCACCGCACGACGGCGTCGGGCCTGCCCACCAACGAGCAGGACCGACGCCGCCTGGATGAAGGAAGAAAACAATGAGTCGTGAAACAGCGACAAGCGCCACCTCCTCGCAGATGGCCGATTCGGGCCTGGGGGAGAAGGGCCTGAGCAAGGGCACCGTGGGGGTTCTCGGTGCGGTAGTCATCGGCGTCTCATGCATTGCCCCGGCCTATACCCTGACCGCGGCCCTGGGCCCCACCGTCGCCGAGGTCGGCACCCAGGTCCCGGCGATCTTCATCGCAGGCTTCCTGCCGATGCTGCTGGTCGCCCTGGGCTACCGGGAACTGAACAACGCGATGCCCGATTCGGGCACCTCGTTCACCTGGGCCACCCGGGCCTTCGGACCATGGATCGGCTGGATGGGTGGCTGGGGACTGATTGCCGCAACCATCATCGTGCTCTCCAACCTCGCGGCCGTGGCCGTGGACTTCTTTTATCTCCTGATCGCCCAGCTCACCGGCAATGACGCCATCGCGGAGCTGACGCGAAACCTGTGGGTCAATATCCCCACGACGCTGATTTTCATCGCTGCAGCCTGCTGGATCTCCTACCGGGGCATGCAGACCACCAAGGCATTCCAGTACGGGCTGGTCGCTTTCCAGTTGCTCGTGCTTGGATGGTTCGCCGTCGCGGCATTCAGCCACGTCAACAACGGCACCGCCTTTGACCCGACCCCGATCGCGATGGACTGGTTCAACCCGATGGCGGTTCCGACCTTCGGTGCCTTCGCCGCCGGCGTCTCGCTGTCCATCTTCATCTTCTGGGGCTGGGACGTGACCTTGACGATGAACGAGGAAACCAAGAACCCGAAAACTGTCCCGGGCCGCGCAGCAACGCTGACGATCGTGATCATCATGGGCATCTACCTGGCCATCACGCTCGCGGTGATCTCCTTCGCCGGCATCGGCACCACCGGGCTGGGCGTCGGCAACCCGGATAACCAGGAATCGATCTTCGCGGTGCTGGCAGGTCCGGTGATGGGCCCGTTCGCGATCTTGATGTCGCTGGCGATCCTCTCCTCCTCGGCGGCCTCGCTGCAGTCCACCCTGGTCTCCCCGGCCCGCACCATCCTGGCCATGGGCTACTACAAGGCGCTGCCGGAAAGCTACGCCAAGGTCTCACCGCGCTTCATGTCGCCCTCCAAGGCCACCATCACCGCCGGTGCCGCTGCAGCGGTCTTCTACGTTGTCACCCGGCTGCTGAGCGAAAATGCCCTGTGGGACACCATTACCGCCCTTGGCCTGATGATCTGCTTCTACTACGGCGTCACCGCCCTGGCCTGCGTCTGGTACTTCCGCCGCGAGTCCTTCGACTCGCTGCGCAACATCGTCTTCAAGTTCCTTGCACCGCTGCTGGGCGGCGTGATCCTGCTGGTGATGTTCGTCAAGACCGCAAGCGATTCGATGGACCCCGGTTACGGCTCGGGAACCAATATCGCGGGACTCGGCATGGTGTTCATCCTGGGCATGGGCGTGCTGCTTCTCGGTGTGGCCGTGATGATCTTCATGCGCGTGCGCCAGCCCGGGTTCTTCAAGGGTGAAACGCTCAAACGCATGAAGTAGGCGCTTGGCCGTGCGTGGATAGCAGTTGCCCGCCGAGGAGGATACGTCCCTCGGCGGGCAACTGCCGCGTTAAGCCTAAAAAACACAACACCGGTGTCGCTGCAACAAAGCGTGGGATGATTTGTGGTGGGGATTCCCGCCCCTTGAACCACCCAGCCAGAAAGAGAGCCATGAACGAGGAACTGGTGGTGCTGTTGGCAGCTGACGGCACCCGCATTGGAACAGCGTCCAAGGCATTGGTGCACACGGAAGACACCCCATTGCACCTTGCCTTTTCCTGCTACCTCTACGACGGGGAAGGCAGGATCCTGATGACGCGCCGCGCATTGGGCAAGAAGGCGTGGCCCGGTGTCTGGACCAACTCGTTCTGCGGCCACCCGGGAGAAGGGGAATCCTTCGAATCCGCAATGGTCCGCCGTGCGGAGCAAGAGCTGGGCACCACGATCACCTCGATCGATGCGCTGCTGCCGGACTTTGCCTACAGGGCCGTCGACGCCTCGGGAATCGTGGAAAACGAGATCTGCCCGGTCTTCACCGCTTCGATCACCGGGGAATTGAACCCCAACCCCGATGAGGTCGCGCAATACGCTTGGATCGAGCCACAGGAGCTGAAGACCGCCGCGCTTGCAGCTCCCTTCGCCTTTTCCCCGTGGTTGCTTGAACAGATCGCCCAGGGGGCTCTGAAGACGCAGCGTCCCTGACAGACATCCCTCAACTGTGAAGCAAAGCCTTTCCCCGGTTTTTTGCTGAATCGATAGAAGATCAGGTCAACAAATGAAGCAGCGAGTTTCCTCTTCGTTTGCCTTGTCACCGATTTACTAGGAAGACCTAGTAAATTTTCGTGCTTCCTAGTAATGTCTCGAATGAGCGAACAGGCATGGCACCAAGAGGGGAAAACGGATGAAGATTGTCGTTTTGATCAAGCAGGTTCCCGACACCGCCGAAGAGCGGCACCTGGAACCGGACACCGGACGGGTCGACCGGGGAGCCAGCGACCCGGTGATTGACGAGATCACCGAACGCGCCCTGGAACTGGCCCTCACCATCAAGGACGGGGACAAATCCACCGAGGTCGTTGTGGCGACAATGGGTCCGGCCGGCGCAGCGAAATCCATCCGCAAGGCACTGTCAATGGGTGCCGATACAGGGATTCACGTGCTCGATGATTCCCTGGCAGGTGCCGACCTGGTTCTCACCGCGCGGGCGCTGGCCGCCATGCTGCGTGAAGCCGGTGCCGATCTGGTGATCGCCGGCAATGCCTCCACCGACGGGTGGGCAGGCATGCTCCCGGCGATGGTTGCCGAACACCTTGGTCTGCCCCTGCTGGGCTCGCTGGTCTCAGCGGAAATCGGTGGCGACAAGGTCACCGGCACGCGTCAAAACGAATCCGGCACCCAAGAGGTCAGTGCCTCCTATCCCGCAATGATCACCGTCACCGAGCGGTTCGCCGAGGCCCGTTTCCCCAACTTCAAGGGAATCATGGGTGCCAAGCGCAAGCCGGTGGAAACGCTTTCCGCCTCGGACCTGGCGCTCACCGCCGAAGTCCGGTCGCGTGTACTGGATGTTGCCCAACGCCCTGCGCGCGCCGCGGGAAGAACGATCACCGACGACGGGAACGGCGCCGCCGAACTCGTTGACTTCCTCGCCTCCCGGCGCCTGATCTAGCAAAGGACACCCCTTCCCATGGCAAACATCCTTGCATTGGTTGAACTGACCCACGCCGGAGAGCCTGCGGCGACGGCTCGCGGCCTGTTGGCGCTGGCCGCCCGGCTGGGAACACCCGTTGCGGTCACCGCCTCAGGGTACGCATTATCACCTGGAACCGTGGCCCGGCTCGGTGAACTTGGCGCCGAAACGATCCACGCCGCGGAAATCCCCGAGGCCGGTTCCTTGCTCGTCACCCCGTTGGTCGACGCACTGTCCGACGCCGTTGCCGTCCATGAACCCGCCGCGGTGCTTACCGCCGCATCGGTGGACGGGCGCGAGGCCGCTGCGCGTCTTGCCGTGCGCACCGGCGGTGGACTGCTGGCCGATGTCGTGGACGCAACAGCCGGCGAATCGGGCATCGTGACCGAGCACTCGGTCTTTGGCAGCAACTACACGGTCCACGCGGCAGTGACCGGGGTCCTGCCGATCATCACCCTGCGCACCGGCGCCATCGACGAGCAGGCACCTGCGGCGGCAGGAACGCTCAACGCCGTGGCGCTGCAGCCCTCCGAAACGACCAGCGCATTGATCAGCTCCTTCGCCGACACCCCGGAGGAATCCTCGCGGCCCGAACTGCGCGGTGCGGCCACGGTGGTCTCCGGTGGCCGCGGGCTTGGCTCGGCGGAAAACTTCGTACTGGTCGAGCAACTCGCCGATGCCCTGGGCGGGGCAGTCGGGGCCTCGCGCGCGGCCGTCGACGCCGGCTACATTGCTCAGGGCGCGCAAGTCGGCCAGACCGGTGTCAGCGTATCGCCGCAGCTGTACCTCGCGCTGGGCATCTCCGGTGCCATCCAGCACCGTGCAGGGATGCAGACGGCCAAGACCATCGTGGCGATCAACAAGGACGCCGACGCCCCGATCTTCGAGATCGCCGACTTGGGGATCGTGGGAGATGTCTTTACGCTTGTCCCGCAGGTGATCGAGCTGCTCAAGTCCCGCCCCTAGCAACGCCAGCTCCCCAGGCACCGACCCACCCAAGAACGCGAGGCCCCGAAGATGACCGCCCGGTCCACACCCAATAAGCAGCAATCCAACAAGTGGGCGCGTGCAGGCATCATCGCCGGCTCGCTCATTGTCCTGCTCGTTGTTGCAGTCTTTGTTGCCCGCTGGCTGGTGTCCCTTGAAGGGGTCTCCTCATGGATGGAGACCTACACCGGCCACTCGGCCTTGCCCGAGGCTGCGCCCGTCGGGTTCCCCGCGTGGCTGGGCTGGCAGCACTTCCTGAACATGTTCTTCCTGGTGCTTATCGTGCGCACCGGCTGGCAGATCCGCACCGTGACCCGGCCGGCCGCCCACTGGGTGCGCAACAACAAGTCCATGATCCGCACCAAGGGTGCTCCCTCGCGCATCAGCCTGGAACTATGGTTCCACCTGAGCCTGGACGCACTGTGGGTGCTCAACGGCATCATCTTCGTCATCGTGCTTTTTGCCTCCGGGCAATGGATGCGCATCGTGCCCACCAGCTGGGAGATCTTCCCCAATGCACTCTCCGCAGGATTGCAGTACCTCTCGCTGAATTGGCCGACGGAAACGGGATGGGTGAACTACAACGCCCTGCAGGTCCTGGCCTACTTCGTCACCGTCTTCATCGCCGCCCCGCTGGCGATCATCACCGGGTTGCGCATGTCCGGGGCATGGCCCAAGAAGGCAACAAGACTGAACCATGCCTACCCGATGGAGCTGGCCCGGGTGCTGCACTTCCCGGTGATGATCTACTTCGTCGCCTTCACTGTGGTGCATGTGGCCTTGGTCTTTGCCACCGGCGCCTTGAACAACCTGAACCACATGTACGCATCCAACGACTCGACAAGTTGGACGGGCCTGATCCTGTTCGCCGTGTCCATCGTGGTGATCGTGGGTGTGTGGTTCCTGGCCCAACCGATCTTCCTGCGCCCCGTGGCCTCACTGACCGGGAAAGTCGGCAAGTAGCCTAACCCGCGCACCTGAACCAGACCTCAACGCCGAGAGCAGGAGCACCAAGAATGTTTGAGATCACCGAAGACCAAAAGGCCATTGTCGAGATGGTGTCCGACTTCGCCACCGAGAACATCGCTCCGCACGCGGCGGCCTGGGACCACGACAAACATTTCCCCGTTGACGTCCTGGCGCAGGCCGGGCAACTGGGCATGGGCGGGATCTACGTGCGCGAGGACTTCGGCGGCTCTGGCATGAGCAGGCTGGACGCGGCGCTGATCTTTGAGGAACTCGCCAAGGCGGACCCGACGATCGCCGCCTACATCTCCATCCACAACATGGTCGCATGGATGATCGACCGCTTCGGCAACGAGGACCAACGCGCCGCGTGGCTGCCTGCGCTATGCACCATGGAGATGCTCGGAAGCTACTGCCTCACCGAGCCCGGGGCCGGCTCCGATGCCGCGGCGCTGAGCACCCGAGCGGTGCTTGACGGGGATTCCTACCTGCTCAATGGGACCAAGCAGTTCATTTCCGGGGCAGGCTCCTCGGGGGTTTACATCGTGATGGCACGCACGGCTGAGACCGGCAGCGCGGGGATCACCGCTTTCATCGTTCCCGACGGCGCCGAGGGCCTGTCCTTCGGGCCGCTGGAAGCGAAGATGGGCTGGAACGCCCAACCCACCCGACAGGTGGTCATGGAAAACGTCCGGATCCCCGTGGGAAACCGCTTGGGGGATGAAGGTACCGGGTTCGGGATCGCGATGAAGGGCCTCAACGGCGGACGGGTGAACATCGGTGCATGCTCCATCGGCGGGGGACAGGCAGCGTTGGACAAGTCCATTGCCTACCTCAAGGACCGTCAGGCCTTCGGTGCGCCGCTGATCGGACAGCAGGCGCTGGTTTTTGCGATTGCCGACATGGAGACCGAGCTGGAGACCGCCCGGACCATGATCTGGCGGGCTGCCGATGCGCTTGAACGTGGCACCCCCGACACCGTGCGCCTGTGTGCCATGGCCAAGCGTGTGGCCACCGACGCCGGCTTCACGGTGGCCAACGCCGCGTTGCAACTCCATGGAGGCTACGGCTACCTCTCCGAATACGGGATCGAGAAGATCGTCAGGGATCTGCGTGTGCACCAGATTCTTGAGGGCAGCAACGAGATCATGCGCCTGATCATCGGGCGACTGGCTGTCGAACGGTAGGCGTCGCGCTTCGGACAACGCGGGAGCAGCGGGAAGGCTAGTTCCCTGCCCAGGCCGTGGCCTGGACCTCGACCAGGATCTCCGGTGCAAGAAGCGGCGCCACGACGGTGGCACGCGAGGGTCGGTGGGTGCCAAAGGTGTCCACCCAGGCGCGGTTGTATTCCCCGGCCATGGCTGCATCGGTGATGTAGACGGTGGTGGTGGCAACGGCATCGAGGCCAAGCCCGTACGCGGCCAGGACGCGCTGCAGGTTCTCCAGCGTCTGGACGGTTTGGGCGTAGACGTCGTTCTCGCCGACCAGTGTCTTGTTCTCGTCCCTCGCGACCATGCCGGACACGAAAACGAGATCCCCGGCGCGAGTCGCACTGGGGAACGGACCGGACTCGGTGGTGATGCCTGCAACGTCGATGTTCGTTAGTCCTGTGGTGGCCATGATGCTCCTTGGTCGAAGGTGGTTCCTGAGGCAGTGGATTGCCCGGAAAAAGACTACGGCATCGGTCACCTAAGCAACCCCGGTACGCGTTGCCGGACTAGCTCAGGTGGTTCAGCAGCGCGGTGGTGCGATAGGGGATCACGTCGCGCAGGATCATCGAGGTGGATGTCCGGGTGATTCCCGGGCACAGCCGGATTTCTTCGCTGACCCGGTAGAGGTCATCCGGATCCGTGGCCACGGCCCGGATCAGCAAATCGGTGTCTCCTGCTGGTGCGACGCATTCAAGGACCTCTGGAATCCTGCTCAGGGCCTCGATGGCGTCTTCCAGGTGTGACTGGTCCAACTCGGCACTGACAACGGCGGAAACACCGCGACCCACAGAGGAAGGCTTCACGCGGCTGGAGTTTGGGCGCAAGGCGCCGGAACTGGCAAGGCGCTCCATGCGGGTCTGGACTGTGCCCCGGGCCAACCCCAGCCGTTGGGCAAGCATCATGGTGGGTACGCGAGGATCCTCGTCCAGGGCCAACAGAATGCGCCTGTCCGTATCGTCGAGTTGGTACGATTCCGGGGTCATTCCGGCTCCTTCGCGTAAGTTCGGTCAGACTGACCAAGTTGTTCCGTTGCTACCGTTTCATGTTAGTCAAAATGATCAGTGATTCCCAACTGTGTTGCGCGGTATGCCCGGTTGTTGCTTTAGTAGTTGTTAGAAGCTCAACCAACGCCACAAGCCACGGAGAGCAGACCCCCGCAGCAAGGCCCGATCCTGGCCAGGCCTAGGGCTGGCCCACAAGGTCTCAGGTCTAACAGTAGGAGTGGCCCGCAAGGATTCCAAGAACTTGGAGTCATCGCGGGCCACTCTTGTTTTCGGCCCGCACAGGTCCCCGGACGGCTAGGGTTGTCCACAAACGTGCTGGTGGGCGTATGGACAGTCCACGAAACGGGTAACCTCTAGTACATGAGGTTCATGCGCCTAGAAGATGTCGCCGATGAGTTGAACGTAAACCTGCCGCAGGTGCGGTCATTGGTGCGCAGCGGCGACTTGCCGGCCATCAAGATCGGCGGACGCGGAGTCTGGCGGGTTGAGCGTAGTGAGCTTGAAGCATATATCCAGCGCCAGTACACGGTTGCACGGGAATCCACCGAAGCGGGAACCGCGGAAAACGAGGAGAAGTAACTGCTCGCCGCATCTGAATTTTGCGGGACGGCTTCCGCGGGTTTAGGCTGAAAACGTTGCGTCATCCGGTGCAAACCCGGGGCATTAGCTCAGTTGGTAGAGCGCTTCGTTCGCAACGAAGAGGTCAGCGGTTCAATTCCGCTATGCTCCACAAAATCGCCACTATGGCGGTGTAGTCCAGGAACGGCCTCGAGTAACTGCTCGGGGTCGTTCCTGCTTAAAGGCCAGCCATTGGGCACAATCGCCTCTAGTCGAGGCACTTCGGGACGATCTCATCCAGGAAATATGGCGCGCCATTTCCGTGGATACCGCTGTGGTTGGGCCGCGAGAAGAAAGTGTTCCTTGCAGCGTGGCCATCCGGGATCCTTGTCCGTCAAGAATTTTCTCGCGCAAGGGCATCCGTTGCAATGTGTTGGGAATACGATCGAGTTATCGGTGATGGATCTCGCCGGGGTCTGAAGTCCGGCCCGAACCGCCGGCATGGCTGATGGCTTCCTATCCCGAGCGACGGGTGGGAACTTTACATGTCGGAAATCGATGACGAGCATGAAGCGGCTGACAAGCAAGCCGGGTACGAGCCCGGCAGTGGGGATCCAACAAATTCGGCCTCGTTCGCTCCGGTTCAGGAGCCCCCAGGGCACTGGTTGAACCGAGGCATTCTCGGCGTGGGAGCGGCCTCCTTCTTCAGCGACTCAGGCCATGAATTCGTCACGTCGTTGCTGCCCTCCTTCCTCAGCTCTACTCTCCACAGCGGCCCCGCGGTGCTGGGTGCGATAGAAGGTGTCTCGGACGCATTGCTCGGGTTGAGCAAACTTGCCGGCGGGCCACTATCCAATGACCCTTCGCGCCGGGCAAAGACCGCTTCGGGAGGGTATCTGCTCACTGCCGTCGCGACATCCCTCATTGGTCTGAGCACTGCTGTGTGGCAAGTCGCTGGGCTTCGCGCACTTGCCTGGGCGTCTCGTGGCGTGCGATCCCCAGCTCGGGACACCCTGCTGGTCTCGATGACTCCACGGGCAGCGTACGGACGTGCCGCCGGTATCGAACGAGCGGGCGACAATGCCGGAGCCATCGTGGGACCTTTGCTGGCGGCCACCCTTGTCGGGTTGCTGGGCATCAGGACAACGATCGGACTTTCGCTGATCCCGGGCTTGATTGCAGCCGTGGCAATCATCGTGACAGCGCGGCATGCCCGCAACGTGCTCGCTACTCCGGTGGGCAAGCGGACTATGGGTTTCAACCTGGGCGAGCTGCGTAGAGCGGGTCTACGGCGGACGCTGTTGCCTGTATCGCTCTTTGAGTTGGGAAATCTGGCGGCGATGCTGCTGATCCTGCGTGCAACGACGATTCTGGAAGCCGGAGGACGTGGTGCCGATACCGCGGTGACCATGGTGATCTTGATGTACGCCTGCCACAACGCCGTGGCGTCTGCCACCGCTTTGGTCGGGGGCCAACTCATTGACAGGGTGAACCCACGACTGGTTTTTACCCTGGGAGCAGGCTTGTATGTGGCCGCATACCTATTGTTTGCCATGGACGGGACCCACCCGGCGTTGTTGCTTGCGGGCTTTTTGCTTGCGGGTGCCGGGACTGGATTCGCAGAGACTTCGGAGCAGGCGGCGGTGGCGCTTTTGCTGCCGGACCGCCTGCGGGGCAGCGGCTACGGGCTGCTAGGACTGGTTCAATCCTTTGGTGACCTTGGCGCCACTGTCGTTGCAGGTGTCGTTTGGGCCGTGTTCTCCCCAACCGCGGCGTTCCTGTATGCGGCTGCTTGGATGGTTGCCGCAGTGATTTCCTCCCCGGACTTGAGAACCCGCGCAACCGTTGATGCCCTCAGATGACCAAACAACGCCGTAACCCGAGACCAGAGGTTTCACGAGCTGCGGTTCACTACATACAGTCTTCATGAGCCGTGGTATCAATGATCCCGGAGTCGAATCCGCTGGTTGCCTCGGGAATCGCGGTGTCCCTGGTCCCGGGCCCCTCCCGATGCCAAGAAGCTGGAAGCAGAAGGGAAGTCACGGCGGCTTGAATCGACGGACGTATTGGCTCGTCAAAGCCCAGGGAGATCAAACTTGTTTCGGCGCAGGGGGTTCAATTCGCGGCTTCTGACCGGTTGCCTGCACCGTCCACAGGCCGTCGTTTCTGACCAAGTGGTTCCAGCACCCGGTGGGTTCCTGCAGTCCGGTGATCGCGGTGTCGAGTGCCAAGATCAATGGCCGGATGACGGCGTCGTGGGTGACGATGACGACCGGTCCGACTGCAATATCTGCTACTTCCTCCGAGGCTGGACGTGCACGGGACAAAACGGTAGAAATGGATTCGACCCCGGGAGCCAAGTCAATGCTTCCTCACTGTTCGATGACCTCGACTTCGGATCGTCCGGTCCCTAGTCCCTGTCATTGAATCGTTCATCGGTGGTGGGTGTCACCTCGAGGGCCTGGGCAATGAAGCTGGCGGTCTGCACCGCTCGTTGAAGCGGGCTGGAGATCACAGCAACGGGTTGCTTGGTTGCCAGTGAGGCAGCAAGCGCACGGGCCTCGGCAATCCCCGCTTCGTCCAGTGGTGGATTGGCCCGACCTCGGATGTAACCACCGGCATTCAGCCCGGTTTCCCCGTGACGGGCCAGATATACCTCTTTCGTGCCCTGCCTGGATATCTTCATGATCGGTTCCTCTCCAGACTGCGACGCGGATTCTTCAGAACCGCATCCTTGGACGCTTGCTTGTGTTGGCCATGGAATAGGTCGTCCCGAGGTGCGCCACTTGACGTGTCCAAACCGCAACCAATTATCCCAGGATGAAGAGTGAGAGCGATTTCCCTGGACATCATCACCAGCCAATGCCTCAAGCATGAAACATGCTGCCCGACGGGGGAACCCCGCCGAGTTCGCTTTCTTCCTCTGGTGTCTTGATCTATCAAGCCAGCGGCGTGCATGCTGAGAAAACTAGACGCGGACGAATCCCTGGCGCAGAGCTGCTGGTGGTAGCGTTATTTCCCGGCTGAGCGCGCAACCCAGCCTGTCGGCATGGAACCTGATTCCATGAACCCGGATAGTGCCGTCCCCTCCGAACTGTTCAGCAGCTCATCCGCTTGTCTATAGATCACTTTTTCCTCTATGGCGTTGTGTTTTTCCAAGAGCCCTAACAACCTGATACAGGTGTCACGGGCCGCGGCGGCATCTTGTTCCGTGATCAACTCGTCGAGCCGGTCCATGATGTTCCAGAGCGTTCCGTGTTCGCGTTCCATGACGAAAATAGGTCCCATCAGCCCGGCGGTCTTCAGCGGCGGAAACAGAAACTCTTCCTCCAAATAGATATTCCGTCGCAGGCCTGCCAAGGATCGCTGCAGGGTACCAGTGGTTCCGACGCCATCCGCTGGCTGTGCCAGGTAGGCCTCAATCCCACCGTCGATATCTCGGTGCTCCGCTTCCAAAGCGGCGCCAAGCGTTTTGTGTTCCACGGTCATTCCTTGGTCGAAAGAATATGGCTTCTCCAGTCTAGGCAGATTCGTCCCCGGGAGCCGGGTGGCGAGCGGGTTTGCCGGGGAAGGAGACCCTCCAGCGGTAAATCGCTTCGATCCAAGGAATTGCCCAACACCGTGCCGAACGGCGCATGAACTATGCGAGAGGTAAACCGCGTGTAGCGTTTACTTGGCGAGTTGGACGTTGACCACGCAAAGGATAGATGCAAGCACCATGGATGGAGGCCGGCCAGGCCAGATGCAAGATCGATACGACGCCACGATCGAGGACCCGGTGGTTCCCGACGCCAACGAATTCCAGCATATGGCGTTGGGGTACGTGGAACGCCGAATCCGCCTCATGCATATCCTTGTTTTCGGCTTCGCCCTTTATGGTGCTTCCGGCGTTGCACTGGTCATGCAATGGCTCGCAAACACAAGATCCAACGGTGCGGCTTTGTTGACCGACGTTGGCATTGTCGTTATGGCAGGCTCCCTGATGGCGGCGGCGCTTTCGATGCTGAAACCGGTCCGGCCTTCGGTTGCTTTCGCCCTTGCCGACGACTCCATTCGAAAAGACCACAAAACCAGCCGCACGGTCCTGGTTCTTGCCGGCATCTACACAGTTGCGGCGATCGCGATCACGTGGGGTCCGGGGAGCAGGCATACGGCGAGCATTCTGGCGGCCATGTGGGTAGCGGTTCTCATCGCATGTTTCAGTTTGATGCATGGTCGATACCTGCGCATTCACCGTGACGAGCTCTAAGCCGCCCACCTCGCCAAGCGAGGTGGGGCACCTGTTGGCAAGACCCGCGTGGTTCGTGAAGTGATGCCCGGACCCATCGTCATCGACAGCACACCCCTGGCCTTTGAACTGCAGGCTTTTGGCTATGCCGGGATGCGGGCACGATCCTGGGCGCTGATTCTGCTGGGACCACTGCCCGCCTGTGGCCTGGGCTCGTTGCTCCTGAGTACCTGGGCCTTGGGATTCGGATACGAAACCTGGATTGTGCCAGTGGCTATTTCACTTGCCATCATGGTTTCGTGTTGGATGATTGGTGCCGTTCGGCTGCATTTGGACCGTCGAGGCAAAGCCGCGCCCGCGAAATGGTACGCATACAACCTCGGCCGATCTGCACACGTGAACCGCGGAACCGCCATTGCGCTCTATGCAGCGGCGGTGGCCATTTTCGTGTCGGGGGCGATGGTGGCCCCGAAAGCGGTGGATCCTGAGTTCATAGCGGTTGTCTTGGCGCTGTCGGCGAGCTTGGTTTCCATGTGTCCGTTCATGCTCAAAGCCGGTGAAACCATGAATCGACGACGTGAACTCTACGTGTCGTGGTTGATCAGGAACGCGGAGATCACTCTCGAGGATGTGCGCAAGCGCAAGCCCCAGGACTGGGTGCCCATGCGCTCGTAGAGGCCCGAATGCTCAGGCGACACAGGAGGCTTCAGCTTCGTCTTCCCGAGTCTAAAAAGAAGGTGTTCAGTGTACGGTGAGCCTTATGGAGTGGGTCACGTTGACCCTCCCCAAACAGGAAAAGGACATGAAGCATGGCCGTTGCTAAGAAACTTACATTGGGTGTCATTGCGACGTCACACAAGGTGGCTGAACGGCGTTTGCCGATCCACCCAGCGCACTTCGAACGAATCGACGAGTCCTTTCGCGACCGCATCATGATTGAAACCGGCTACGGGATACCGGTAGGCATGGATGACGAGGCGTTGGCGCCATTCGTCGGGAGGATTGCTTCGAGAAGTGAAATCCTGGCGGAAGCCGACATCGTCCTTCTGCCCAAGCCGCAGGTCGCCAACCTTGAGGAAATGCGCGAAGGCCAGACGCTTTGGGGCTGGCCGCACTGCGTCCAGGACGCGGCGATCACGCAACTAGCAGTCGACAAGAAGCTCACTCTCATAGCCTTTGAAGCCATGAACCACTGGGGCACCGACGGCAGCTTTGGGCTTCACGTCTTCCACAAGAACAACGAACTCGCCGGATACGCATCGGTGATCCATGCCTTGCAGCTTTGTGGCTCCACCGGTGATTACGGGCGCAGGCTCAGCGCAACGGTCATTGGGTTCGGGGCCACAGCCCGAGGTGCAGTTACCGCGTTGCACGGCCACGGCATCCATGACGTCCGGGTGCTTACCAGCCGGTCGGTTGCGGCCGTTGCCTCCCCGATCCACTCGGTGCAAATGGCGCAATTCGACCATGATGACGGACCGAACCTGAGCGAGGTCATTACTGACGAGGGACGCGTGCCGTTGGCCCCGTTCCTGGCCGAAAGCGACATCGTGGTCAACTGCACCTTGCAGGATCCCAATGCGCCCTTGATGTATTTGCGTACGGCAGACCTGGTGGCTTTCACCCCGGGAAGCCTCATCGTCGATGTCTCCTGCGACGAAGGCATGGGATTCGAATGGGCCAAGCCGACAACCTTTGCCGATCCCATGTTTATCGTCGGCAAGAACATCAACTACTACGCTGTCGACCACACACCGTCGTATTTATGGAACTCCGCCAGCTGGGAAATCAGCGATGCCATTCTGCCGTTCCTCGATGTGGTGCTGGATGGACCGGCTGCATGGAAAGAAAATGAGACGATCGCGCGGGCCATTGAGATCCAGGACGGAGTGATCCAGAATCCGGCGATCCTCGAATTCCAGGGCAGGAACGCGGAATACCCACACACAAAAAACGCCGGCTGAGGCCCAAGGGCTCCCCGCCTCCGCAACTGACCGAGCCGAAAGGAACCCAACGTGAGCACACTCTTTGCGGAGAGCTTCCTCGAACGGCCTCGACGTGAGCTGGCACCGGGAGCCTACTGGGTTCCGGACTGGCTCGGCGTCGAGGAGCAACGTTGGATCGTGGCACGGTTCCGCGACTGGGGGCGGGGCCCGGTGCCGCCGCGGGCCGCAATGATCGGCACGCATGAAATGTCCGTCCAAACAGTCTGCCTAGGCTGGCACTGGCGACCCTACGCATACTCGCGCGAAGCCGTGGATGTAAACGGCAACAGGGTCCTGGACTTTCCCGACTGGATGGTGCGCCTCGGACGCAAGGCTTTGTTCGCCGCCACTGGTGACAGGGCAATGGCCGAGGGATACACCCCGGATACCGCCTTAGTGAACTACTACGGGGCCCAATCGAAGATGGGCATGCACCAGGACCGCGACGAACGATCGGTTGACCCGGTGGTTTCGATCTCCATCGGGGACACCTGCAGCTTCCGCTTCGGCAACACCAGCAACAGGAACAAACCCTACGAGGACATCGCGTTGGCCTCGGGGGACCTGTTTGTTTTTGGGGGTCCGGCGCGCCTGGCGTTCCATGGTGTCACCAAGGTAATGCCCGGAACGGCCCCTGCAGATTGCGGGCTTGGGGCCGGACGAATCAACATCACCATGCGGGTCACCGGCTTGAGCGACTGAACCCGTCCCGTCATTGGCGTCGCGGACTATTGCCCAGGTAGATTCACCGTCGTCTTGATGGCCAAATGGTCACTGCGCCCCGCGGGAAGATCGGTATTTGAAACGACGCCCAATCCGCGTACCAGCACATGGTCTAGGCGCATCATGGGGAAGGGCTTCTGCGGCCAGGTAAAACCAAAGAGCCCCTCGTCCTGGTTCGGCTCGTCAAGGACCGCAGAGATCCCCTCGAATGCCCGATCGGTGCTCGTTGCATTGAAGTCCCCGATGGCAACGATATTCTCGTGTGGATCGGCCCGTACCACGGTGGCCAATTGATTCAGCATCTCGTCGCGATCGACATGGTCGTTGGGGCGGGCCGAAGCTGCATGGATGGCATAGAGGCGGATATCCCCGTGGCCGGTGGCCACCCGCGTCGATAGTGCCCGCTTCCAGCCCAAACCCAGATCCAGCGAACGTGAATCCCTTAGTGGGTATTTGCTCCAAACACCAACAGTGCCCACCACGAAATGATGGGGGTACATGGTAGCCAAGGCATCGGTGACTCGTTGGGCGCTGCCGGCATCGAGCTCTTGAAGGGCAATGACGTCGCTTTGGTGTGCCGAGAGCGCAAGCGCGGAATCTTCCGCTCCACCCGTTCCAGCCTTGATGTTCTGGCTGGCGAAGGTGAGGGTTTGGGCGCTCTGATCAGGTGCCGTCCATGCCAACGGAACGATCGATGGCGTGAACGCGAAAAGCCATGTGAAAGCCGGAACCAACAGGAACGCCAACGAGGTGCGGCTACGCGACGCCACTGCCAGCAGTAGCAAGGCAGGCACGGCCAGGCCCAACCAAGGCGCAGCATTGTCCAGCACCAATCCAATGCCTGCGACGTCGGGGATGCGGTTGTGGAACGCGATCAAAAGAGCGGTGCCCAATGAACCGAGAAACACCAAGAAACGCAGGAAGCGCTGAGCGTGCGTGAGGCGGCGCCTCTTGGGCTTGGTGCCCGGTGACCGGGAGGAATAGGCAGACATCGTTACCAAGAATCGCACATTGGTCCATGGAGCGCGTGGATACAAGCTGTGATTTTGCCCAGACTTCTTGGACGCCATATCCATCAGGAGCCTTGGAGATCTCCGGTTCGCTCCCATCGACCGCCTTGGACCTCTCGACTCTTGGCAAGCAAAGTGAGATTCTGAAATCAAGATTGTTCACGGTCACCACCAGTTTCGTGCAACACCCGAAACCCGGGACGGCCCTATCTTGGCAGGAGAAGAAACCATGAGCGAAACGTCATCGACACCGTCGGATGCAGGCAAGGACCTGGGGACGGTGGTCATCGGCGGCGGGCTTGCCGCTGCCCACTGTGTCCACGAGTTGCGTGAGGGCGGCTATACCAAGCCCGTGACGCTCATTGCCTCCGAAAACCAAATCCCGTATGAACGTCCACCGCTGTCCAAGGAATTCCTTCAGGGCAGCAAGCCCGCCCAGGACCTGGAACCCTTTCCAGCCAGCTGGTACTCAAAGACCGATGTCGATTTACGCTTGGGTATCACTGCCGAATCCATCGACCCCGAGGCCAAGACCGTAACGCTTTCCGATAAGTCGAGTGTGGGTTACGAGAACCTCGTGATCGCCACAGGGTGCCGTTCGCGGGTGGGCGGCAGGGACTCGAACATGACTGGATGGGACCTGCCCGGCGTCCACACGCTGAGGTCGCTGGAGGATGCCAAGGCGATCAAGGAACAACTGGTTTCCGGACGGCACCTGGTCATCATCGGTGCCGGGTGGATCGGGATGGAGGTCGGGGCCTCGGCGCGCAACGCCGGAGTCGAGGTCACTGTCCTGACCCCCGACGAGGTACCGCTTGCCACCGTCATGGGTAAGGACTTTGGCTCACACGTCGCGCAGCTACATATTGCCAACGGCGTCAGGTGCCACTTCGGCACGGGGGTCACAGGGATCGCCTCCGACCCGAACAAGGGCCTGATGGTTCAGACCGCGACCGGAGCCATCGCCGCGGATGCGGTATTGCTGGCCATTGGGGCGGTGCCCAACAATGAGCTCGCCGTCGCTGCCGGGCTTGAAGTGGGCAGCGGAGTCGTGACGGACGAGCACCTGCGCAGCAGTGACAAGAGCATCCTGGCCATTGGTGATATTGCCGAGGCGTACAACACCACGTTGGACCGCACCATGCGCGTCGAGCATTGGGACAACGCCATCCGCCAGGGCAAGCTCGCTGCGGCCACCATCTTGGGACGCGAGGAATCCTACGACTGGCTGCCGTATTTCTTCACCGACCAGTTCGACCTGGGCATGGAATACGTCGGGGACCGCGGTGCCAATGACGAAGCAGTGGTACGCGGAAACATGGAGAAGGGCGAATTCATCATCTTCTGGCTGCGCAAGGGAGTCATCTCGGCGGCCATGAACGTGAACATCTGGGACGTCAACGACCACCTGCGCAGCATGGTCGGCAAAACGATCACCGTGGCCGAGCTTGAGGACACGAGCAACGACTTGATGGAGCTGTAGCCCGGCAGGATTGTTCCGGTCAGCGGCGAGAGGCCACCTCTCGGCGTTGAGCGGGTCGTGGGGATGCTCACTGTCGTTACCGGCGGTTACCTTGGCCACGTAGGCTGGAGGCTGCTGCGGCAACTCCCACCCATGGGCCGCACTGCCATCTGCTTGCCGAGCCTTCGAAAAGGGACCCGTGAAATCTGCCGCCATTGCCCATGGACACCATGTTCCGGCCCGCTCCACTCAGCTATCCGGCAAGGCACTGCTACTGGCCGTAGTTGCCTTGGCCATGGGTGGGTTCGGCATCGGCACCACGGAATTCGCCATCATGGGCCTGCTCCAAGAAGGAGCAGCCGACCTGGATGTCACCAACGCACAGATGGGTTTGCTGATCTCTGCATACGCACTGGGCGTAGTGGTGGGGGCACCGATCCTCACCGCCTTGGGTGCCAAGGTTTCGCGCAAGACCATGGTGCTGTGGCTCATGGCATTCTTTACCCTGGCCAACCTCAGCTCGATCTTCGCCGCGAACTACGAATGGATGCTCGTCTCCCGGTTCCTTTCCGGATTGCCCCACGGAGCGTATTTCGGCATTGCCGCCATCTTGGCTGGCACCTTGGTTCCGGCATCGATGCGCGGACGTGCCATCGCATGGGTGATGCTGGGGTTGTCGGTTGCCAACGTGCTTGGCGTCCCTGTGGTGACGTTCCTGGGTCAGAGTTTCGGCTGGCGCTGGATGTTTGCCGTCGTGGGCCTGGTGGGTGCCTTGACATGGGTTGCCATTCGGATCTTCGTGCCCATGGCGCCGGCGGTCGAGGGTGCGAGCATCCGTAACGAGCTTTCGGCTTTGCGCAGTGGTCAAGTGTGGATGGCCATGCTCACCGGCATCATCGGTTTCGGCGGCTTCTTTGCCGTGTATTCCTATATCAGCCCGATCCTCACCGACGTCACCGGGCTGTCGATCAGGGCGGTACCTCTGGTGCTGGGACTCTACGGGATCGGCATGGTTGTTGGCTCACTGATTGGAGGCAGGCTCGCGGATTGGTCGGTGATGGGTGCCATCTATATCGCCACCTCGGCCATGGTTCTTTTCATGGCACTCTTCGGTCTGGTCGCCACCCATATTGCGCCGACCCTTATCCTCGTATTCATCCTGGGATGCACCGGGTCGCTGCTGGTTCCGGCGCTTCAAGCCCTGCTCATGGACTCCGCTCCGCATGCACAGTCCTTGGCAGCTTCCCTCAACCACTCGGCATTGAACGTCGCCAACGCGCTGGGAGCGGCCCTTGGAGCCGCTGTCATCACTGCGGGCCTGGGCTACCGCGCTCCTGCCTTTTTGGGTGCCGGACTAGCCCTTCTTGGGCTGTTGCTGGCCATTGCTACGGGAATCCGCGCCAAGCGCCTGGCCGGCGATAGCGCGAAATAGCCGTACCGGTGGAACGAGGTGCCCGATCCGGTCTTGTACCGCGCAATCAGGGATAATCCAAGAGATGGTTGGGTGCTTCCCGCGGGTGACTGGAACCGTATTGTGCGCTGACGCTGGGGCTGCGCGGGAGGCCGAAAAAACGATGTGCGGCTCCGATTGGCGTTTGTGCTCCATGGTGCTGTAGATTGTTATCTCGGTTCGGCAGCCCTTCGGGAAAGCTAGAAATCAATCCTTTTCGGGGGTATGGCGCAGTTGGTAGCGCGTCTGCATGGCATGCAGAAGGTCAGGGGTTCGAATCCCCTTACCTCCACCGAAGACCAAAGGCCCCAAACATCCTGTTTGGGGCCTTTCGCGTATTTCCGGATCGTTGGCGTCAGCTCAGGCGGCCCACGGGCCGGTATCCGGAGTAGCCGATCATGGCGCGCATCCACGTGACCAGCGGGGTGAGTCCGGTGTGGTGCAGGTCGTTGGCTCCTGCGATGAAAACCGGGACCTCATCCCGCATGGACTTGGACAACCGACGTAGGATCCGATTGGTGTCACCGGTTCCGGTCAGCAGCAGCGCCACCGGGCGAAAACCAAAAACGGCCCGGACCAATGCCAACCCGTGCATACGGGAAAAACGCAGTGGGCCAACCAGGACCATGGCGTCGAAATAGATCAGTTCATGGGCAGAGGAGCTCGTGACTTGGAGGAGCTCACCACGTATTTCATACGCGAACAGCTTCTCGGCGAGCTCGGTGGCGCGCAGCTTGGCAAGCGTGTCGCGCTGGTAATAAACAATGGCAACACGATCCATGGGATACCTCATTCCTGCACTGAACGAATGCCCTGGGCCGAGAACCCAAGGGTCGTCTAATCTCCATGTTACGCGGATTGGCTGAAAAATCGATGGTAGGGCCCGGAGCTTGATCGATATCCAGGGGCTGTCAAATGCACCGTGATGGGCACGATTCGGATACGAATTGAAACCGAGATTGAGTGGTCGTCCAGCGGCCCCCATTCTGTCGCTAAGGATGTTCTTGGGGAACTGAACCAGAAGGTGAATATCGATGCTGCGGCATGGGGAACAACGTAATCTCTTGCGGGGAATCTCTGCGATTCTCGTATCTGCAGCACTGCTGCTCACCTCGGTTCCCACCGTGGCTGCCAACTTGTCCCAGATGCCCGCACGCCCACCGGCGGCCTCCGTATCGGTGAGGTCCGCAACCGCCTTGCCGTCAAAGGTGAAGACGACGGCGAGCCTGAACATGCGCAGCGGTCCGCGCACGGCGTACAAGATTCTGGCGCCCATTCCCAAGGGCACAGCTGTGATAGTCATTTCCCGGTCTTCCTCGGGGTGGTACAAGCTCAGCTACAGCGGGCGCACGGGGTGGATCAACAATAAATATGTCACCACCGGTTCGTTCGCCCCGGCGCCCACGGGGCCCAACAGAATTTCACGGGTGGTGCTGACCTTCGACGATTGTCCCCGCACCCTGGGCTCGTTCACCGCGGCCATCAATTATGCCGCCGGCAACGACATGGGTCTGGTCCTGGCTCCCACGGGCAACTGCATCTCATCCTTCGAATCGCGTTACGGCATGGACCTGGCGGGATCGGCGCGCGCCAAGGGCCAATGGGTCATCAACCACTCGGTCAGCCATAGGGACCTGCGGACCCTGAACCGCGGCGTGCACACCAACTTCTCCAGGCCACCCTATGGGGCGATCGATGCCGGTGTGCGGTGTGGATACGACAGGGTCGGCATGGCCATCTGGACGTGGTCACCGGACACCATGGACTGGAGCGTGAAGTCCAAGGCCATCACCGTCTAGAGGGCGTCGGCAGCCAAGCCGGGGGACACCGTACCGATGCACATGCAGTGGCAGGGCTTCGAGTCGGGCGCGCTCAAGGCAAACCTCGCCAAGCGCGGGGTGAAGACCTGTCGCGGCTCCGACGTGAAGGGAGCAATTGTGAAGACCCCGGTCAAGCTCCCGTCCTCGTTGCCGTGCTAGTTAGAGGCGCCGCGCACCTGGGCCAGGGGCGACGGAGAAGATTTCCGGGGTGATGTATCCGGCCGCGGCAAAAGCCTCGTGCAGAGCCGTGCGGATCCCGTCGGCTTGCGAGGCCTCGAGCAGGGCGATTGCCGAACCTCCGAAGCCGCCGCCGGTCATCCGGGCCCCGAGCGCGCCTGCGGAGATGGCGGTATCGACCGCAAGGTCCAGTTCCGCGCAGGAGATGCCGAAGTCATCACGCATGGAGGCATGGCTTGCGTTCAGGAGGGCGCCGATGGCGCCAGGGCCGTCGGTGGACAGAAGCCCAACGGTGTCGAGCACCCGTTGGTTCTCGGTGACAATGTGCTTGACCCGGCGGAAGATCTTCGGGGCCAGGATTTCCTTGGCCTCGTCCAGACGCCCGACCGACACGTCGCGCAGCGCCGGAACACCAAGTTCACGTGCTCCCTGGGTGCAGGCCCGTACCAGTTCCTTGTACCCGCCCGAATCGTGGGCATGGCTGACCCTGGTGTCGATGACCAGGACCTGCAGTCCGGTGGAGGCCAGGGGCAGGGCCACTTGCTGGGCTTCGCGGGTGCGGCAATCGAGGAACAACGCGTGTTCGGGTGTGCTCAGCAGCGAGGCGGACTGGTCGAGCATCCCGGTGGGCGCTCCGACGAAGTCGTTCTCTGCCTGCTGACAGACCAACACCAGATCCTCGCGGGAGAGGCCCAGATCCAGCTGCTCGTTCAAGCCCAGAGCCACAGCACATTCAATGGCCGCGGAAGACGAGAGACCCGCCCCGATCGGCACCGTTGAATCCAGCAGGATATCGGCTCCGGGCAGAGTGAATCCACGTCGTGCCAAGGCCCAGAAGACACCGGCGACGTAGCGTGCCCATGGCTCAACGGCCGCGGGAAGCAGGCTCTCGAGTTCCGCCTCGACGACGGGCCCTCCCTGGGTGGAGGCCACGCGCAGCAGCCGCACGGAGTCCGCGGGCCGGATCCTCAACGCGATGCCCGCGACCCTGTCGATCGCGAAGGGCAATACGAATCCCTGGTTGTAGTCCGTGTGCTCCCCAATGAGGTTCACTCGTCCGGGAGCTGCAAAACATGCGTCCGGGATGGTGCCGTAGAGTGCGGTGAAGGCATCGGGCAGGGCACTCATTGCATCGTCTTTCACGTGGCGTCGGTGAGGATCTGAAGCCGGGCCGCCGAATCACGCAGGCCGGCGGCGGCAGCCTCCGGGGTGACGTCGCCAATGAAGGCGCCCATCGCCGCCTCGGAGCCGGCCAGGTACTTGAGCTTGCTTTCGGCGCGCCGCGGCGAGGTCAGCTGCAGGTGCAGCCATGCCTCGTCACGGTGCGGGTGGTTCCGCGGGGCTTGGAACCAGCCAGCGATGTAGGGGGTGGGGGAGTCGTACAAGCCATCGACGGTGCGCAACAACCGGTGGTACATTCCCGCGAGTTCGTCGCGTTCTTCGCCACAAAGTTCGCTCAGGTCTGCCAGTTGGCGGTGCGGAACCAGATGAACCTCGATGGGCATGTGAGAGGCAAAGGGGACGAACGTGGTGAAATGCTTGCCGCGTTCGATGATGCGCCGGCCGTCGGCCACCTCGAAGTCCAGGATCTGCGACATCAGGTTCTTCCCGGTGCGCGCCTTGTGTTCTGCGGCCCGGGCTAGGTGGTTCTCGGTTTTAGGGGTGGTATACGGGTAGGCGTAGATCTGACCGTGGGGGTGGTGCAGGGTCACCCCGATCTCGGCGCCGCGGTTCTCGAAGGCGAAAACCTGCTCAATGCCGTCCAGCGCGCCGAGTTCGGCTGTTCGCTGGGCCCAGGCGTCGATCACCGTGCGGATGCGGCGTTCCCCAAGCGAAGCAAGGGAATCGGTGTGGCCTGGGCCGAACGCGATGACTTCGCAACGGCCGTGGGCCGGTCGAACTGCTCCGAGTTCGGCGGACCCGTGCACTTCGTGCTGTTCGGGACCGAAGGAGGGGAACCTGTTTTCAAAGACCACGACATCGTAGGTGTCGGCAGGGATCTCGCTGGCCATGTCGGCGCGAGTGGGGCACAACGGGCATTTGCTTGCCGAGGGAAGATGGGTGCGCGCCTGGCGGTGGGCGGCAAATGAAACCCAGTCCCCGGCCAGTGCGTCGTAGCGCAGCTGCGCGGTCGGCGGACGCTGCGGAAGCTCGCGGGCGTCGGCCGGCACCACGAATCCGGCGGGTGCGTGGCCGTCGTCAAAGAAGTAAATCAGCTCACGGCCGTCGGCAAGCTTGCTGCGTGCAGGTTCCGTCGGACTCGGGTTCTGATCCACTGATGCTCCTTCGAGAGAGGTACAAAAAAATCAAACAATTTCGATCATATTCTATCGGAAAGCAACGCTGGGAGGAAGATGCCGGGCCTGCCGGTCCGCAAAACGTTCGATTAACGGAGTGACCAGTGCGTCCCAAAGCCGCTAGTCGTGCAACAGGACGAAGAGTTTCGCTCAATGTCGAACACCCATCGACGAAATATGTTCGTTTGTTCGCTAGCATGGTCTTCTGAACCCGCTGCCCAACCGAACGGATCGCCATGACCGAGATGCTCGCAAGTGCCCGCCAACAGCGCATTCTCGAGGCGCTGCGCGAACGCGAGCAGGTACGCGTGACTTCCCTGGCCTCCGAGCTGGGTGTCTCGGAGATGACAGTGCGACGCGACTTGAACGCGCTGGCAGCCCGCGGGGCACTGGTCAAGGTCCACGGTGGTGCCACGCTTGACGCCGCGCCGACCAGCAGCGAACCGGGCTTCACCCACAAGCTGGCGTTGGAAGCGGCGGAAAAGCTGGCGATTGCCCAAGCCGCGGTGAAGCTGGTCAAGCCCGGCATGTCCATAGCGTTGAACTCGGGCACCACGACGTATGCGCTGGCAGCCCAATGCACGGACATCAAGGACCTGACGGTGGTGACCAATTCCCCGCGAATCGCCGAGATCTTCTACGCGGCGGCCAACCCGAGCCAGAACATCATTCTCACCGGTGGCATCCGCACGATCTCCGATGCACTGGTCGGCCCCTTGGCACTCACGGCCCTGGACCAGTTGCACGTCGACTTACTCTTCCTTGGCGTCCATGGGATGACTGCCGAGGACGGATTCACCACCCCGAACATGCTTGAGGCGCAGACCAACCAGGCCTTCATCAGGGCCTCCGCACGGCAGATCATCCTCGCCGACCACACCAAGTGGGCGGTAACGGGGCTGTGCCAGATCGTCCCGCTCTCCCAGGTCGATGCATTGATCACAGGAAACAGGATCGATGAGGAAGCCAAGGTCATCCTGCGCCAGAGCCTGGATACCTTGATCCTGGCCTAAAGCACGAGGGTCCGGCTAGAAAAGAGTCGCTTCCGCCGCGGGTTCCAGGCCCTCGAGGCGAAGCAGGAACAACTTGGCGGCCAGTCCGCCGGCGTAACCGGTCAGCGAACCGTCGGCGCCGATGACCCGGTGGCACGGAACGATGATCGAGATCGGGTTGCGCCCGTTGGCCGTGCCCACGGCGCGGGTCAGCTTCCCGTCACCCAAGGCCAGTGCCAGCTGCCCGTAGGTGCGGGACTGCCCGAAGGGGATGGAAGTCAGCTGCTCCCAGACCCGTTTCTGGAACTCGGTGCCCGAGGCATCCAGCTCCACTTCGAAGGACTGCCGGCTTCCGGCGAAGTACTCGGTGAGCTCGCTGGCGCAGCGGGCCAGGTGCGGATCCTCCTTCACGGATGGCAACCGTGCGCCCATAGCCTCGGGGCTTGGCGGATGGGCATGGTTTTCCATGTAAATCCCGGTGATCCCGCGATCGGAAGCCACGATCCGCAACAGGCCGATGGGAGATTCCACCATCGCGTGGAGCAACCTTGGCGTCTCAACCAAAGATCTGCCCCAGAGCGGCGGAGAAATCCGGATAGCGGAACGTGAATCCTGCATCGGCCAGCACCCTCGAGGTCACGTGCCGCCCGGTGGTGCCCAGCGCGGGGTCGGACCTCAGTACCGCGGCGCCGGCGGCCAGCACCGGGCTCGGAGTAGGCATCGAGTATCGGCGCAGTGGACCCGGGGCCACCTTCTCGCGCAGGATGGACATCATCTTTCGGTTGCGCACCGGGTAAGGGGCCGCCAGGTTGATGGTCCCGTCCGGGATGGCCAGGCCTTCCTCCAAGCCCAGACAGCCACGGATGATGCGCAGCCAGTCGGCCAGGTGGATCCAGCTAACCCACTGGCGCCCGCCGGCAACAGGGCCGCCCAGCCCGACACGGGCCAGCAGGCAAAGCCTGTCCACCAGCGGGCTTTCCTGCTCAAAGACCAACGAGGTGCGCAGGATATTGAGCCGGTTCGTGTTGGCACCGGCCGCTGCCTCTTCCCAAGGCTTGGCAACCCCGGTCATCTGGGCCAACGCGTTTTCCCCGGTCGGCAGGCTCGAGTCCTCGGTGAGCAATTGCTCGCCGGCGTCGGAAAAGACCGCCGTGGTGCTTCCCTGCAGGAACATCGCCAGGGGGGAAGGTGCCGCGTTCGAGGCGTCGACCAGCGCACGGGTGGGATCGATGCGCGAGGCGCGCAGCAGTGCGATGTTGGCCTCGCTCGGCGTAAGGTCCACCAGTTCACCGGCGAGGTTCAGCACCGCGGTCTCGTGGCCTTGGCGATACAAGCTGGTGGACCAGGGGCCTTGGGCCTTGCCATCCCACAGGACCTGGGTGAACGGGCTGTCCGCGCGTATCTTGCGGGTGAGGATGATGACCTCGTGGCCGCGGCAGAACAGGTCGGCGGCTGCACGGGAGCCCAGGAATCCATGGCCCCCGGCGATCACGATCCGCAGTTTGCGCTTCTGGGTCCCGCCGGCCAGCGTGTAGAGGCGTGCGCAGTTGCGCGCGAAGTCCGCGGCGATCGGCTTGCCGGCCGAATGCGCGAAGAGTGCTGATGCCGGCCCGGCGACGGTGAGGACCTGCGTCAGCTCGGTACCCCCGCTGACCTCGCGCAACGACAGGTGCACCAGCAGGTGCCCGCCGGGCTGCGGCTGGCGCCAAGCGATCGAGTTGCGCTCCTCGAGCCGGGTGAGCACCGCTGCCGGAGCGGTGGCGACATGGATCGGTCCCAGGAATTGACCCGCGGGGAGCAGGTCCAGTTTTGTTCCCGGGACGGCAGGAACCTCCCGGGGTTCCAAGGCGGCGATGGCGCGGTTCCATTCGGGAAAACGCGCCGGATCGCACAAGACCTTCCAGAGGGAAGCGGGCGAAAGTGCAAAGAAATGGGTTTGCGTGCGTTGCCAGGCCATGAACCCAGTTTAGCCATCGAATCCGGCGTGGCTAGGCACCGGTGACGAAGTCGGCCAATGCGCCTAGCTGTGCGTTGCGGATTACCGGATCCAGATACATCATGTGCCCGGCGGCGTAGTAATGGTGCGTGAAGCGCGCCCGCGCACTGGCGGGGACATCCAGGTGTGCCCAGACGTACTCGGCGGCAAAGTGCGGTGTGGCACCGTCGTGGAAACCGTAATCCACGTGCACGCGCAGTGAGGGGATGTCGATGAGCAGACGCTCCAGATCCCCGGTGACGTCGATCGGCTTGCCCTCGAAGGTATCATAGCTCCACGGGTGCACCCTCCCGGTGAGTACCTCGTATGGCAGATCGGATTCGTAGCCGAGCTCGGCGCGCACATAGTGGTTGACGGCAGCCGCGTACGGCGGGGTGATGGCGCGCAGCGAGGGATCGTCCCAGGTGCGGGATTCCTGCAGGCGCGGAGGCACCGCGGTGAAGCGCCCGTCGATCCGCCCGACCATCAAGCCAGAATCCCGCAACAGCTCGGTGGCGAACTCCATGTAGTCCCAGCGCAGGTTGGTGCGCCTGATGAATGCCTCGGAAAGCGTCGTCAGCTCGGCGAGGTGCTTGACCACCGAATCGTACTTGCGCTTGGAGAGCCTGTTTCCCAGGTGCAGGGCGACCACGAAGTCGCCCGAAGCGTAGTCCTCGGCGTCGCGCACCACCTCGGCCAGCGGCCGGTTGCCGTGGCGCCCATGGTAGTGGGCAATCGCCGCATAGGTGGGCAGGTGCAGGGCGTAAGGTGTGTCGTTGCCCGGCGCGAAATCAAGAGTCGACATGTTCAGCACAGTGGAGATCAACCCCAGCCCGTTCACGGCCATGCCGTGCGCTTCCTGCAGGCGGCGGGCCACCGCCACCGCGCGCATGGTCCCGTAGGACTCCCCGATCAGGTATTTGGGCGAAAGCCAGCGCTGATTGCGGGTGACCCAGAGACGGATGACCTCGGCGACCAGGTCCCTGTCCGCGGTGAAGGAATGGAACTCGTCGCTGGTGCCGCCTTGGACCACGCGGGAGAACCCGGTGCTCACCGGGTCGATCATCACCACGTCGGCATGTTCCAGCAGCGACTCGGGATTGTCAATCACTGCGTATGGCGCACGGGTCATGTTTCCCACGTCACCGGAATCAACGATGCGCGGGCCCAACAGACCCATGTGCAGCCAGAGGCTCGCCGAGCCGGGCCCGCCGTTGAAGGCGAAGACCACAGGGCGCCGATTGGGTTCGGTGGCACCGACGGGCTTCTTGGCGCAGGACTTGGATCCGGCCCCGGTGCTTGGTGCATCCGCGGTGTCAGCGGTGTAGGCGACCAGGAAGATCTCCGCCTTGGCATTGAAGCCATTGGTCTTGCCCTGCGCGTCTTCTTCCTTGCGCAGCACCATCCGGCCGGTGGTAGAGGTGTAGCGCAGTCCTGAGGCCGTGCGATGGCTCCGGGTGACGAAGTCGTCGGCGACCTCGGGCTTGGTCGTGGTTTCGGGCGCGGGGAGTGCGGAAGCTTCAGGCATGGCACGAGCCTACAGTCGAGGCCGGATGCTTTGCCGTGCGCCGGTGGGAGGAAATGAAGAAGGCGGTGGATCCGCCGGACGCTTGCGCGTACCTGCGGATCCACCGCCTTCTTCATGGCGTGGGCCCGGTAGGCCTTAGGCCTGTGGGTAGTTCCCGTACGGGTTGGCCGGAGGTGCCTGCGGGCCGCCCGGGTAGGAGCCGTCTGCCGAAGGGTTATCGCCCGGGGCGTTGCCGCCGGAGAGACGAACCAGCTGGCCGGTGTTCTCTGCGGTGCGGATCGTGGCGATCAACGATTCCAGGCCCATGCGTGCCAAGGCCAGGTAGATCAGCACGACCAAAGGGCCGATGATGATCAGCACGAAGAAGCCAAGTATTGCCTGCCGGGAAGCGAAAGCGGCGATCACGAAGCTCAGGTACATCAGACCCAAACCAATGATGATCAGGATGTAGACGATCTTGACGATCTTCGGGGTGACAAAGCTGTTGAAGTTGAAATCGAACAGTTCCTTCATAGGAGCCGTACCTCTGTTCTCGATGGGTTTTAGTAGATGCGATTGATGATTTGCAAGCACCAGTCAAACACAACGGACCCCCTCGCCGAAAACGGTGAGGGGGTCCGTCGCGTAGTATTACCGGATTACTTGGCAGCTACGTAAGGTGCATTCTCTTCGATTTCGGCTTCCATTGCGGAGAACTCTTCGTCGATGAGCGCATTGGGCTTGTACGTGGCACGCGACACCAGCACGGCGACGACCAGGTTCAAGATGAAGCCGGGAACGATCTCGTACATGGCATTGTGCAGGATATCGATGTTGCCCCAGATAAAGACGGTGGCAGCACCGGTGATCATGCCGGCGAAAGCACCCATTGAGGTGAGCTTGCGCCAGTACAGGCTCAGCAGCACGATCGGTCCGAAGGCCGCACCGAATCCTGCCCACGCGAAAGAGACCAGATCCAGGATGCTGGAGGACCGGTCAAGTGCCAGCAGCGCGGCGACGACTGCAACCACCAGCACGCCCGAACGACCAAGTGCGACTTCGCGCTTGGGTGTCAGCTTCCGGCCGGCGATGTTGTACAGATCCTCGACCAAGGCGGAGGAGCACACGATGAGCTGTGAGGACATCGTTGACATGATCGCCGCCAGCACCGCAGCGAGGACGAAGCCCGCAACGAGGGGGTGGAAGAAGATCTGGCTCAGGATCAGGAAGACGGTTTCCGGGTCCTCGAGGTCCTTGGCCGGGTTGTCGGCAAAGTAGACGATGCCAACAAGTGCCGTTGCGACGGCGCCCAAGGCCGAGAGGATCATCCAGCCGACGCCGATGCGACGAGCGACCTTGGCGTCCGAGGGGGTGCGCAGGGCCATGAAGCGCACGAGGATGTGGGGTTGGCCGAAGTAGCCAAGGCCCCAGGCCGCGGTTGAGAAGATCGCTGCGGCGGCAAGGAACCAGTGGGTGTTGCCGTCAAAGCTGGCGAACAGGTTCAGCGCCTCTGGCTTGATCTCCGCTATCTTGGTGGAGAACTCGTTGAAGCTGCCGATCTCGATGAACGTGACGATCGGCACGGCGATCAGCGCGGCGAACATCAGCAGCCCCTGCGCCACATCGGTGAGGGTGGCGCCGAGGAATCCGCCGAAGAGCGTGTAAGCAAGGGTGATAACCGCGACCACGACGAGGCCGTTGTAGTAGTTCCAGCCGAAGGACGACTCGAAGAACTTGCCCGCGGCCACCATGCCGGAGGAGACGTAGAAGGTGAAGAACGCCAGGATGATTACTGATGCGCCAATGCGCAGGAAGTGGGAGTTGTCCTTGAGGCGCTTCTCAAAGAAGCTGGGGATGGTGATCGCGTTCTGCGACACAGCCGTGTAGGAGCGCAGCCGCGGGGCCACGAACTTCCAGTTCAGCCATGCCCCAACGGTCAGACCAATGGCGATCCAAGCCTCCATGAGGCCGTTGAGGTAGATGGCGCCCGGCAGCGCCAAGAGCAGCCAGCCGGACATGTCGGAGGCACCTGCGGAAAGGGCGGCCACCCCTGGCTTGAGTCCACGGCCGGCGAGCATGTAGTCGTCGATGTCGTTTGTACGTTTGAACGAGTAGTAGCCGATAGCCAACATTGCCGCGAGATATATGGCGATGGCTATCAGTTGGTATGTCGTCTCAGACATTATCGGTCCTCATGAAGGTTGGGGGCGAGCCGGGGAAGTGTGATCCACGGATGTTTTTGCTGCCGATGGCACGGTTGCATGCCACTTGGCTCGTGCGTTTCGTTCGCAACCGTCTTCGATTATGACAGCAAAAGCCGGTCAGCTGTGGCTGGCTTCACGTCGTTGTTACTCGTTTGTGATCTGGGTAACGGTTTTGACACCGGGTTCGCGTGGTCCAGGGAGGGCCATTGCCTGGTCGTGAAGGGCCTTGCGCACGGCGATCAACCCGGGGTGTTGTGCGGCGGAGCGGCGCATGGCGGTGAAGATGGTCCGATGCGGTGCCCAGGGCAGGTCGAAAAAGCGCAAGTCACGGGTTCGTGCGGGCCACACCAAGTCCGGCAGCAGGGCAACGGCGTTTCCCGATTCAACCAAGCGCACATGGGCCTGCATGTCGGCGGTTTCGTAGCGGACGTCGGGCTCGAAACCGGCCATGCGGCACGCCTGCTCTGCCCAGTGCCGTGAGGCCGCACCCCGGGGCTCCATGACCCACGGCAATCCGGCGGCGCCCTCCAGGGTGGTGACGTGGTGGAATTCGGCCGGCGTGGCCTCATCGCGTGCCGGCAGGGCCAACCTCAGGGCGTCTTGGGCAAGGTTCTTGCGGTCCAAGGCATCGTAGTGCGGGGCGGCGTGCCCGGGATACTCTTCGGCAACAACCATGTCGAAATCCCGCGCCCACGTCTCACGCAGGGCCCTCTCTGGTTCATGCTGGACCATCTCCACCCGCAGGTGGGGATAGTTCTCACGCAGTTCGCGCAGCACCAAGGGCATCAGTGAGAGAACCGCAGTCTGGAACACCGCAAGACGCACCGTGCCGGCAATTCTCGGCTGGGTCGAGGCCAGGTCGGATTCGGCCCGTTCCATGGAGTCGAGCAACTGATCCGTATGGGCCACCAAGACCTCGGCCTGCGGGGTTAGCTGCAGGCGCCGGCCGACCTTGCGCAGCAGCTTCACGCCTGTTTCTTTTTCCAGCAGCGAGAGTTGCTGCGAGACCGAGGAAGGGCTGTAGCTTAGGGCCTCGGAGACCTCGGCGATGGTGCCGCGAATACTCAGCTCGCGCAGGAGCCGCAAGCGGCGTATTTCAAGCATCTTTTACTCCCAGTTCTGACCTGATGTTCCGGGGATTTTAGAACGGTTGTGTGAGCCCAAGGATACATCGGGAAAGCCGAAGTAAAACATTCGGTTTTATTCATTTTCCCCGAAGTGAAGGTTGGGTCCATACTTACTCATAAGCCCACCTATCAATGCGAAACGTTTCGCGTGCACGATAGGGAAGTAGTACCCGAAAAACAATCCCCATTTTTCTTCCAAGGAGAAGCAGCCGTGTCCCTAACGACCCCGCACGCGCGTGTTGTACCGCCGGCCCTTGCCGCCGACGGCACCGCACTGGTCCGCCCCCAGGATCTTGCAGAGGAATCTATCAAGCTGGTGCGCCATTGGCTCACCGAAGGCTCGAAGTTTCCCGTTGATGCCTCCGCAGCGCAGCTGGCCGGGGTCCTGAAAGACCCCAACGGACTGGTCTTCACCGTCGGCTTTGTCGACGGTGTGATCCGCCCCGAAGACCTGAAGGTCGCAGCCCGCAACCTCAAGGCCCTGGCACCGAAGGTGCCCGCCTTCCTGCCGTGGTACATGAAGTCCGCGGTTGCCCTTGGTGGCGCCATGGCACCGATCCTGCCCGGGATCGTTGTCCCGATCGCCCGCAAGGTGCTACGCCAGATGGTCGGGCACTTGATCATCGACGCCACCGACGCCAAGCTCGGGGCATCGATCTCCAAAATCCAGAAGGAAGGCATCGACCTGAACATCAACCTTCTGGGTGAAGCCATCCTCGGTGACTCAGAAGCCTCCCGTCGTCTGGAGGGCACCAAGAAGCTGCTGTTGCGTGACGACGTCGACTACGTCTCCATCAAGGTCTCCTCGACCGTGGCACCGCACAACCACTGGGCCTTTGACGAAGCGGTCGAGCACATCGTCGACAAGCTCGTCCCGCTCTACCGCTTGGCCGCCAACTCCGCGCCCAAGAAAAAGTTCATCAACCTGGACATGGAGGAGTACAAGGACCTGGACCTGACCATCGAGGTCTTCACCAGGCTCCTTGACCTCGAGGAATTCCTGGATCTCGAGGCCGGCATCGTGCTGCAGGCCTACCTGCCCGATGCGCTCTCGGCAATGATCCACATCCAGGAGTGGTCCGCCAAGCGCGTGGCCCGCGGCGGCGCCCCGGTCAAGGTGCGCGTGGTGAAGGGTGCAAACCTTCCGATGGAACAGGCCGAGGCCGACGTGCACGGCTGGCCCGTTGCCACCTGGCACACCAAGCAGGACTCGGACACCTCCTACAAGTCCGTGATCGACTACTCGTTGCGTCCGGAGCACGTGAAGAACGTGCGTATCGGCATTGCCGGGCACAACCTCTTTGACGTGGCCCTTGCCTGGCTGTTGGCACAAGGCCGCGGCGTCACCGACGGCATCGAATTCGAGATGCTGCTGGGCATGGCAACCGGCCAGGCCGAAGCCGTGCGCAAGGACGTGGGGCGACTGTTGCTCTACACGCCTGTCGTTCACCCCGCCGAGTTCGACGTGGCGATCGCCTACCTGATCCGCCGCCTCGAGGAAGGCGCCAGCCAGGACAACTTCATGTCCGCCGTCTTCGAGCTGGCCGACAACGAGGCCCTCTACGAGCGCGAAAAGAACCGCTTCCTGGCATCCCTTGCCGAGCTCGATGACAAGGTCCCGGCCCCGCACCGTATCCAGGACCGCAACATTGTCGATAAAGAAGCCGTCGAGGCCAAGCTTGCCGGCCTGGCCGATGGCACCCTCGACTTCGAGAACACCCCGGACACCGACCCCGACCTCGCCGGCAACCGCGCCTGGGGCCGGGCGATCGTGGACAAGATGGTTGACTCCACCCTGGGTGTTCAGGCAGTGGCCGAATCCATGATCCACACCGAAGCCGAACTGAGCCAGGTCATCGACACCGCGGTCGCCGCTTCGGAATCGTGGGTGGCCATGGGTGCTCAAGCGCGCGCAGCGATCCTGCACCGCGCCGGTGCGGCCCTTGAGACCCACCGCGCCGATTTGCTCGAAGTCATGGGCTCCGAATGCGGAAAGACCCTTGACCAGGGCGACCCGGAGATCTCCGAGGCCATCGATTTCGCCCATTACTACGCCCAACGCGGGATTGACCTTGAGAACGTCGACGGGGCCACGTTCGTGCCCTCGAAGCTGACCGTCGTCACCCCGCCCTGGAACTTCCCGGTGGCCATCCCGGCAGGTTCCACCCTCTCGGCATTGGCCGCGGGATCCTCAGTCATCATCAAGCCCGCACGACAGGCGGCACGTTCAGGCGCCGTCATGGTCAAGGCACTGTGGGAAGCCGGCGTGCCGCGCGAGGTGCTGCAGCTTGTTCAGCTCTCCGAGCGCGACCTGGGAACCGAGCTGGTCTCGAACCCGCACGTGGACCGGCTGATCCTCACCGGCGGCTACGAGACCGCGCAACTCTTCCGCTCCTTCCGCAAGGACCTGCCGATGCTGGCCGAGACCAGCGGCAAGAACGCGCTGATCGTCACCCCGAACGCGGACTTCGACTTGGCGGCCAAGGATGCCGCGGCGTCGGCCTTCGGCCACGCGGGGCAGAAGTGCTCGGCTGCCTCGCTGGTCATCCTTGTCGGATCCGCCGCGGAATCCAAGCGCTTCCACAACCAGCTGATCGATGATATCCGCTCGTTGAAGGTCGGCTACCCGCAGGACCCGCAGACCCAGATGGGCCCGATCATCGAACCGGCAGCCGGCAAGCTGCTGCGCGGCCTGACCCAGCTGGGCGAGGGCGAAAAGTGGGTCCTCGAGCCCAAGCAGCTCGATGACTCCGGCCAGCTGTGGAGCCCGGGCGTACGCTCCGGGGTGAAGCCGGGTTCCGAATACCACCTCACCGAGTACTTCGGCCCGATCCTTGGCGTGATGACGGCCGAGACCCTCGAAGAAGCGATCGAGGTCGTCAACGGCACCGACTTCGGCCTGACCTCGGGGCTGCACTCGCTGGATCCCGATGAAATGGGCTACTGGCTGGAGAACATCCATGCCGGCAACCTCTACATCAACCGCGGCATCACCGGTGCCATCGTGCAGCGCCAGCCGTTCGGCGGCTGGAAGAAGTCGGCCATCGGGGCCGGCACGAAGGCCGGGGGGCCGAACTACCTGGTGGGCCTAGGCTCCTGGGAGGACGCCCCGGTCACCCATGCCGGGAAGATCGCTGCTTCCTCCGCAGCAATCCTGGAAGCGGCCAACTCGGACGGCTTCGGGGCTGCCGACTTGGCTTGGCTCGAGAGCGCATTGGTCTCGGACGCCGCGGCGTGGGCCGAGGAGTTCAACACCGCCAAGGATGTCTCGGACCTGCAGGCCGAACGCAACATCTTCCGCTACCGTCCCCTGCCAGTGACGGTTCGCTACGAGCATGACACCTCGGGCCACGGCATTGCCGAGCTAGTGCGAGTCGTGGCCGCAGGCATCGCCGCCGGGTCCCGCATCACGGTTTCCTCGTCCGTCGAGGTGCCGGCCGCCCTGCGTGCCGTGTTCACCGAGTCCTCCGCTGTGGTCTTCGTCGAAGATACCCAGGCCTTCGGTGCCCGCGCCGCTCGCCTGGCGGCCAAGACCGGACCGGAATCCACCTCCCGCATCCGCCTGATCGGCGGAACGGTCATGGATCTCGCCGAGGCCACAGACGGCAAGCCGGACGTGGCGATCTACACGAACAACGTGGTCTCTGCGGGCCGCGTGGAAATGCTGACGTTCCTGCGCGAGCAGGCCATCTCCATCACCGCGCACCGCTTCGGCACCCCGGACCACCTCAGCGACTCGGTGATCTAACCGCCGTTTCCTGACAACACTGGCCCGCCGCATCCCCCGCATGGGAGATGCGGCGGGCCAGTGGTGGTTAGCCTAGATGCCGACTTGACCACCAAATGATCGACGATCGTTATGGCGTGAAACGAGCCGCGTTCTCGAAACTTAAAAGCAGAGGTTCGGACACATCGGAGGACGGGCCTTCCTTCTGACCGTGTCAAGCCTTGCGGCGGTCACAGGGTTCCTTGACTGGCCATCGAGGCGTCCGAGGCGCTGTAGTTCCTGCTCTTCATCTGCGGTTGCGCGGCCAATGCTGATCTGCCGCAGGCCATGGAAGAACAAGGCATCCGCCTTGCCGGCACATTGGCCCCGGAGTCCTCGCGGCTGCCACGGCACTGTTCGTCCCCTGGCTTGCTGATCTCTTGGCACCCCGGCGAGAGCCCGACGGTTCCGGTGGATGCCCCCTGGGTAGTGACCTCCGCCGTTTTCAGTTTCCAGGACGCCAACCATTCCCTGCTGTTGCTGGCCTTCCGCGGGGGCACCAGGTAGATGCCAAAGGGCGGCGTGCACTGCCGACTCGATGAGATCCTGCAGGAACGATCCATGATGCTGCCCGGGCGGGGTGAGCATCGTGAACCTCCCGGTGCTCAAGAAAGACAGGACCAAGACGATTCGGTTCAGCACCCTGGTGGCGATCCGCAAGGAGCTCGGATGCGAGATCGGCGACCTGCTGGGCCCCGAGCCCCTGAAAATACACGAGGCGTGCGCAACCCAACGGGATGCGCACGCCTTGGCAAGGCCGGTGGCCGGATGCCTAGTCCTCGAGCTTCAACGCCTTGCGCAAGGACAGCGCGCCGCCGGTCTGCATGATCGCCCGGCGGTAGATGCGTTCCCCGAGCAACACCATCGCCCAGGCCGCCCCAACGGCCAAGACCAGCGAGGCGATCGGTTCCCACAAGGACACGTCGGTGCTCAGCAACCGGATCGGCATGGCCACAGAGGAAACCACCGGGACATAGGAAGCGATAACCAAAAAAGAGCCCTTGGCGTAGATCCCGATGAACAACACGGCAATGAGCACCGTGATCACCGGGCCGGTCGATTGCTGCAGGTCCTCGACCCTCGAGGCCATCGCCCCCAATGCCGCCCAGATGGCCGCAAGGATCAGGAACCCGGCCAGGAAGAACGCAAGGAACCATCCGGAGGTGGCGATGACCACCGAGAGGAATGGGATTTGCGTGGGCATCACGCTCAGGGCAAGCAGCCCGATACCCACGAACAGGCAGAGCTGGCCCATGGCCAGGATCAGGTTGCCCAGGATCTTGCCGCTCAGCAACTGGCGGATCGGGATGGCTGTTGCCAGGATTTCCACGACCCTGTTCTGCTTTTCCTCCACCACCGAGTTGGCGATCGGCATGCCGAAGATCAGCGAGGACATGTAGAAGAGGAAGGAGAAGACCAGGCCCATGGCCAGGGCCATCGAATTGCGTTCCTGGCTGCCCTCAATCAGGACCGGGGTGATCTTTGAACCGGCGGTCAGCGACTCCGCGGTGACACCGAGGTCCTTGGCATGTGTCTCAAGCGCCAGGGCCTGCGCGGCATCGGAAATCAGCTTCTGCACCGAGGCGTCCACCTCGGTGAGCCCCGTGAGGGTGTAGCCCCCGTCGGTGGCGGTGATCACCAAATCGGTGTCCTTGTCCCGCAGTGCCTGGAGGCCCGCCTCCTCGGTTCCCACCGGGGAAGGCTCGAGCACGATCTTCTGCTCGGTGCTGGTGGCGAGCTCGTTGGCGGAGGCCAGCAGCTCTGACGCCGTGGATCCTTGCGTGAAGGAAACCGATGCCGTCGTAGTCTTGTCTCCCATGATCCCGGCGAACACCACCGAGCCGATGATCAGCGCGAGGGTGATCGCGGTGGAAATGATGAAGGACTTGTCCTTGATCTTCACGGTGACTTCGCGCAGTGTCACGATCATCCAAGGCGCGGTGGCCGTGGCGGCGAGGTCGTTGGTCGGTGGCACGGCGGGGGCGGTGCGCTGCTCGGTGATACTCATCGGATGACCTCCCGGTAGATTTCGGCCAGCGAGGGTCGAAGCGGTGCGAACTCGGTGACGGCGCCGCGATCGATGGCGGCGCGCAGGACGCGCTGGCCAGTGGCGTCGTCTGCGAACTCGACCAGGGCCTTGGGCCCGGCTACGTCAAGGACGCTGACCCCGGGCTGCTCGCGCAGCCAACCGGCATCCGGCGGTGTCACCACCACGTGGCGTGAATGCGCGCGGGCACGCAACTCCTCGGCGGACCCGGCCGCGACGATCCTTCCTTCGGAGAGCACGACGAGGTTGTCGCAAAGCTGGTCAATCAAATCGAGCTGGTGGCTCGAGAAGAGGATGGGAACCCCGGTGGCGGCGCGCTCGGCCAACAGGGAGGACATCGAATCCACTGCCAGGGGGTCGAGTCCGGAAAACGGTTCGTCGAGGATCAACGCGACGGGGTGGTGCATCAGCGATGCGGCGACCTGCACGCGCTGCTGGTTGCCCAGCGAGAGCGATTCAAGCTTGTCCTTCGCGCGGTCCGCGATCCCGAAGCGGTCAAGGAGGCCAATGGCCTCGGTGCGCGCGTCGGTGCGGCTCATCCCGTGAAGCTGGCCCAGGTAGTTGAGCTGGTCCAGCACCTGTTGCTTGGGGTAGAGCCCGCGTTCCTCGGGCATGTAGCCAAAACGTGCCCGGTGTGCGGCGGTGATCGCCGTGTCGTTGAAGGACACCGATCCGGAATGGGACTTGAGCACTCCCATGATGATGCGCATCGTGGTGGTCTTGCCGGCGCCGTTGGCTCCGACGAATCCGGTCATGCCGTTGGCGGGCACGGAGAACGAGACATCCTCCAACACCGTCCGCGACCCAAAATGCCGGGTGAGATTAATGGCCTCTAACACGCGTGGGCGTCCCTTCGTATCGTTTCGATGCCCCACGTTGATGTGCAGGGCCTTGCTTCCTGCCTTCCAATCTATGTGCCGGAACCCCCAGGACGGATCGTTCAAAGGAATGAAATCGACGCACGTGTTCACGCCGGCGGGCTCATGCCTCCGCCAAAGGGATGAGACCTACCCGGTAGGCAAAGACCACGGCCTGGACCCTGTCGCGCAAACCGGCCTTGGCCAAGATGTTGGACAGGTGAGTCTTGACGGTGGCCTCGGAGACGAACAGCGAGCCGGCGATCTCCGCGTTGGAGAGCCCTGCGGCGAGCTTGATGAGCACCTCGCGCTCGCGGTTGGTCAGTCCCGCGAGCACCCGCCGGTCCGCTGGATCCAGCGCGTCCTTAGGTGGGCCCGCAGACACCGTTGAGGTGCCGCGCTGGATAATGCGCAAGGTGACCTCGGGGGAGAGCAGTGCCTGGCCGCCGGCCGCGGCGTGCACCGCCTGGATGATCATCTCCGGTTCGGTGTTCTTGAGCAGGAACCCGCAGGCCCCGGCATCGATGGCGGCGAAGAGGTAATCGTCGCGGTCGAAGGTGGTCAGCACGACGACCTTGGCGTTGGTTTCGGCGGTGATCACCCGGGTGGCTTCCACCCCGTCGAGCACCGGCATCTGGATGTCCATGAGCACCACGTCGGGCCCCAGCGCCAGCGCGGCATCGAGGGCCGCCTGGCCGTCGGCAACCGCGCCCACCACCTCCAGGGCATCATCGGTGCCCAAGATCATTTCCAGCGAGGAACGGATCAGTGCCTGGTCATCGCACACCAGGACGCGGATTGCGCTCATGGGGTTGCCCCTTTGGCCCGAACCCGGGCAACGCCGGTGTGCAGCGCGCGCAGCCGGGCACGGGTGCGCCAGCCGGCAGGGGAACGCGGCCCGATGTCCACCATCCCGTGGTGCAGCTGTGCCCGTTCGGTGATCCCGCGCAAGCCGTAACCGCCACCGGCGGTTCCCGGGCGCGGATTGCCGTCGTCGGTCACTTCGACTTCCACCCATTCCCCGTGCGTGTCCGCCCCACTGCGCACCGAGAGCATGGCCTTGTGCGCGGTGGAATGCTCGCGGACATTGGCCAGGGATTCCGCGGCGATCCGGTACAGCGCCAGTCCCAGCCCGGCGCCCAGCGAATCCAGGAACCCCTCGCGGTGTTCGGCGAAAATCAGTTCCACGACCACTCCGGCGCGGCCCGACTGCTCCACCAGTGCGCCCAGCTGGCCAAGCGTTGGCTCGGGGGAACGCCCGGCGGGGTCCGGGGTTCCGGTTTCCTCATGCCGCAGCACGCGCAGCAGCGAACGGGTCTCGCCCACGGCCCGGCGCGCCGAGTCCTCGATGCCGTGCATGAGCTCGGCGGCACGCTCCGGGTCACGGGGCTGGACCATTCGGGCTGCTGCGGCCTGCACACCGACGGCCGAGATGTGGTGGGCGACGACGTCGTGCAGCTCCCGGGCAATGCGCAAGCGCTCGTCGATGACCGCGCGCCTGGCCAGCTCCGCGGACTGCTCGCCCAGCTGCTTGGCCTGGGCCACGACAACGTCGTGCCGCCAGGCGCTGCGCCAGGACGTCATCCCCAGGAAGATCGCCCCGCCGAAGTAGAAGAGGTTCACCAGGAAGTTGTATCCGGCGTAGGCCAGCACCGGGTCGATGAAGCCGGTGGTGTCCACGGCCGCGGGCAGATCCAGCTCCTCCCCGAAGAGCACCTTGGCGTTGGTGATCCCCACCATGAGCCACAGGGCCATGGCCAGGATGACGGAGCCCAGCGCTAGTCGCAGTGCACGTCGATCCCGTGCCCAGGCGACTGCCGAATAGAGCCCGACGAAGTAGGCGATCTGCGGGGCCAGCTGGACCATGACCGCCGGCAACCACATCCCGAAGCCCAGGAAGATCGCGGAGAGCACTAGCATCGAAATAATCGGGAAACGCCTGCGCAGGGCCAACGGGGCAATCATCAAGCCCATGGCCAGGTAGCTGGGCAGGCGCTGCGGGCCGTCCTGCGCCGGGGCGAAGCTGAGCATCATTTCCATGCCCAGCAGTGCGACGGCCAACACCGCAAGGGTCATCCAGGCATCGCGGCGCAGCATTGCCTTGCCTGGTTGGGGACGCTCCCATTCTTCGGGCGGAAAATCGCCGGGAAGGAAGCGTTGGCGCAGGGCCAGGAGTTTCATGGTTCATCCTCTGGGCACATGTTCGGTCATCGTCGCACCCACGAACATATCCCATGGCCGGCTTTTTGTTGGGCCACGGGAACGGTTTTCCCTTGTCTGGCAGCGGTAAATGCGGTTGGCTGGGGGCCATGGCCACTTTGATCAAGGATTACGCGTTGCTCTCCAACCAACGAACCGCTGCGCTTGTCTCCCGCGGCGGATCGATCGACTGGTTGTGTTTCCCGCGCTTTGATTCCACGGCGATCTTCACCGCGCTGCTGGGCAAGCCGGAGAACGGACGTTGGCTGCTGGCACCGAAGAACGCGAAGGTGCTCAGCCGCAACTACCTCAACTCCTCCTTCGTGCTGCGCACCTTGTGGGCCAGCGACACCGGCCAGGTGCTGGTCACCGACTTCATGCCGATGGGCAAGGGCGACTCCAGCATCATGCGCCGCGTGGAGGGGATCTGCGGAACCATGACCGTGGAGCACGAACTTATCATCAGGTACAACTATGGCCAGGTGCTGCCCTGGGTGCGACGCAACTTCGACCCGGAACACGGCACCGAGTCCCTGATCGCCGTGGCCGGCCCGAATGCGGCGGTGCTGCATGCCTCCCGGCTGCCCAAGGCACGCCACCGCACCCACCACGACGAGTTCGAGGTCAGCGCCGGGGACGTGTACGACTTCGAGTTCGCCTGCTATCCGGGACACTCGAAGTTTCCCGCAGCCAACGACGTAGGCATGGAGATGACCCGGACCGCGCGGGTGTGGCACGACTGGGCGGAGAAGATCCCGCAGTGCGGGACCCACGACGCGTTGGTGCGCCGATCGCTGCTGGTGCTCAAGGCGCTGACCCACCACGAGACCGGGGGCATCGTTGCCGCCCCCACCACGTCGCTTCCCGAGTTCTTTGGCGGGGAACGCAACTGGGACTACCGCTACTGCTGGTTGCGCGACGCGTCGCTGACGTTGCAGGTGATGATGACTCACGGCTTTGAGAAGGAAGCCCTGCGCTGGCGCGACTGGTTGCTGCGGGCCATCGCCGGGGACCACCACAAGCTGCAGATCATGTACGGAGTCGGAGGGGAACGCGAGCTGCCCGAGAAGGAACTGGGACACCTGGACGGGTACGAGGGAGCGAAGCCTGTGCGTATCGGCAACGGTGCGGTGCTCCAGTACCAAGGCGACGTCGTCGGGGAGGTCCTGGTTGCCCTGGATGAGCTGCGCACCATGGGCGGGCATGAGGACCACTTTTCCTGGCCGCTGCAAAAGGTGCTGATCCAATACGTCATCGACAACCTCAAGCGCAAGGACCACGGATTGTGGGAAATGCGCGGGGAGCCACAATACTTCACCCACTCGCGGGTGATGATGTGGGCGGCGCTGGATGCCGGGGTGCGCGCGGTGACCCACCACGGACTGACCGGAGAGGTGAAGAAATGGGAAGCGGAGCGTGACGGACTGCGCGCGGAGATTCTTGCCAAGGGGTTCAACAAGGAGCTCAACGCCTTCACGCAAACCTATGAGGGCACCGAGGTTGACGCCTCCTTGCTGGTGCTCGCCCAGGTGGGGTTCATCGACTACGAGGATCCGCGCATGGTGGGCACCACCGAACAGATCGAAAAGGATCTGCTGGACAAGTACGGTTTCCTCAAGCGCTACCGGACCGAGGCCGGTGGCGACGGGCTGCCGGCTGGGGAGTACACCTTCCTGGTGTGCACCTGCTGGCTGGTTGAGCAGTACGCCCATTCCGGGCGCGTCCCCGAGGCCAAGGAACTCTTTGAGAAGCTCGCTTCGATCGTCAACGACCTGGGGCTGGTCTCCGAGGAGTATGACCCGGAGACCGGACGGATGGCAGGGAACTTCCCGCAGGCACTGTCCCACCTTGGATTGATCCGCGCGGCCGACGCCATCGCCGAGGCCGAAGGGACCCGTGCGTTCAGGCCGCGCCGCGGACCCAAGTAGCGCATCTTCCCCTGCCTGCGAACGCGATGGGTGACAGATAAGTTACCCATGAGTAGGATGGGCGTTATGCATGTTCTTATTCGCCTCCTGCTCCTGCTCGTCACCGCCGGCAGACGCCCCAAGCTCTCGCTATTCGATACCTCGACGGTCCACATGCGCGCGCTTCTCACGGACATCGACGTGGCCGGGCACATCAACAACGGGATGTACTTCTCGCTCTTCGACCTCGGCCGTTTCGACCTCATGGTCCGCGCCGGGGTCTGGGACATGATGAAGAAGAACAAATGGACCCCCGTCGTCCAGGCCGAGACCATCACCTTCCGCAAGTCGGTGAAGTTCAACCAGAAGTTCACCCAGGAGACGAGGGTCCTGGGAATGGACGAAAAGTGCATCTACTTCGAGCAACGCATGGTCGTTGACGGAGAGATCTACGTGCAGGCCACCATCGCCACGCGCCTCGTCTCAAGGAATGGAGCTCTCTCCAACGCGGAGATCCTCGCCGCTGCCGGGGTCCAGGAGCCCGAGGATCTGGTGCTCCCACAGTGGGTCCAGCCCTGGCGCGAAGAGACGGCACTTCCCGGGACGCGCAAGCCTGCCCCGCACCTCTGGGGCTGATTCGTCCCGGAGGCGGTTTCCGGCAGGAAAGCTCAGCGCGACTCGACGCCGGTGACCAATTTTTCCGCCACTTTCATGACTTGCTGGGCGGCCATGCGCGAAATGAAGTCCACCGGGCGGTCCTCGTCAAGGGCGGGGTTGGCGCTGATCAACCAGTCGGTGGCGTCCTTCTGGTTCTCAAGGCTCTGCAAGGTCAGCCACACCCTGTAGCCCAGCCGCAGCCGTTGCTCGGTTCCGGTGTCTAGGGCGGAACCGTCCTGCCGGGCCCAGGTACCCGGTGCGGTGCCGTCCAGGGCGCCGGAAAGCGCCACGACCGCCGGGGTGCCGATGGCCTCCAGCAAGGTGGAAACAACGTCATGGATGTTGGCCTGTGTTGCTTCCGTGTAGACGGCACCCTGGTTCAACGGCTTCATGCTTTAAGCATCACCCCGAAACGCGAAGAAAACCATGGAGCGACGCGCCGGGAAATGGGCTCGGGGCCTGTGCCCTATCCCGGGAACCGGTTCGATGGTGCAATGGAGCCATGATCATTGTTCCTCCTCCGCTGGCCGTCACAGGGGCCACGGGCAAGCTTGGTGGCCGTGTTGCCTCGCTGCTCAGCGCCGCAGGCCTCAAGCAGCGACTACTGGTCAGGACCCCGCGCATGGCCCCGGTGCTTGAGGGAACCACCGTGCTGCAGGCGGCCTACGAGAACACCACTGCCACGCGGATGGCGCTTGCCGGAGCCGGAACCGTCTTCATGGTCCCGGGAACCGAGGGCATGGAGCGGCTGGAGCGGCACTGCGACTTCGTCGATGCAGCCAAGGCCTCCGGTGTGCGGCATCTCGTCTATGTTTCCTTTGTTGGCGCTGCCCAAGACGCAGTGTTCGCCTTGGCCCGTGACCAATACGCCACCGAGGAATACATCCGGGCCTCGGGCATCCATTTCACCTTCCTGCGAAACAACCTCTACGCCGACTACATCCCGGAAATGGTGGGCCAGGACGGAACCATCCGTGGTCCGGCCGGAGCAAGCAAGGTGGCCCTGGTTGCCCGCGCGGATGTTGCACGAACTGCGGCCCTGATCTTGCAGGAGCCGACAAGACACGAAGGGTCGACATACGAACTGACGGGTCCAGAAGCGCTGTCGATGGCAAGGATCGCCGAGGAGCTCAGCTCAGCGGGCCCGCGCATGGTTTCCTACGTTCCCCAGACAATGGAGCAGGCCTATGCCTCACGGGAAGCGTTCGGTGCATCCAAGTGGCAAGTCGAGGCGTGGGTTTCCACCTATACGTCGATGGCCTCCGGCGCCATGGCGAATGTCAGTGGAGACATCGAAAAGATCACCGGCGTCCCACCGATGTCGTTCGCGAAGTTGCTGCGTTCCTGACCGCATCGCCGCAGCCCAGCCAGTCGCGCGGCAGGGATCGCCTTTTAGGATGGGAGGCACCAGAAAGATCCGGTTGCACCTGTTTGGCCGTTATTCCATCGTGAAAACCGGAAGCCGTTGACCTGACGGCGGAGACGATCCAGAAGACGACCGTCCTTAGAATATTCTTTCCACAGCACTGCGGATGCTCGGCAAACCATCGGATAGGTATTCTATAATTGAAGTATGGCAACGACATCAGATAGTCGGGACTCCGGAGGGGTTGCCCACTATGCAACCGGTGAGGACCTGTCCTACGCAGCGCTTCTGGAACGCGGGCTGGACATGGGTGTACTAATCTCTGAATACGTCACCCGCGCAGGTGTCCAAGGTGTCCGCACCCTTGCCCGGGCACTGAGCTTGGTTCCGTCGGAACAGCACGCCCACGAATCTGTCGAGGCCATCAACGCTTACGAGTGCCTGAAATCCACGGCCAGCGCGAAACAGGCTGAACAGGCATGCACTCTTGAGGACGTTGTCACGGCCGACCGCAACGCCAAGGGAATTCGGGAGAAGCACCCCAGTTGGGGGATCGGCGCGGACGTAGCGCTGGCCCGCCACGAGTCCCCGCGCACCGGGGTCCAATTCCTCAACTATTCCCGTATCCTCACCGAAGACCTGTCCTATGCCACACAGGGGTTGAAGGACGGAACGATCACCGAAGACGAGGCCCAACTGATCGTGCGAGAGGTCCGGAACCTTCGAAGTGAAAACAGGCGCCTCATCGACCAGATGCTTTTCTGCGAAACCCACAATGCCTTTGGTAGCGGAGGAGCGATCCTCCGTGAAATGATCCGAGGCTGGGCGGCGATCCTGGAACCCGGCGCCGAGACCGACCTTGAAGAAAAGGCCATGAAAGCCCGCTATATCGATCTCTACCAGATCGATGCACACCGGATGAAGATCACCGGACTGTTGCCTCTGGAATATGGGGTTGCGCTGTGCCAGGTCCTGGCCAGGGAATCAGGTCACGCCCAAGCCGCCGGGGACACGCGAAACCGCGGACAGATTGCCGCAGACTTTCTCTTGGAGTCCCTTACTGGCATCCGCGAACCCAACGGCATCCCGCTGCAGGTTTCCCTGATCATGACGGACCGGACGCTGCTTGAGGGCAACCAAGAGCCGGCATTGATCCCGGGCTACGGATTCATCAGCGCCAAAAAGGCCAAAAACCTGTTCACGGGGAACCCCCAGAACCCCCTGGACACGTGGATAAGGCGGCTCTACACGGCCCCGGGAACCGGCGACCTGGTAGCCATGGATTCCAAGGCACGACTCTTCAAAGGGAGCCTCAAACGGTTCATCACCCTGCGGGACCAACACTGCCGCACGCCGTACTGCAACGGACGCATCGAACACTTGGACCACGTAGTCCAAGTTCGACGAGGCGGGCCTACCACCGCAGAAAACTCAAGCTCACGCTGCAAATGGTGCAACGCAACCAAGGAAGCACCCGATTGGGAAGAATGCACCATCTCCGGGGATAGACACACCATCCGAGTCACGACCTCCAGTGGGCACATCTACAGTTCAACCGCTCCACCACTACCAGGCGCGCATAGCCAGTCGAAGCACCCCCAAGACGAATGAACCTGCCGCTATAAAGCCCCGAGGCAGTTCAGGACGCTCGATGGAACTTCAGGTCAGGCGTCAACGGTCGACTCGGTAATAAGATCCTGTGTCGTGTCCGAAGCTGAGACGAATTCGCCATTCACTATGCGCAAGAGCACTTCGGAAAGCAGTTCAACTCCGGCGACCATATCTTCATTTCGAGTCAGCTCACGCTCGTTGTGGCTAATGCCCTCGACGCTAGGGACGAACAACATGATGGTCGGGACGATGTCCTTCATGTTCGTCGAATCATGGCCCGCGAGGGTTCTCACGACTCCGTGGCTTAGGCCCAACGAATCTGCCGCTTCGCCGGCCAACCTCAAACCAGCCTGGTCGTAGGACTTAGCGCCCCAAGCATGCTCGGCGCCGCGTTCGATCCGCACGTTGGCCATCTTCTCGATCTCCTCGACTCGGGCATGCAGGTCCGCATCCGCGGCGGCTAGCACGTCGGGGTCAGTGGAGCGTACGTCCACCAGCAGGTTCACGCGGCTAGCAACCACCACCGGGGAATTCGGGAAGACATTGAACTCGCCGCAGGAAGTGATAACCATGTGTTCCGCGGTCGAGTGTTTCAATGCGATCTCGCGAGCGGCAACCACCAGCGCGGAGGCACCGAGCAGCGCGTCCTGGCGATCCGCGATGATCGTGGCACCCGTGTGTGCCTGATCTCCGTTGACCACGAACTCATACTTGTTTGCACCCCAAGTAGATTCGACTAGTCCAATGCTTATCGCGCTGTCCTCGAGGGAGCGGCCCTGTTCGATGTGTATCTCCACGTAGGCGGCAACGGATAGCTCGAAGTCACCAATGGTGCCGATGGCTTCCAGTGCCTCGCGGACAGTCACGCCATCGGGGTCTGTGGTATCAAGGGCCTGGGCAGCAGTGATCTTCCCGGTGTAGACAGAGCTGCCCATCATAGAGGGCTTGAACCTACAACCCTCTTCGTTGAACCAGTTAATGACGACGATGTTGAATTGCGCCGGATCAGTGGCATTTGCCATGGCCGCTTGTGCTCGTTTCGCCGCATGTGCGCCGGCCAAGACGCCGTATGCGCCGTCAAACCTACCCCCAAGCGGTTGCGAATCCAAGTGCGACCCTACTGCAATCCACGGCGCCCCGGGAACCAGCTCGAGCAGCGCGTATTGATTCCCCACAGAGTCGTAGCGCACCGAAAAGCCAAGGCCCTCCACCAACCCCCGGAACCAGTTGCGGTTCTGTCCGTCGGCCACCGTAGCTGCCTGCCGGTCCACCCCGCCCCCATCGGTGGCACCGATGCTGCTCATGGATGTGAAGTCGGTAAGGAAGGCCTGATTTGCGGAAGTCATGGTTTCTCCTGGAATCTTGTGAAACAGTAAATTAGATCAGACAGTGGTTGCCACGCTGGCCTCGAGCCCTGAGTAACTCTGTTTTCCGCCGACGAAAGTGCACACCAGCCCGAGGGCTGCGATGTCCTTGGCAATCAGAGGGGACTCCGAGAGAACTACGAAGTCTGCAAGCTTGCCGCGGCTTAGGGACCCGCGGTCGGCGAACAAACCGGTGGCTTTTGCAGCGTTGACGGTGTACAAACGGAGGGCTTCGAGGGCAGAAAGTCCTTCTGCGGCCCCGCCGAGCACCTTGCCGTTTTCCGTCTTGCGGTCAACGGCTGAGGCCATGGCCCTGCGCACGTTGTTGTCCGCCACCGGCAGGTCCGAGCTTCCGGCTGCCAACACACCGGCTTGGAGCAGTGATTGGCCTCGATAAAGCCATCCCTCCCGTTCAGGGCCGACGAGCGTGGCGAACTGGTCGCCGAGCGGGCCGATGAAAGAGGCCTGCGGAGTCACTGCGATGCCATGCCGGGCGACGGCAGCGACTTGGTCTGGCCTGGCGATGCCGAAGTGCTCGATGCGATTGGGCAGTGCGTTGGGGCCGTGCAGCTCCTGCAATCCGGAAATGATCTCGATGGCAAGGTCGATGGCTGCGTCCCCAATGGCGTGGAGTGCCACCGGCCAGCCGGCGCGGTAGGCGGCTGAAACCCGGTCCCGGTATGCCTGGGGATCATCGAGAAGGTATCCGGTATTATGCTGGTGTCCACAAAAATCCTCAGTCATCGCCGCGGTGGCGCCAAGCAGTGATCCATCCATGAACACCTTGACCGGCCCCAGCGACAGATGCTCGCTCCCGAATCCGGCAATGATGCCGAGTCCGAGTCCGAGCCCGCTGCCGGTGCCGTGAGCGTCCTCAGCGTGGGATACCTGCTCCACCAGTGCGTCGAGGGCCGGCATGAGCTGGGCACGGGCGTGGAGCTTCCCGGAAGCCAGCGCTCGCTGGTAGGCGGTGACTTCGATGGTGGAGTGACCGATCCAGCCGCCGCCGATACCGGCTTCGGTGAACGAGGTAATGCCTTCGGCCGCATAGCGCGAGGTTGCTGCATCCAGGGCACCGACGATCTGGTCCACCGAATAGGGCAGCAAGAGGTTCTGGATGAGTCCCTGTGCAGCTTCCTCAACCAAGCCGGTGGGGGCGCCATTGGAATCGCGGACCACCGCTCCTCCTACGGGGTTGGTGAAGCCGGATTCAAGGGCCCCGGCAAGGCGCAGCGTGGCGGTGTTTGTGATGGAGGCGTGCCCGGAGACATGGCGCAGGTACAGGGGGCGGTCGCCGGTAATGGCGTCGAGCTGCTTGATGTCGGGAAATAGTCCGTTATGATTCTTGTTGTTGAATCCGGTGCCCATAAGCCACGCTCCGGGGCTCTGGTCCAGCTGGCGCATACCTTCCTCGAGCACTGCGTAAAGTTCATCAAGCCCGCGGGCGGTCGAAAGGTCCAAAGCGGACAGGCCCAGTCCCCACCACGTGGTGTGGCAGTGGGCATCGATGAATCCGGGCGTGATCGCCGCCTCGCCGAAGTCCTCGGTGCGCTCTGCCGTGCAGCCGCTGAGCTCTTCGTCAAACCCGACTATCCGCCCACCGACTATTCCCATTTCCCGGGCCGTGGGCCGGGAATCGTCCATGGTGAGGATCGTGCCTGCGCGGACAACCAAATCGAGCCTCATGCCGAGACCTGTACTTTGTGTGCAGTGGTGCCCGGGCCCATGGTGGCGGGATCGGTTTTCAGGTGCAGCACGGATGGCAGGCCACTGGCAAGGGCGCGTTCCAATGCCGGTGCGAAGTCCTGTGTGGAGGTGACGAATTCACCGTGGCCTCCGAAGGCACCGATCCATTGAGCAAAGTCGGGGTTGCTCATCGCCGTCCCCGATGGGCGGTTCGGGTAGTGGCTCTGTTGGTGGGAAACGATGGTTCCGAAGATGCCGTTGTCCGCCACGATGACCAACGGGGTGCCGCCGTGGGCGAAAGAGACGGCAAGCTCCTGCGCGTTCATGAAGAAGTCTCCGTCTCCGCAGATGGCCACTACGTGGCGTCCGGGGTTCATGATGCTCGCTGCCACAGCCGCCGGTACGGAAAGCCCCATTGCGCCGTTGCGCGGTGCCACCAGGGATTTGGGGCCGTGGTGGCTGAGGTAGCGGTGCCCCCACAGCGTGGCGTTGCCTGCACCGTAGGTGATGATCCTGTCGGCATCGAGGGAGGCCTCGAGTGCTTCGAACGCGATACCGAGATCCACTCCGCTGCCGCCGTCGGGCCCGGGGACGGTGAAGTCAAGCTGCTGGCTGCGCAGAGTGTTCATCCACGTCGCGTCCCTTGTGCCACGGAGTTCTTCCGCTGTGGGAAGGGCGGAGACCAGCTGCGCGGCATTGATGCCGAGGTGTACATCGATGCGTCCGGCGTGTCCGGTCAATTGGGCATCCGTGCTCACCAGGACTGTCGGTGTATGCAGCGCCGCGGTGTAGCCCTCGGAGAGTACATCGCCGCGGGTGCATCCGATGAAGACCAAGAGGTCGGCCTCGTTCAGTGCCTGCACCGTGCGTTCGGCTCTGCCGTAGCCAAGCCAGCCCGCGTAGGCGGGGGAGTCGTGGTCGATGACGTCATAGGCGCGCCAGTCCGCCAGCACCGGCACATTCGCAGCGGCCGCCAACCGGGCAAGCTCACTGGAGGTAGCCGCGTCCCAACCATCCCCGCCTACGATTATCGCAGGAGCGGATGCATCGCGGAGCATGTCAGTGAGCTGTTGCAAGCCGGCGGTGCCGGGTGCGGTCTGTGGCAGCGGCAGCACCGCCGGGACGTCGGCGGAAGTCATGCGGACCAGGACGTCCTCGGGTAGGCCGACGACGACCGGGCCGGGGCGTCCGGTGGATGCCAGCCGCATGGCGCGTGCCACCAGGTCCCCGGCCTGTTGCTCGTCGTCGAGCACGTAGACGGCCTTGGAGGTGGTGGAGAACCAGCCCTCAAGGCTGAACTCCTGGAAGGAGTCCCGGCCGCGGTCGACCAGCGGGATCAGCCCGACGAACAGCACCATGGCCGTTGCGTCCTGCCACGCGGTGTGGACGGCAATCATGGCGTTGGCTGCACCTGGCCCGCGAGTGACCATGGCAATGCCCGGCACCGTTCCCAGTCTTCCCTCGGTCAGTGCCATGAATCCGGCTCCTCCCTCGTGGCGGGTCACCACTGTGTGGATCGAGGAATCGTGCAGGCCGTCGAGGACATCGAGATAGCTTTCCCCAGGGACGGCGTAAACGCGGGTGACACCGTGTGCCTCGAGGGTCCTGACGATGAGGTGTCCGGCTGAGATGGTCATGGGCTTTTGTTGTCCTTTGCGGTGAAACGTGGCCAAGAAGTAGGGGGTCCGACGACGCCCGCGGGAGCGGGGTCCATGATGAACGCTGGCGAAAGTCGTGCTAGTGCTTGAATCCGGGAAGATCGACGCTTAGGCGAGGGGCGATGATCCCTGCCGCTGCTGTGAACAGCGAGAGGAAGATGAGCATCGCTGCTGCCGGCCACCAGTGGTTGGCCGCGGATGCCACGAGGCCGATGGCAGCAAGGGGGATGAACCCGGAAATCATTCCAGCGGTGTTCTGCGCGAAGCCCACGCCGGTGTAGCGGGTCTTTGCGGGGAACAAGCCTGTCAATACGGTGCCTGAGGCCGCGTACGGCAGCGAAAGGGCGGCGACCGCAAGCGTCATGCCGAGGATGACCATCACCTCGTTGCCCGAATCGATGAGCAGGAATGCCGGCCAGGCGATGACTGCGGAGAAGACGCCGCCATAGGTGATGACCTTGGACGCGCCGAAGCGTTCACCGAGGCGACCGCCAAAGATCAGGACGGGGATCTCCACGACGGCTGCAATGATGGTCCCAAGCAGCATCAGGGAAGCGGAATAGTCCAGGATGTTCACTCCGTACCAGACGACGAACGCAGTGACGAGGTAGAACCCGCCGATGCCCAGCAGGCCGGCAGCCATGCCGACGATGATCTGTTTCCAGGACTCGGCGAGCGTGGTGCGGATGGGTGTCTTCTCGGTTTCGCCCTTTTCCATCAGTTCCGCAAAGACAGGTGATTCGTCAAGCCGGCTTCGGATGTAGAGGGCAACAAGCAACATTGGGATCGCTGCAAGGAACGGGATGCGCCATCCCCAGTCATCGAAGCTTCCTTGGGAGAAGAACACCGTCATCAGGAAGAATCCGCCCGAGGACAGGATGGTACCGATCGGTGAGCCGATCTGCGGTAGTGCCGCATAGCGCGCACGACGGTGCAGCGGCGCGTTCTCGACAACAATGGTCATGGCACCGGACCATTCACCACCCACGAACAAGCCTTGGGCGATGCGGAGCATAACCAGGAGGATCGGAGCCGCGATTCCGATGGCGGCGTAGGTCGGCAGCATGCCGATCAGCCCGGTAATGAGGCCGATGCCGACGATCGTGACCATCAGTGTCTTACGGCGCCCGATCTTATCGCCCATCACCCCGAAGATCATTCCACCGATGGGGCGTGCCACGAGTCCAACGCCGAAAGTTGCGAAAGCAGCCATTGCTGCGGCCGTGGGGTTTTGGCTTTCAAAGAATTGGACGTTAAATACCAAGGCGGCGGCAGCGCTGAAGAGGAAGAAGTCGTACCATTCCATGGCTGTGCCAATGAGGGCGCCAACGGCGACCTTGGTGGCCTCCTTGTCGGAGATGTGCCGTGTCGCACCGGCTTCGAGTGTTCCAGTGTGGGTCATGGGATATTTCTGCCTGATCTCAAGGGGATGGCTGCTGCATCGTCGCACGCCGTCCGGGTTATGTGGTCGAAGACAATCTTGCCAAACTTTCACTATGACGCGGCGCACGATTTATAACGAATTCCACGCCACATTATGTGCAAAAGCACATTTTATGGTCGGATGGGACGTATGGGAGACAGTGAGAACGTCCTAAAAAAACAAAATGAGAATGCGGTGCGCTGGAATGTGATCCTGGACGGGCTGGACGTCGGAAAACTGACGGACGAGTTCATTGCACGCTTGGGAACTATTCCTGTTTACGCTGGATCCCCGCTGCCACAGAGTGAGATCAGGCGCACCGGCAGCACTTCCTTCGAGGCGCTGATCCTGGCCATGAAGGCAACCGCTGATGCCCCCGGATACCTTCGCAAACGCGATGCCATCGCATTGGACGTGGGCGTCTCCAGGGCCAGAGCGGGAGTTCCCATCGAGGCGTTGATGACAGCGATCCGATTAGACTTCTCGGTGATCTGGGAAGCAATCACCACCATAGCCGCCCCGGCAGATGCGCAACTGCTGGTAGAACACACCGCCCGAGTCTGGGAGGTCGTCGATGGCTATGCAGGACAAACGCAGCGCTCCTATGTCGCCGAACTGGCCAGGATCCAGGCGGAAGCCGCGAACCTCCGACAGGGATACCTCGCCACGCTTTTTAGCGAACGAAGCATGACGCGCGCGGCCATGGAACTGATTGCGGCCGGACTTGGACAAGACGCGGAGCAGGAATACGTGGTCGCGGTGGCACAGTGGGACCATATTCCTGCCCTGCGCGTCGCTATTGCAGATGCACATGCCAGCCACCAGGTGTTCACCCATTCGCTTGCGGGTGACTTGGTGGTGTTCTATCCGTTTGAGAAGCGTCCCGGTTTCGACGCGAAGATATTGTATTCGAAACTTGAGAAGCTTACGTGTGGTTTGCTTGGCGATGGATGCTTGCTGGAGCGGGTTCCGCATGCTGCGGCAGTGGCAGCCACCTTGGCTAGACTGCTGGGGCCGAACGAGCAAGGAGCCATGACCTGGTCCCGGGGATGGGCACGCATGGCACGGAGAGAGCTGGATCGTGCTGGTGCCCCCGGGCTGGCAGAGGTGGAACGCGCACTGGAACGATGCGGGGTTACCGAACGGCGAAGGTTGGGCGAAGCCGTCCAGGAGTACCTATTGACGGGCAGCGTCGCACTTGCCGCCGAGAGCCTGTATTGCCACCGCAACACGCTGATGAACCGGCTCAAACGTTTCGCTACTCTCACCGGCTTGGATCCGACGATTCCGGTTCAAGCTGCGAGACTTGTCGTGGCTTGGTCATAGGAACCGAGAGACGTTAGATTGTGTGGATGCCACAAGCAACCCCCATCACCGTCTCGATCACCAGAACGGTACTGCCCCTACACCACCGCCGATTCAACGCCTGGGTCCAGGCGGGCCAAGAACTGGCCCGCGAATGGGACGGATACCTGGGATCCGGTTGGATCCGCACAGCACCGGACTCCAACCAGTGGCATGTGCTCTATAGATTCTCCTCGGCGAAGGCACTTGCTGCGTGGGACGAATCCGAAGAACGCAGCTGGTGGATTGACAGCGCTTCGGAACTGGTGGAAAGCACCAAGGTGGAGCACCGTACGGGGATAGAAGGCTGGTTCGAACAGCCCGGGGATACCAACCTGACCATCCCTGAAACAGTGGTGCCGCCGCGCTGGAAGCAGGCGGTCAGTATCTTTTTGCCCTTCTTCCCGCTCAGCTTGCTCTCCAACGTGCTGCTCATGCCGTTTCTGGGGAACTGGCCGGTGGCGCTTGCGGTGCTGCTGAACATTTGCATCATGACCCCGCTGATGACTTACATCTTCCTGCCGGTCACGACACGGTTGCTGCGGCCATGGTTGCAAAAGCCGCGCCGTTAGCAGTTGGTACGAAAAACGCGTATGGGCGCAGATCCAACGATCTGCGCCCATACGCGTTTGCTCTTCCGAGGCTTCCTAGAGCTGTTCGGCACGCAACTGCTCGGGTGACTTGGGGGACAAAAGGCCCGGAGCAACGTCAAAAACGGTCTTGGCACCAACTTGGCCGGCCTTGTTCATCTTGTGCACTGCCCGTGCGTAGGCCACCAGCACGCTGGAGGTGAACTCCGGGTTCGAGCCCAGAGCCAGAGAGTATTCGATGACTTGGGCGTGCTCGTCGGAGGTGTTTCCGCTGCGGAAGACGAAGCCACCGTGCGGCATTGAAGAGTGCTCGGAAGCCAGCGTGAGGGCATCGATGAAGTTCACCGTGGTGTCGTACTGGTCGAAGTAGTGCTCCATGGTCACGATGGATTCGCGCACGGTCTCGGCGCTGGCGCCTTCGTCGAGAACCACGAAGCACTCACGCACGTGCTTCTCGCGGGTGCTCAATGTCGGGCGTTCCCCGGCGCGGACCTTGGCGATGGCCTCGGTGCTGGGAATCGTGTACTGCACCCCGGCGGCAACCCCGGGTACGCGGCGGATCGCATCCGAGTGGCCCTGGCTCAGTCCGCGGCCCCAGAACGTGTAGGTCTGCCCGTCGGGAACCAAGGCTTCGCCATAGACACGGTTGATGGAGAACATTCCCGGGTCCCACCCGGCTGAGATCAGTGCGGTCTTGCCTGCGGCGGTTGCCGGGGCATCCACGGCAGCGAAGTGCTCGGGGATCTTGGCGTGGGTGTCGAAGCTGTCCACGGTGTTGAACTTGGCGGCCAGCACGGGCCCCTGTTCGGGCAGGTCGGTTTTGGACCCGCCGCAAAGGATCAGCACGTCGATGTCGTCGGTGTGCTTGGCCAGCTCATCCATGTGAAAGGCCGATGCGCCCCCGGCAAGGGACAACGTCGCCGGATCGCGTCGGGTGAATACGCCAACCAGTTCCATGTCGGGGTTCTTGGCGATTGCTGCCTGCACCCCGCGTCCCAGATTCCCATAACCGGCAATGCCAATGCGGATTGATGCTCCCACGAAATTCCTCACTTCAGATGATTCTTACGACCTCTCACGCTAGTGCCTGCAGGGGCCGAACACCTAGAACGGTGACGTGGTGACAACCACGGAAGGACATCGACTTCGTCGACGGAGTGCCCAGGAGGGCAATGCAGGGCGCGGGTGGTGCCGACCCTGTAACGGGCCTGGGCCACCCGCGCCTCCGAGGTGGATTCCTAGCCGCGCAGGTGGCGGCGGTTTCGAATCATGATCAGCCCCGGGATCAGCAAGAGAGCCGCGGGCACCAGGAGCAGAAGGGCGCTGGGGCCGCTGCCGATCTTCGCCGCCGAGACTGCCCGCGTGCTGGCTTCCAACCTCGAAGTGCCGGTAGCCAGCTCGGTTGAGCCGTCCGACAGCGTTGACAAGCCGGTGGCGAGCTCCGAGTTGCCGTCCGCCAACTTGGTGGCCCCTTCATTGAGCCTGGCGGCACCGGCGGACAGATCCCCGGAGCCCTCGCGCAGCGCATCGAGCCCGAACCCGAGGACATCGGTGCCGCTGGCAAGCTTCGCTGCCCCCGTATCCAGGTCCCCGGCACCGCGTGCGAGCTTGGCGTTGCCCGCTCCAAGGTCGCTGGCACCGTAGCGGATCTTGTTCGTACCTACTGCTGCAGCCTTGGCGCCTTCGGCCAGTACAGGGGTGTTGGCGGTCAACATGGAAGTTCCCGTCTTGAGGTCCTCCGAACCCGCAGCCAGCGTGTCTGTTCCTGCTGCCAGTTTCTGTCCTCCCACGGCGAGTTCGCTGGCTCCGGAGTTCAGCTTGCCAGCTCCTGCATCAAGTTTTGAGGTGCCCTTGGCAAGCTTGGTGCCGCCTTCTGCCAAGGCGGTCGCGCCGGTGCCGAGCTTGCTGGCGCCTTTCTCCAAGGATGCGGTTCCCTGTGCCAGCGCGCCGGCCCCCGCGTTGAGTGTGGTGGTTCCCGCGGCCAAAGCGTCAGTGCCGCCGGCCAGTTTCGAGGCGCCGTTGCCCAAGGAATCCAGTCCCGTCAGCAGGCCGCTTTCAGCATCGTTGTATCCTGCGTCCAGCTGCCCGAGTCCCGCGTTGAGATCCTTGGCGCCGGCATTGAGATCGGCTGCACCTGCCTTCAGCGTGCCGATGCCTGCGCCCAAGTCCTTGGACCCCTTGCTGAGTTCGCCCAATCCTCCATCGAGCTTCTCGACACCCGACTTCAATGCCTGCGCCCCGTCGTCTAGTGCTTTCGCCTGGGTGGGAAGTTCCTTCGTCTTCTTGTTCAGGTTCCCCATTGCTGCTGACAGGTCCTGTGCACCAACTGCAAGGTTCTTGGCCCCCGTGCTGAGGCGCGCGGTTCCGGAATGGAGACCGTTGATCCCTGTCTTGAGATTCTTGGCGCCGGAGTTCAGCGTGTTGAGCTGATCCAGCAACAAGCTGGCCGGCATTTCAGGGTTCTTTTTGATGGCGGCGGCCAGCTTGTCGAGCCCGCCGGAGATATGCCCGGCACCGGTTGCCAACTCCGTGGACTTGGCGTTGACCGCGACCAGCCCGTCCGAGAGTTCCTTGGCACCGGTTGTGAACGTCGCAGAGCCCTCGTTTGCGGCCACTATGCCGTCGCGAAGCCCAGGGATCGCGGCGGAGAACGACTTGGTTCCGGTTGCCAACTCTGTGCTGCCCGAAGCAAGGCGTCCCGAACCATCCTTGAGCGCCGTCACACCGTCAAGCAATGCAGGTGCCTTGGCAGCGAGTTCTTCGACGCCACCAAGCAGTTTGCCGCTACCGGTTGCCAGGGCGTCGGATCCGGCCGTGGCATTGGCAGTACCTGTGGCGAGTTTCTGTGCGCCGGCATTGGCGGCTTGTGTTCCGGCAGCGAGTTGCTGTGCCCCTTGGTGGGCCGCACCGGCTCCTGCCATCAGGCCTTGGGCTCCGGCGCTGAGATTCTGTGCACCGGAGTTGGCCTGGCCCGCCCCCAGGCCGAGTCTTGAGACACCTTCGGAAAGTTCAGCCGAACCGTCCTTGAGCGACTGGGCTCCCGCATCCACGGCGGCTGTTCCGCTCGCCAGGGAGTCTGCCCCGGCGGCAAGTTTGCCGGATCCAGCGCTCAGTGTACCCGCTCCGGCCTTTGCGTCCTTGGCCCCGGCCGATAGCCTGCCGGCTCCGGCGTCGAGCTTTCCCGCTGCTGAATTAACTGAACCGGTTCCCCTGGCAAGCGTGTCGACTCCGACGGCCAGATCCGCGGCCCCGCGGCTCAGCCTGGAGGAACCAACGGACGCATCCTGGGCTCCGAGGTGGAGCTTGGATGTGCCGGCATGCAGGGTGGTGGCGCCGTCGCCAAGCTTCGTGGCTCCCTCGGCGGCGGTCTTCGCGCCCTCTGCCAGATTCTGTGCGCCGGTGGAGAGCGTTCCGCTTCCCGCGGCCAGCTCGGCGGCACCGGATGCAGCCGAGGTCGACCCTTCGGCCAACGTCGTGACGCCGTCGTTGGCCTTGCCCATGCCCTCGTTCAAGTCGGAGGCGCCGGTGGCCACCTGGGATGAGAACATGGCGTAGAAAGCGACGAAGGCTATGAGGAAAAGGCCAAGCAAAACGGTGATGACGGCGTGGAGCAGCGTATGCCGTTTGGCTGCGATATGTGCGTTCAATGGGACTCCTTGTGGCGAAATGGTGGGAGGTTCACTAGACAGCCACAATGGATTTCGGATGCACTGAAGTACGCCACGCACTGTGGCTCGGTGGAACGGGAGAAAGCGGCGGCCAACGGCCGGCAGCCCCGTGATGCGGATCACGCAAGGGGCTAGATCCATTGAACTTACTCATCAGTAAGTCTGCAAACGTTTTGAATAAAAAACTTACCCATCAGTAGGTTGTGACGTATTTGAACCAGTCCTGAGGTGTTTCGTTTCCGCGAACCCGCACAAACGGGTGCGAAAGTTGTAGGCTCGCAGACATGGTGAGATTTCTGATTATTGCCCTTCTGTCCTTGCTGGGATTCATCACCATCGTCGCGGCATCGTTCGGGCCCGACGGCTGGTGGGCGGTCGCCGTGCTGGCGGTCCTGCTGCTGGCGCTGGGGATCCATGACGTCTTGCAGACGAAACATGCGATCCTGCGCAACTACCCGGTGTTGGGACGGATGCGGTTCCTGTTCGAATCCATCCGCCCCGAAATCCAGCAGTACTTCATTGAGCGCAACACCGACGGGCGGCCTTTTGACCGTGACACCCGCTCGTTGGTCTATTCGCGTGCCAAGGGCGCTGACAGCCACAAGGCCTTCGGCACCGAACGCGACGTCAACGAGGTCGGCTACGAATTCCTTCTCCATTCCACGGCACCTGTTGCGGTCGCCACCGAACAGCACCGCGTGCGTATCGGCGGACCGGATTGCACGCAGCCCTACGACATGTCGCTGATGAACGTGTCCTCGATGAGCTTTGGCGCACTGTCGCAGAACGCTGTGCTGGCAATGAACAAGGGTGCGGCAATGGGGGGATTCGCCCAAGAAACAGGCGAGGGAGGGCTCTCCCCCTACCATCTGGAGTATGGTGCCGACATTTTTTGGGAGATCGGTTCAGGCTACTTCGGCTGCCGCGACGACGATGGAAACTTCGATTCCGAGCAGTTCGCTCGGAAAGCAGCAAACGAGCATGTCAAGGGCATCACGATCAAGCTCTCGCAGGGTGCAAAACCGGGGCTCGGGGGCGTGCTTCCAGCGGCAAAGATCACCGAGGAGATCGCCAAAACCCGTGGGGTGCCCATGGGCGTTGACTGTATATCACCTGCATCGCACTCTGCCTTCGGCACACCTCGAGAACTGATGGGGTTCATTGCCGAATTGCGTGCACTGGCCCAAGGCAAGCCGGTGGGCTTCAAGCTCTGCGTGGGTTTGCGAACCGACGTACTGGCGATGTGCAAGGCGATGCTGGAAACCGGGATCACCCCCGACTTCATCACCGTCGACGGTTCGGAAGGCGGGACGGGAGCAGCCCCGCTGGAATACGAGGACCACATGGGAACCCCGCTGACCGAGGGCCTGATGTTGATGCACAACGCGTTGGTCGGTTGCGGGCTTCGCCACAAGATCCGTCTCGGCGCCGCAGGAAAGGTCGCTACGGGCTCGGATGTGGTCAAGCGGCTGATCCAGGGGGCAGACTTCACCTTCAGCGCCAGAGCGATGATGATGGCCACCGGATGCATCCAGGCACAGAAGTGCCACACCAACCACTGCCCCGTCGGCGTGACGACGCAGGACCCGCGACGCTACCGCGCACTGGACGTGCTGGACAAGGGGAACCGGGTCCACAATTACCACAAGCTCACCGTCCAGGAAGCTGCACAGCTGATGGCATCCATGGGAGTGAGCTCGCCGGAGCAGCTGAACACCAGGATGCTGCGGCGCCGCGTCGACCACCTGAAAACGCGCAGCTACGCCAAGTTGCACAATTGGCTGAAGCCCGGCCAGCTGCTGGACAAGCCACCGCGCGGCTGGGCCGTGGACTGGCAGGAAGCCGATGCCGACACCTTCGGCCAGTACGCGCCGATGCCTTGGCCGACCCCTCGGGAACCGGCAGCGGAAGTTTCCGGGAGCGTGGCACCCAAGCGCGTTGAGCCCAAGGATTCGACCCACCGGACCGTTGCACCGGTACAGACAAGTGCCGGTCGTCCAGAGGGTCGGCCTGCCCCCAAGGCGGCGGCCAAGAAGGGCTAAGCCCGCCGTCACAAATACCGCACACTGCTAAAGCGCTGGGGATAATCGTGCCCATGGAGCACACCGGAACTACACCGAAAGTCGGTTTCCCCTCGGTGCTGGCACATGCCTTCTTCCTGCAAGGTGCCGTTTACCTGGTTCGCCCGGCAACCTCCTACAAGGCATTGGAACTGGGTGTGGATCCCGGGCTGCTGGGCTTGGTGGTGGCCAGTTTTTCGATCCTGCCGGTGTTCCTTGCCATTGCCATCGGCAGGGCCACCGACGTCGGCAAGGAAAGGCACGTCCTGCTGGGCGGAGCGGTGTTGATGATCGCTTCGGGGGCAGGACTGTTGCTTGCCGCCAACTCGCTGGCGGCGTTGTTGGGCTGGAACCTGGTGCTCGGGGTAGGACACCTCATGAGCCTCATCGGGGAACAAAGCCGTCTGGCCTCGGCAAAAAACAAGAACATGGACCGGATCTTTGGTCTCTACACCACGGTCACGGCTCTTGCGCAGGCAGCGGCTCCACTGCTCCTTGGCTTCCTCGGCGGAGCCGCGGTGCTTCCGGACACCGCAGTGCTGCTGCGCGCCTACCTGCTGGCCGCCTTGGCGATGTTGCTGGCGACGCTTTTCATGATCAGGCACGGGTCCCCGGCCATCGCCAGCGGGGCGCAGGATCCGATGAAGCTCAAAACCGCGCTGGGGGTGGGAACGGAAGCGCGCAACACCCTGGTTGCCTCGATCGGGTTGAGCATGCTGGTGCTGTGCACCATCGACCTGTTGCAGGTCTACCTTCCGGCACTGGGTGTGGAGCGCGGGATCCCGGCGCAGACCATCGGCAATCTGCTGGCCCTGCGGGCGGCGGCAACAGTGCTCTCCAGGCTGGGGATGGACAGGCTGGTGCGCACCCTGGGCAGGGCGCGGCTGCTGCTTGGATCCACCGGGATCTCGGCGGTCATGGTCGGGTTGTTGATGCTTCAACTGCCGGTTGGCGCAATGGCGGTGCTGTTGGTGCTAGCCGGTTTGGGGTTGGGTCTTGGCCAGCCGTTGAGCATGACAGTGGTGACGATGCTCGCCACCGAGGGAACCCGCGGGACCTGGATGTCGATCAGGCTGCTGGGCAACAGGATGGGACAGGCCGTGATCCCCGTGGGAGTGGGCATATTCGCCACGGCGTTGGGCGCTGGGGGAGTGTTCCTGGTGCTTGGATCAACGATGGCAGCGGCGACGATCGGGGCGATCGCGCCGCTGCGCTCGATGAAGGACTAGCTCTCCCCTGCCACGATCGAGGCGATTGCTTCCCGATCAACCTGGTCAATCCGGGCAGGGCTCCATGCAGGGTTGCGGTCCTTGTCGATGACCTGGGCACGAATCCCTTCGGCCAAATCGGGGCGGTGCATCAGGTAGTCGGCCAAGCGCAGCTCGCGATCAAGCGCCGAGCGCAAGTGGTCCTCCTCGCGGGCGGCACGCACGGCGCAAAGCGCGCTCTGCAGCGACGTTGGGCAATTTGCGCGGATGGCAGCTGCAGCCTCGGCAGCGCCGGAGTGGGCCATTGCGTCGAGTCGTGAGAGGATCCCGGCCAGGTCGGGTGCACCGAAGGCCTCGTCGATCCAGGGTTGCTCCGCTGACAACGGGGACGGGGCAACGGAACCGAAGAGGACCTCGAGACCGGCGGCGACCTGCGGTGCGGGCATTGACTCGAAGTCCGAAAGCGCATCGATCACTTCCTCAAAGCGTTCGGGGTCGACCAGCATGTCGGCGAAGCCAAGTTCCACCGCATCGGCCCCGGTGAAAGTGGAAGCGGTAAGCACCAGGTATTCACCCAGGTGCCCCGGTGCCCGGGCCATCAGGTGCGTGCCGCCCACATCGGGACTGTACCCAATGCGGGTTTCGGGCATTGCGAAGCGCGCATCGGGGGCAGTGGCGCGAACGGACGCATGTGAAGCCAACCCGATCCCGCCTCCCATGCATAGCCCGTGGACAAGGGTGATGAACGGTTTGGCATAGGTCGCGATCATGGCGTCCAAGTCGAATTCAAGTGACAACAGCTCCAGGAAACCGGCATGGTCGTCCTCGATGATCGCGCGGTGGAAGTCCTTGATGTCTCCGCCAGCGCAGAAGCCGCGCTCCCCGCTCCCGCGGAGCACCACCATCGAGACCTGCGGGTCGTCCTTCCACGCGGTGAGGATGTCGGTGAGCTCCTGAAGCATCGGAAGCGTCAGTGCATTGATGCTGGCCGGCCGTCGCAGCTCGATGAGTCCAAGCGAAGCGTTGACGGTGGAATGGATGTCGGTAGTGATGGTGATCGTCCTGTCGTTGCCAGATCGTAGGTGCGCGGTTCTGCTAGTTGCCAAGGTATCGCCGAATCCGCACGGAAGCGAAGCCCCGCGCGGCTGTATCACCGGACGGATGAGTCATATGTGATCCTTGGCCGGTATTCTGGAAAGGACTTTTCACAGCCCGCCTGGTCCGGTTCGCCGCTGGCAGGGGAACCCAGCACGAGGGAGCACGCTTGCCAATGGCATCCACCGACGAAAACCAGGGACGCGGATCCATTGCCAGACGGGTGCTGCCCGGGGGCAGGGAGCCGGATCCGCGGTTCACCTTGGCCAACGAACGCACCTTCCTGGCTTGGATCCGCACCGCGTTGGCCTTCCTGGCCGGGGGAATCGCCCTCGAAGCGTTCGCCATCGACGCGTTCCCCGGCCCGGTGCGCACGGGGATCGCCGTCTTGCTGATCATCATCGGAATGCTGATCAGCGCGGGGGCAGCCGTGCGCTGGCGCAGCGTCGAGATGTCGATGCGCAACTCCAGGCCGCTGCCGCTGCCACTGATCATCCCCATCCTGGGCCTGGGAGGCGCCGTGGCGGCCGCGGTCGTGGCGGTGCTGATCGCGTTGAAGCTTTGAGCTCGGCACGGATGGGTCCCAAGCACCAGGACCCCGGACTCCAACCCGAGCGCACGGTGATGTCATGGGGCCGGACGACGCTCTCGCTGAGCGTGGCGTCGTTGGTGTTCCTGCGCTGGTTGCCGCACTACGGTGTGGGGGTCTTGCTGATGGTCGCGTTGGCGCTGCTGGTGGGAGGGAGCATCTACGGAACCCAGCGTTACCGTTATGCGCGTTCGTCCCTCGGCATCTCTGCGGAGCAGTTGCACGCCGACGTGTTGGCGATCTTCGCGATGAGCGGCTCGGTGCTGGGCCTGGGAGTGCTCGGCATCCTGGTGGTGCTGGTCTTCTAGCGCCGTTGGGATCCCAGGCTCAGTTCGGCCATCACCTTGGCCAGCAGGTCCATGAACACTCCGACCTTGGGGTTGTCCCGACCCTCTGGGTGCAAGGCGAAGATGCTGCGCGCCAACCGGATCTCCGGGGCGTCGATGATTTGGATGCCCTCAGGGGCCCGGCGCATGGCAAGTTCGGGAACGAGTGCCGCTCCCAGCCCGGCGGCAACCATGTGCAGCGAGGCGTTGAAATCATCGCTGTGGGCAACCACGCGTGGATGGATGTTGAAGGCGGAAAACATCCGGGAGATCACCGTTGCGTCGCTGGTCCCGGGGTGGTGCATGATCCAAGGCATGTCGGCCAGTTGGGTGGCGCTGAATACCGAGGCGCCGCCGAGCTTCCAGGATGACGGGACCACCACCCGGAAGGGATCGTCCCCCAGCCACTGGCGCTCGACCTTTGCTGGCCACGCAAGCCCGGCCTGGCCAACCTGAAAAATCAGGGACAGGTCAAGGTCCCCGTCCCGGCGCAGCCCGGTGATGGTCTGGTGTGGTTCGCCCACATTCACCCGCAGGGCGATGCCCAATCTTTCCCAGCCGGGGGAGCCCAGCAGTCGCGGCACGGCGAAAGTGGCCAATGACGGGAATATCCCGATGCGCAGTTCCTGCAGGGGATTTCCACCGGGATCCAAGTCGGGGGTGGACGTCGCTGCCATCAAGGCATCGATGTCGGTGAGGACGCGCTGGGCATGACGGACCATCGTCAGCGCCGCGGGCGTCGGCTCGATGCTTTTGGCGCTTCGAGCGAAGAGGGTGGTGCCCGTGTCGCGCTCGAGAGACGACATCTGCTGCGACACCGCGGAGGGGGTGTATCCCATGGCCAGCGCAGCGGCGGCAAAGGAGTTGTGCGCCACCACTTCAAGAAGTGTGCGCAAATGCACCGGATTGACCACTGGGACTCCTGAGCCTCGGACGGTTTGAGGGCGTACGCCAACGACGGCTCACGCTCGTCCCATCCTAGGCGGGAGTGAGGCCTACTGGTTTTTCTCCTCGAGGGCTTCGTCCTCGGTCCACTCCTGCTCAACGCTTTCCTCGTCTTGGTCCTTGTCTTCGGCGGCGAGGTCGTCGTCCAAGAGATAGAGATGCTTGCGTAACGGGTCGAGGGCCGTCATGGACTCCGGGCTGTCGGAAGAGCCGTCATAGGGCTGGCCGTCACGGCCGTCGTCGGGCTCGTACATGTCATCGTCAATTGGTTGATCAAAGATGGTGTCATCAAAGCTGTTGCCCATCATGTCCCTCTTTTCCATGGGTGCCGGTATCTACTCCTGAACCCGGATTGATTACAGCCTATGTCCCATCGACGCGTATGGGAATGGGCACTTTTCCGTACGCCGATACCGGTGTATAACGGGGGTAGGGTCGATATATGGACAGCGATACCTCCCCTAGATTCTTCACCCCCGCCATCAGCCGCCGGGCACTGCTGGCTGCCGCCGGCCGGGTACTTGTACCTGCCCTGTGGCTGGGATTGCTGATAGGGATTTCGTTTATTGAGACGCCGTTGAAGTTCCTGGCCCCGGGAATGACCCTTGGCTTGGGCCTGGGGATCGGGCAGCTGGTCTTTACCGCCATGAACATCGTGGAGGTGTTGTTCTTTTTGGTGCTTGCGGCATCGTGCATCAGACGGGGCCTGGACAAGGCGTTCCTTGGCGTGGTCTGGGGGCTTGGATTTGTCCTGCTGGCCAAGGTCGCGCTGATCAGGCCCTACCTGTCCAAGCGCACGGACTCCGTGCTGGCGGGCGTCGAGACAGGCGGATCAAGCTGGCATTACTTTTACATTGCCGCGGACGGGCTGTTGACGCTCCTGCTGATTTCTGCCTTGGTGATGGCTGTGCGTCGTTGGGTGCTTCCGGGACGTTAGTCAGGCAAAAACGAAAGGCCAGGGGCGCACCGAAAACCTTCCGATGCGGCCCTGGCCTTTGCTGCGCGGGATCAGTTGCCCAAGCCCATGGCTGAGGCGGTGATCTTCACGGATTCCAGGCGTTGGGCCGGGTCGCTGGAATGATGCGCGGTGATAAGTTCATCGGCCTGGGCGATGCGCGCGAATTCGTTCAGGTAGTCGGTGACTGTCGCGGCGTCTCCGATGGCGGTGTACTTGAGCATCTTCATGATCGACTCGCCGTGCGAGGAATCCAGCAACATCTCCACCTCTTCATTTGTGAATTCGGTTGGGCGGTTGCGTCCGAGGAAGAGTCGGATGCGGTCGCGCCGGACTTTTTCGAAGGTTGCTTGGGCCTCGGCATTGGTGGGTGCGGCGACCACGCCGACGGCGGCGATGACGTGGGGCTCGGCCAAGAACTCGGAGGGGCGGAACTCGTTGCGGTAGGTGGTGGTCGCCTGGACCAGTGCGTCGGGTGCGAAATGCGAGGCGAACGAGTATGGAAGGCCCAGCTGCGCGGCAAGCTTGGCGCCAAAGAGGCTGGAACCCAGGATATAGAGCGGGACGTTGGTGCCCTGGCCAGGGTAGGCGTTGACTCCCTCGATGCGGGAGGTGGCACCGAGGTAGCCCTGCAGTTCCAGCACATCGTGCGGGAACGCATCGGATGCCGAGGGGTCCCGGCGCAGGGCACGGAAGGTCATCTGGTCGGTTCCCGGGGCTCGGCCCAGACCGAGGTCGATGCGGCCGGGGAAGAGTGTCTCGAGTGTCCCGAATTGCTCGGCGATCACCAAGGGGGAGTGGTTGGGGAGCATGACACCGCCGGCGCCCAGCCGAATGGTGTCGGTGTGATGGGCGATGTGGCCGATCAGCACCGAGGTGGCGCTGGAGGCGATCGAGTTCATGTTGTGGTGCTCGGCGTACCAGACGCGTTTGTAGCCGGAGGCCTCCGCGGTCTGGGCAAGTGCGACGCTCTGGGCGAAGGTCTCGGCGGCGTTGCTGCCACGGCGGATGGGGGCTAGATCAAGGATCGACAAAGGAATGCTCACATATTCGGCAACTAGCAGCCGGCTCGTTTCATTCCCGATTGTGTCCAGCTGCACTCCGCCTCAACGGGCGGTACCGGTTAAAGCAGTGAGGGCGCCACTCCCGAAGGAGTGACGCCCAAACTAATCAGCTAAAAGCTGCAGGTGATGATCCGAGCTTAGACAGCGCGGATATCGGTGGCCTGCAGGCCCTTCTGGCCCTGAGTAACTTCGAACTCAACGCGCTGGCCCTCTTCGAGTGAACGGAAGCCGTTCGACTGGATGGCGGAGTAGTGTGCGAAAACATCATCCGAGTTGTCGTCCGGAGCAATGAAGCCGAAGCCCTTTTCGGCGTTGAACCACTTAACGGTACCTGTTGCCATGATGGGTGTGTCCTTTCGAGACTGTCCTGATGGGACGTAGGGGAGCGAAATCCACTGTGGAATCCACTTGCAGCTACGTGATTCAACGCGGTTCAGAAAGGTACTGGCCCCGGCAACGGGGTGTTTGCACTGAAATTACTGCGAGAAAAACTAGAACTACGAGTTATACGTTACCCTACTTTTCGGCCAAGTGCCAACGCGGGGTAAGTTCGACGCCAAAAAATGAGATCGGGCAGCGTCCCGATGGGTGGAACCCGAGGCGCATCGAGAGCTTCGCAAAGTGCGCTTTGGACCCGCAAATCATGGGCGCGCTTCCGCGCTTTCATGTTCCGGGCTCGGCTGGTCGGTGACCGAACGCAAGGCGAATGTGACGATCACCGCGGAAGCCAGCGCCAACACCATGGCAATCGCGGAGGTGTACAGAACGCCCTGGTCGAAGGCATGCGCGGCTGATTCCAGCAACCTTGCCGCGACGGGATCGCTTAGCGTTGCGGCAGCTTCATGAGCGCCACCAAGGGTCTGCCGGGCGTTCTCTGCTGCTTCACCACGCAGTTGGCCGGGGATCACGACATTGCTGCGGTACGCGGCATTGAGGATCGACCCAAGCACGGCGGTGCCAAGCACCGAACCGACCTCGTAGGCCGTTTCGGAAATCGCAGATGCTGCGCCGGCCTGGGCTGGCGGCACGGCGGAGAGCGCCATGTCGTTGGACAGGGTTTCGCTCAATCCCACGCCGGCTCCCAACACGCTGAAGGCGACCATGAGGATCAGTACAGAGCCGGACTGGCCGGTGAGCATCACGATGCCGTAGGCCAGTGCATTAAGGCACAGCCCCCACACCATGACGTGCTTTACGGCAAAACGACGGGTCAGGCCCACTGCCAGAAACCCGGTGGCCACCGTCAACACGAGCCCCGGGACCAGGAGCACCCCGGCCATCATCGGCGTGTAGCCGGCGACCAGCTGCAGGTGCTGGGAAATGAAGTAGATGAAACCCACGAGCGCGAATACGCTCAGCAGGTTGACCATCAGCGCCGAGGAGAAGCTGGGGTTGGCGAACAGGCGGACATCGAGCATGGGGTTGCTGTGCTTTAGCTGGCGCCGGGTGAATGTCACCCCGGCGGTGATGCCCACGGCAATGGCAATGCAGGGCACCAGCGGGGATCCAGCCGCAGTGAGCTCCTTGATGCCGTAAACAATCGGCAAAAGGGTCATGATGACCAGTCCGATGGAGATCGGGTCGATGGGCCCTGGCTTCGGGTCACTGGATTCGGGGACCAATACGGGCGCCAGGACAACCAGCGGAATCAGCATGGGGACGGCCATCAGGAAGACGGAGCCCCACCAGAAGTGCTCCAAAAGGAGGCCGCCGACGATCGGGCCCAGCGCCGCACCGCCGGAGAATCCGGCGGCCCAAATGGCGATGGCCTTGCGGCGCTCGGTCGGGTCGTTGAAGATGTTGCGGATCAGCGAGAGCGTCGCCGGCATCAGCATGGCACCAAAGATGCCAAGCCCGGCGCGTGCGGCAATGAGCTGCTCGGCACTGCTGGCGAATGATGCCGCGGCGGAGACCGCCGCGAACCCGATGGAGCCAATCAACAGCAGGCGGCGGCGTCCAAAGCGGTCGCCCAGTGATCCCATGGGGACCAATAGCCCGGCGAGCACCAATGGGTAGATGTCGATGACCCACAGCAGCTGATTGCCGGTGGGGGCCAGCGCCGCCGAGAGTGCGGGGACTGCGAAGCTGAGCACAGTGTTGTCCACCGAGATCAATAACACCGGGAACATGAGCACAACAAGTGCTGCCCAGCGGTGGCGGTACAGCGTGCCGGCGACTGGGTTCAGCGTGGGGCCCGATAGGCGTGAAGTGCTCATGGTGATCTGTTTCCTGGGAAAAGGTAAGTGTTGGTCGGTATCAGTAACTGTACCGTCCGGACGGTACAGTTACAATGTGACGATGCCTACAGGAAAAGGATATGGTTCACTACATGTCTCGACCGCCATTAGCCAAGGAAAAAATCGTCGACGCCTACGCCTCGATGCTTTGCGACGAGGGCGACCGCGCGGCAACCATCGAAGCCACCGCAGCCCTCGCGGGGGTTTCCAAGGGTGGGTTGCTCTACCACTTTGCCTCCAAGGAAGCCCTGGCGCAGGCCGTCATCGAACGACTCCTCCAAGCGCACCAAGAGGATCTGGAGCACATGGCCGCGTCCCCCGAGGGCGCCTCGCGGTACTTTGTTCGTACATCCACCGTCATCGGCAGCGATTTGGATCGCTACTTCCTGGCCGTGCTGCGTTTGGCCCAAGCAGGGCTGGAAGCGTCCATCGAGGCCCTGGATGCAGTGCATGCCGGATGGCTTGACTTGATTCGTACCGAGGTCAAGGACAAGTACGTAGCCGAAACGATCATGCTGATCGGTGAAGGGCTGTACTACCAAACGTCCATGCCCGGGCCATGGTCCCAAGGGACGTTCGCACCTGACTTGGAGCACCTGCTGGACCAAGTGGAACGACTCAAGAACGGTAACTAGGCTTCATGGTATTGACCCCTCCACGGCAAAAAATGGCAGGCCGGATCGGGGCGCTGCTGGGCATTCTGCTGATGGCCCTCTCGCTGCGCGCCGCCGTGGTTTCAGTTCCGCCGTTGCTGGGAAGCATCGGCCCGGAACTGGGATTCAATTCGTTTTCCACCGGTCTGCTGGCCATGCTCGCGCCCGTGGTGTTCGCCGGGTTCGGGCTGCTGACCCCGCGCCTGATCCGATGGTGGGGGCTGGAAAAGGTCTTGCTCAGTGCCGTCTTGCTGGCCGTGGTCGGGCAGTTGGTGCGCGCCGTGGTGGGGGATGTAACGACGTTTCTGCTGCTCTCGGTCATCACCCTGGCCGGGTACGGCATGGGCAATGTGGTGTTGCCGCCGCTGGTCAAGAAATACTTCCCCGACTACGTGGGGCTGATGACCTCGGGGTACGTCACGATGCTCGCCGTGGGCACCTGGATGAGCCCGCAATTCTCAGTGCCGCTTGCCAACGCGAGCAATTGGCGGACCTCCATCGCAGCCTGGGCGCTGCTCTCGGCAGTGGTGCTGATCCCCTGGGGCATCCAGCTCTTCACGGACCGCACAAACCCACGGCCGGACAACCCGCTGGTCAACGGCCTCATCGCCGAGCCCCCGGTGCGGATCAACCCCTGGAAGTCGCCTGTCGCCTGGGGCTTGGCGATCTTCCTGGCCGGCAACTCGGCGCAAACTTATGTCTACTTCACCTGGTTGCCCCCCTACCTCTCCGCGCAGGGGCTGGATACGATGACCGCCGGTTCGATGCTTGCGCTGTTTGCGATCCTCGGGTTGCCGGTGGCACTGCTGGTGCCATTGTGGGTGCCGCGGCTGCGCAACCCGATCGTTGCCGTGCTGATCTTCACCGCATGCTGGATCACCGGGCACCTTGGCCTGTATCTCTCCCCGACCGAACACACCGCGTTGTGGGTGGTGTTCGCCGGCCTGGGCCAGGGGACCTTTGCCATTGCCCTGCTCATGATGAACCTGCGTTCACGCACCACCTACGGTTCCGGAGTGCTTTCCGGGTTTAGCCAAGGCTTAGGCTACGGGGGAGCAGCGATAGCGCCGTTGCTCTTTGGCATCGTTAAGGACGCAACCGGCGGATGGAGCGCCTCGTTCGGGATGCTCGCGATATGCATCCTTGTGATGCTCACCGGAGCGGTGATGATCAACGGTCCGCGAAAGATCGAGGACAGCCACGGCGACCCCGACCCCCTCAGCCTGCTCGAGCGAATCGACTAAGGGCGCTTCTAGCGTAGTTCGGTATCCTGGTGCCACGGGCCGACGGCCTTGGGCACGTGCCAGCGGAACTTCAACGAAAGCACACGCAGGACAAAGACCACCGAGGCCACGGCCAACTCCCAAACCCAGCCCTGGACCCCCATGACCCACAATCCGGCCATGAGGCCAGCGCCCAACATGGCAGGAACGGCGTAGAGGTCCCGGGGATCAAAGATCGACGGGGTCTTGTTGGCCACGACGTCGCGCAGCAAGCCGCCCCCCACGGCGGAAGTCACACCCAGCAAGGTGGCGGCAAACGGGTTCATCCCCGCGTCCAATGCCATGATCGTGCCGGAGGTGCAAAAAAGTGCAAGGCCCGCCGCATCGAAAATCAGCAACGGCCGCATCAGCCGTTGCACCCCGGGGGCCACGAAGAAGACAAGCAGCGTGGCCAGAATCGGGGGAATGAAATAGTACGGGTTGACGAAGGCCGTAGGGATCTCGCTTAGGATCACGTCGCGGACAATTCCGCCGCCGATCCCGGTCAGCCCGGCCAGCAGCAACGACCCGATGATGTCGAAACCACGCCGTGCGGCCAAAAGGGCCCCGGAGACACCGAAGAAGAAGACACCCAAAAGGTCCAATAGCAGGGGCATGGTTACTGGCGGATATCCTCAGGTTTCATGTTTGGCTGGCGCGAACGCCCGGAACTCCCATTAGAACACGCACCTCACCGGGCATTGGTCCTCATCGCATCGAGGACCTTCTCGATGGTGTTCATGTTCCGGGTGGTCACCAACGTCTTGGAAGCTACCTTGGCGAAGTGCTTGGCCAGCTCGGTAACCAGGCTTTCCCCGCGCGGCACTTCCCAGCAAATGCAGTTGCCCATGCGTTCCACGCGTTCGAACTCCCCGGGTCCAGGAGCCTGCTCGAACACCGTGGCAGCGTCCTGATGGCTTCCCGTGAGCACCAGATAACGGTGGCGGGCGATCCCGTCATCCGGGGCAATAAAGGGATATTCGGCCGCGATGCGCTCCAGCTCTCCGGTGTCCATGACGATCACCGGGATCACCCGTCCGTAGCGTGTCTCCAGCACCTGCTCGATGCGTTCCTTCAGTGCGCAGGCATCCAGCCCAGCGCTGCCGAGGACCACGTTGCCGCTGGCCAGCAGGGTCTTGACGGGTGAAAAGCCGGCGTCCTCCAGCATCAAGGCAAGGTCCTTCATCAGGATCTTGACGCCACCGACGTTGACGCCGCGCAGGAAGATTGCATGCAGATTCATGTATCCAAGTTTGCTCCGGCCAGCGCTGCGGTGTCCATCAAGACGGTGGCCGGATAACACGGGGCACTGTCCGCCGGTTGCGCGCGCAGGGCTCCGAAGACCTCGAACTGCCCGGGATTCAGCCACCCCAAAGGGGAGCTGCGGCCTTATAGAGCTGTTGGACACCGAGCGAAACAAAGAGCAAGGCGGTGAGCCCCAACAGGATGTTGGTGTGTACCCTATTGGCCCACTTTTTGGGGATCCGCTTGCCGTTGAGCAGGCCCAGCAGGGTCAGCGCGAGGAACGGCATGAACAGCGAACCGAGCACGCCGTAGGCCAGAATGAGGGCGATGGGCTTGTCCAGCAGGAATAGGACCATCGGCGGGAAAGTGAGCCACAGGACGTAGAACTTGAAGTACTTGCCGCCCGTGCGGGTGTCGGGGTGCCCGGATTCCTTGCCGCGCATGTTGCCCCAGAAGTCGGCGAACATCAGCGATACGCCGTTCCATACGCCGATGATCGAGGAGAAAGAAGCCGCCCAGAATCCCACCAGGAAGCCGGTTCCCACCAGTTTTCCGTACTTTTCGTTCAGTACCGTGCCCAGGTCCAGCAGGCCGGTGTCTCCTGCGCTGAGGGAAATGCCCGCCGCGCGCACGACTTCCGCACCCACGATCAGCATGGCGATCACAAAGATGCCCGTGATCACGTACGCCATGGAGTTGTCGATACGCATGACCTTCATCCACTTGGGCGTGTGCCAGCCCTTTTCGCGCAACCAGTAACCGTAGGCCGCCAGGGTGATGGTGCCGCCCACGCCGCCGGCCAGCGCCAGGGTGTAGACAAGGCCGCCGGAGGGGACCATCGGGACCAGCCCGGAGAACATCTCGGGGATGTTGGGGACGGCGATCACGGCCAGGCCGACGACGGTGATGAACATGATGCCCACCAGCACCGCGGTGACTTTCTCAAAGATGGAGTATCGGCCGAACCAAACCATCGCGAAGCCGGCCAGCCCCATGAGAATGGCCCAGAGCTTCAAGTCGATGCCGGGGAACAACGCCGCCAGCGGCAAGGCGGCAGAGGACATGGCCGTGGCCCCGTAGACGAAGCCCCAGAGCATGATGTATGGACCGAAGTACCAGGTAGTCCAGCGGCCCAGCGAGCGCCATCCCTCGAAGATCGTCTTGCCCGTTGCCAGGGTGAAGCGTCCGGCGCCCTCGACCAGGATGATCTTCAGGATCACGCCGAGTATCACCGCCCAGAGCAGGGCATACCCGTAGCGGGAGCCCGCGACCAGGGTCGCGACCATGTCGGCGGCGCCGACGCCGGTGGCAGCGACGACCAGGCCGGGGCCGACGACCTTCCACTTTGCCGGTTTGCCGCCGTCGTCGTCGGTGCGCTGGGCATGCACCGCGGTACCCGCCGGTGGATTCTCGTCTGTAGGCATGTGCTTTTCCCTCACTGCTTGGAACTGCGTTTCGTGTATCCGGCGTCGCCCGGTGGCTTCCCGCTTAGTCCCCGGAAGGAACAGGCCACCGGATGTTCTGCCGTGCCTGACGCATTGCAGAACACACTAGTGGTCGTTGGCCAAAAATACAGCTTTCGGGCGGTGCCCGGCAGGATCGCGTACCTGGGCGGCAGACACCGCATCCAGGAACGCTCCGGCGCTCGGTGGTCAGTGACCTGCCCGTCCCCGGCGACTAGGATCGCACCATGACTCCGCGTTTGCCCTACGGCTCCTGGCCCTCGCCCATTTCCGCAGAACATGTTGCCGTCGGCACCACTCCCGTGGGAGGCGGCGGGTTCGCCGGAGACGAATTGTGGTGGCTTGAGGGCCTGCCCGCGGAAGGGGGACGATTGACGATCCTGGCCCGGGATGCGCAAACCGATGGACCCACACGCCAGTTGCTGTCCGCCCCCTACAGCGTGCGCAGCCGGGTCAACGAATACGGAGGGGCCTCTTGGGCGGCCATTGCTGCCGGTGCGGGACACCGCTTGGTGTTCGTGAACTTCTCCGACCAACGCATGTATCTCATCGATGCCCATGGCGGCACCCCGGTACCCCTGACGCCCGCGAGTGCGGGCAACGACGGGGACCCGCAGCTGCGCTTCGCCGAGATCGTTCCCGGGCCCACCGAAAGTCACGTCCTGGCCATTTGCGAGGATTACCGCGATGGATTGCGCCGCTACATCGCCGCGATCCCATTGGACGGTTCGGCAGCCAACGAATCGTCACGGATCATCGAAACCACGGCTTCCTCGCGCTTTGTTGCCGCCCCGCGGCTGAATCCCGCCGGCACCCGGATCAGCTGGATTTCCTGGGAGCACCCGCAGATGCCCTGGGACGGAACCGAACTGCACGTGGCGGATCTCGAGGGCCTGAGCGCGGCCAACGACACGGTGCTGGCAGGCTCCACCACCGAATCGGTGCTGCAACCGGAGTGGATCTGCGATGAACGCATCGTGTTCGTCTCGGACCGCAGCGGATGGTGGAACCTGTACCTCCATGAGGTGGCAACCTCGTCCCAGCGCCCGCTGTGCGAGCGGGACGAGGAATTCGCCGGACCGTTGTGGGCCGTGGGCCAGAGCTGGTACAAGGTGCGCGACGAGAACACCTTGTTGGTCACCCATGGCACCCACGGAACCACCCTGGCGACGTTAGATATCCCCAGTGGCGCCTTGGAAGAGATCAAGTTGCCCTTCACCCGCATCTCGCCCTCCGGGTTGCGTGGGAACAAGCTGCTGGCCACGGCAACCTCGCTGGTGGAAGGCGACGGGCTGCGGCTCATCGACCTGGACACCTCCGAGGTCCGGAATATTTCCCTGGCACTGAAGGACCTCCCCGATCCGGCGGCGCTGCCCGGCGCCGAAGCCATGGAGTTCTCCACGAAGGGCGGTGCGAGGGTCTATGCCCATGTGTATGCGCCAAAGCTTGGCAACTTCATCGGGTCCGAAGGTGATCTTCCGCCCTATGTGGCGTTTGTCCACGGAGGCCCGACCTCGCAGGCCTTTGCCCAGCTCTCACTGTCCATCGCCTACTACACCTCCCGAGGCATCGGGGTGGTTGACGTGAACTACGGTGGGTCCACCGGATTCGGGCGTGCCTACCGCCAGCGGCTGCGCGGCCAATGGGGCGTTGTCGACGTGCAGGATACCGTCGCGGTGCTTCAGGGCCTTGTCAAGGCAGGGCTGGCCGATAAGAACCGGCTGGCCATCGAGGGCGGCAGCGCCGGAGGCTGGACGGTGCTCAGCGCGTTGACCACCACGGATTTCTTCTCAGCCGGTATCTCCCGGTACGGGGTCTCCGATCTGGTGGGCCTGGTGCGTGACACCCACGACTTCGAATCCCGCTACATGGAATCGCTCGTTGGGCCCTACCCCGAGGCCGCCGAGCTCTACGCCCGGCGTGCGCCGATCAACCATGTGCAGGACATCAGCTGCCCGGTCCTGCTATTGCAGGGGGACCAAGACAAAGTGGTTCCGCCGGCCCAGTCCCAGGTGGTGGCCGACGCCCTGGCCGCCAATTCAATCCCGCACGCCTACGTACTCTTCGAAGGTGAACAACACGGCTTTCGCCGCTCCGAGAACATCATCAGCGCCCTGGAAACCTCGCTCGCGTTCTATGCCGCGGTCTTCGGGTTCGACGCCGATGTTCCGGTGCTCGAACTTAGCTAACCCCAGGAACGAAGGAAAGGTAGGTGCACCATGACCACAAACGGGAATGTGTCGTTCTGGTACGCGAAGGACGGGTTGCCGGTCCCGCGTCCGGCGCTCGCCGGGGATATGGATGTCGATGTGGCGATCGTCGGTGCCGGGTACACGGGGTTGTGGAGCGCCTATTACCTGGCCAAGGCCGATCCGTCGCTGAGGATCGCGGTGATTGAATCGCGCTTTGCCGGCTTCGGCGCCTCGGGGCGCAACGGCGGATGGCTTGCCAACACCATCACCGGGGGCCGCGAGGGGTATGTGAAGTCCCATGGCCGGGCTTTGGTGGGCGACTTCCAGCGAATGCTCAACGAGACCGTCGACGAGGTCATCAACGTGGCGGCGGCCGAGGGCATCGACGCGCATATCCACAAGGGCGGGGAACTGCTGGTGGCGCGCAACCGCGCACAGCTCTCCCGGCTCGAGGCGATGGCCAAGGACCAGCTCAAATGGCCCGAGGATGATGCGGTGAGGCTTTCGGGGAAGGCCATGGGCGAGCGGATCAAGGTGGCCGGGGCGCTGGGCGGGATGTACATCCCGCATTGCGCACGCATCCACCCCGCGAGGCTGGTGCGTGGTTTGGCCCGGGCCGTCGAGTCCCTGGGCGTGAAGATCCACGAGAACACCCTGGTCACCGAGATCCGCGCCGCGGGAAACGGGAAGGGGCCGTCCGCGGTAACCGAGCGCGGCACCGTGCGGGCAGCGGCCGTGCTGAGGGCGACCGAGGGATTCACGGCCAACCTTGCCCAGTCGCACCGCGACTGGTTGCCGATGAACTCCTCGATGATCGTTACCCAGCCGTTGGATTCGAAGGCATGGGATTCCATCGGCTGGCAGGGGCGCGAAACACTGGAGGACCTTGCCCACGCGTACGTGTACCTCCAACGCACCGACGATGACCGCATCGCCATCGGCGGGCGCGGGGTTCCCTACCGCTACGGATCGCGCACCGACATGGACGGGGCAACCCAGCCGGCGACCGTCGGCGCATTGACCGGCATCCTTCACGCGATGTTCCCGGCCGCGGCCGGTGCCCGGATCGAGCATGCATGGTCCGGGGTTCTTGGGGTACCGAGGGATTGGCGTGCAACGGTGAATTTCGATCCTGCGACCGGCCTGGGATTTGCCGGTGGATACGTTGGCACCGGGGTCACAGCAACCAACCTCGCCGGTCGGACCCTCACCGACCTGGTGCTGGGCCGCAAGACCAAGGCAACCGCGATGCCGTGGGTCAACCGGCAGGTGCGGCGTTGGGAACCCGAGCCCCTGCGGTGGCTTGCGGTGCAGGGCATGTACGCGATGTACCACCGCGCCGACGAGCACGAAAAAGGGGGCCGGGGATCCACCTCGCCAATCGCCGTGATCGCCGACAGGATCTCCGGCCGGTAGTCGCCGGGCTCAGGCGCCGGAGGCGATTTCCTGAAGGGCCGCCAGGTGCTGGGCCCAGGTTCTTCGCCCAGTCTTGGTCAGTGACAGCCAGGTGCGCGGCCGCTTTCCGATGTAGCCCTTGCGGATGCGGACGATGCCGGCGGTCTCCAGCTGTGAGGATTGGCGGCTGAGCACCGAATCGCTGACCTGCAGGTGGTCGCGGACGACGGCGAACTCCGTCTCGTCGGTGGCTGCCAGCGCCGCCACCAAGGAGAACCGCACCGGGTGGGCGAGGTCCTCGGCCAGCTGGTGGCGCGGGTGCTCGGCCGGGATGCCTTCCTCCGCCTTGTCGTGGCTCATTTCGAGGCCTCGGTCCAGGCGCCCCACGCCGTGGCGATCGTGATGGCGGCCGCGGTTGCCGCGAAGAACCACAGGTCGTCCTTGAAGAAGAACAGCCCGATGAAGCACCCCACGGCCCAGAGCACTGCCCACACCGCGATGTAGAGAAGCCAGCGGCGGGTGAAACCTTGCTTGGTCGACTTGCCGAAATAGAGCATGATGGCCATGAAGATGCCCAGCCAGACCAACAAGGCGGTCATCGGGATCAAGATCAGGGATTCATCGACCTGTCCGACGAGCCAGAAGGCGAGCAGCGAGATCGATGAGATCGCGCCCAGGCCCAGCAGCATGGTGATTTGCGGCCAGCTGGCACCCGAACGGGATGCCGCTCCGAGGCGGCCGGCCTCGGAAAGGAGGTTCTGGGCCGCTGCCGGTGTAAGTGGGTTGTTGTCCATGGGGTGCTCCTGAAGGTTTGTGTTCCTTACTGTATCCCATATTACGAAAGTACTTTCCAATCTGTCAAGTACTTTTTGGTAGGAAGCGCGATGTGCCCGACACGTGGCGGGCAGTGGTGGGACCTGTATGTGGCAGATCGACGGCAAAGGGCGAGGCGCCCGCGGTGGAACACCATGGTTCCGCACTGCTTCCGCGATCGCCTCGCCCTGGGGCCGTGCCCGGCGTGGATCCAGTGTGTTAGTCGAGCGCTACCTCGCGCTCGCTGTCCAGGGTTGCCACGGGCGCCTCGACGATCCGCTTGGGTATCAGCGAGACCGCAATCGCCGCGATGACACCGACAATCGCGAAGAAGATGAAGTTGAACTCGAAGCTCAGCCCGGTCGAGGCGATCCATCCTCCGATGATCGGGCCTGAGATGGCGCCGATGCGGGCGAATGACAGCGCCCAGCCGGTGGCCGTGCCGCGCTGTGCAGCCGGGTAGTAATCGGCGATGTAGCCGGTGAGCACCAGTGAGGTGGAAATCGAGCCGATTCCGGCAAACGCCACGAAGCAGAGATTGATGAACATGGTGTTGGGGAACATCAATAGCAGGATGCCGCCGGCGCCGAGCAGGTAGAAGATCACAAGGATCGGCTTCTGACCGAATTTGTCGGCCAGGGAGCCCAGGATCAATCCGCCGATGGCCGAGGCCAGGGAGAACACCAGCAGAAATACGAGGGAAGACCCCAAGTCGTAGCCGGCCTTGCGCATGATCTGGGGCAACCAGGTGTTCAGCCCGTAGACCAGCACCATGCCGCAGAAGAGCGAGATCCAGAAGAAGATTGTCGAACGCAGGTACTTGCCTGAGAACATCGAGGCCATGACCTCGCGCCACGGGATGCGCCTTCCCGGATCTGCTGGTGCCACCGGGTTGTAGTTTCGCACGTTCAGCTTCGCCGCCTGGGCCTTGGCCTCGGCGATCCTGCCCTTGGAAACCAGGTACTCAAGGGACTCGGGCAGCATCCAGGCGACCACCGGAATGATCAGCACGGGCAACGTGCCAACCGCAATCACCCAGCGCCATCCAAGGGTCGGCAGCAGTGCCATGGCCACCAGAGCGGCCGCGACGATTCCCAGGGAATAGCCCGAGTACATGATGCCGTAGTTCATCGAGCGCTTCTTGGGCGCCGAGTATTCAATGGTCAATGCGGCGGCAACGGGAATGATGCCGCCCATGCCAAGGCCGCCCAGGAAGCGGAAGGTCCCGAACAGCTCCGGGGTCGGAGCTAGTGCGGCACCGGCCTGGGTGATAGTGAAGATCACCATCGAGAGAAGCAGCATCTTGCGTCGGCCGATGATGTCGCTGAGCGTGCCGATGAACAGCGCGCCGAAGAGCATTCCGACCAGCGCGTAGGCCCCGAGTCCACCCAGCTCCAACGGGGTCAGCGACCACTCCTTGTATTCGGCCAGGGCCGGCAGCACCGCCCCCAGCACGCCGACGTCGTAGCCTTCGGCCAGGATGGCCAGCCAACAGGCGAGGAGGACCACGGAGGTCGTGCGCTTGGGAATGTTCCACTCGGTGCTGGTTTGTGATGCCGCCATGCTTGGGCTCCTTATGAGAAAAGGTGTCGAATGGTGCTGGTGGTTTATCAACGCGTGCCTGTAGTATGTCGTTAAAGTGACGTGCGTAACAAGACCTAAATGGAAGAATTTTTACGGTGACAAAAAATCATTTTGAGATCGATGAGGGCCGTTTACCATCAGTTGCGAGCGAGTTGGAGGAGTTTCTTTCCTCAGGCACGGCCGGAACCAGCCTCGATCGCCACATTGAATGGGTCGACACCGATGCCGCCGGACACCAACACAACTCGGTCATCATGCGCCTTGTCGAGGCAACCGAGGCCAAGCTCTTTCGTGAACTGGGAGTCGACTCGTACTTCTCTATTGCGCCCCGGGTGCGTCAGGAGATCGATTACCGCGCAAAACTCTATTTCGGGCAACAAGTCAGTGCGGCGGTGGTCATTGAACGCATCGGTACCTCCTCGATGGCCTTTGTCTTCAAGGTCTGGGGGCACCGGCATGAAGGACGCGAATCCGTGCTCGCTGCGCAGGGGCGCTTCGTCACGGTCTGCGTGCCCGAGGGGGCCCAGGAATCCGCGCCGTGGCCAACAGCTGTCCTCGTCGCGCTGAAACAATAATCCAGTATCTGAGCAGGCCCTATTCAAAGGGTTGCCTCGCTGGTAGCCTGACCGCCATTCCCTGTCTTTCCACCAACGTCGATGGAGCCCACCCTTGAACCCCGTGCAGAATATCCTTTCCTCGCTTGCCTCCGGAACCGTGGAGATCGTCGACCTGACCGCGCCGTTGTCTGCAGAAACCCCCACCCTGGTGTTGCCCGACCCGTTCTCCAACCTCATCGACTTCAGCCTTGAGGAAGTCTCCGCCTATAACGAGCCCGGTCCGTTCTGGAAGCACCACAATATCCACACCGGTGAACACATCGGCACGCACATTGATGCCCCGGTCCACTGGATCAGCGGGCGCGAGGGCAAGGATGTTTCGCAGATCGAACCGGCCCGCCTGGTGGGTCCGGCAGTGGTCCTGGACTTCAGCACGGAAGCCGGGGCCGACCCCGACTTCCTCATCGATATCCCACACCTGGTTGCCTGGCAGGAAGAGCACGGTTCCTTCCCTGCGAACGCCTGGCTGCTCTTCCGTACCGGCTGGGACCAGTATGGACACAGCCAGGAAGCGTTCCTGAACCTTGACGGGAACGGCTCACACACCCCCGGATTCACCGCCGAATGCTCCAAATGGATCGCCGAGGAGCTGGAGATTTCCGGAATCGGCGTGGAAACCGTCGGTATCGATGCCGGCAACGCGGTGGCACTGGATCCACCGTTCCCGATGCACCACTTCCTGCTGGGCGCCGACAAATACGGGATCACCTCACTGAAGAACCTGGCCAAGCTGCCCACCCACGGGTCCATGGTCGTGGTGGCCCCGATGCCCATCGTCGGCGGCACGGGAGCCCCGACCCGTGTGCTGGCACTGGTGCAGAAGAACGACTCATGAACGTCGCACAGCTGGTTGGCAGGACCCTGGCGAAGCTAGGGGTCGGGCACTGCTTCGGGGTCGTGGGCTCCGGGAACTTCACCATCACCAATACGTTGATCGACTGCGGGGTGCCGTTCACCGCGGCCCGCCACGAAGGCGGGGCCGCGACCATGGCAGACGCCTTCGCCCGGACCAGCGGCAAGGTCGCCTTGCTCTCGGTGCACCAGGGCTGTGGCTTGACCAATGCCGCTACGGGAATCGGGGAGGCAGCAAAATCACGCACACCGATGATCGTGCTGGCCGCCGAGGCAGCACCCTCGGCGGTCTATTCGAACTTCGCCATGGACCAAGACGCTTTCGCCGCATCGGTGTATGCGGTTCCCGAGCGCGTGCATTCGGCCCAAACGGCTGTGGCGGACACCCTCAGGGCCTATCGCCGCGCGGTCAATGACCGGCGCACCGTGGTGCTGAACCTGCCCTTGGATGTCCAGGGGCAGAAGGTTCCCGACGAGCATGAAGGTACCCCGGCCCATGTTGCGGGGCTGGAACCGATCCGTCCCTCGCACGGTGCGGTGGCCGCGCTGGCCGACCTGTTGGAAAAGGCCCAGCGACCGGTGTTTCTTGCCGGCCGGGGCGGGCGGGCGGCGAAGGACGAGATCCTTGGGCTGGCACGGCACACCGGTGCCTTGGTGGCCACCTCTGCCGTGGCAAAGGGTCTGTTCAATCAGGATGACTTCAACCTGGGCATATCCGGCGGTTTTTCCTCACCGCTGGCCGCGGAACTGATCACCGATGCCGACCTTATTCTCTCTTTCGGCTGCGCACTGAACATGTGGACGATGCGCCACGGGCAGCTGGTGGGAGCCGGGACAGTGGTGGTCCAGGTCGATCTGGAGGAGCCTGCCCTGGGTGCGAACCGGCCCATTGACTTGGGGGTGGTGGGGGACAGCGCGCAATGCGCGAGGGACACCCTGGAAGAAATGCTGGCACGCGGCTCCGTGCCTCGAACCGGATACAGAAACGACGGTGTCGCCGAGCGCATCAACGACTCCATCCACTGGAACCAGGTCGAATTCGAGGACCTCTCCGACGGAAAATGCATCGATCCGCGCACCCTGACCAAGGCCCTGGACGAGCTGCTCCCGGACGAACGGATCGTGAGCGTGGACTCGGGCAACTTCATGGGCTACCCCAGCCAATACCTCTGGGTGCCCGACGAGTTCGGGTTCTGCTTCACCCAGGCCTTCCAGTCCATCGGGCTCGGATTGTCCACGGCAATCGGCGCGGGCCTCGCGCGGCCGGACCGACTGCCGGTCCTTGGCACCGGGGACGGCGGATTCCACATGGCCATTGCCGAGCTGGACACCGCGGTGCGGTTGAAGATGCCGCTGGTGTGCATTGTGTACAACGATGCGGCGTACTCGGCCGAGGTGCACCACTTCGGGATCGCGGACCCCGGGGCAGACATGAGCTCCGTGAGGTTTCCCGACACCGATTTCGCTGCGATCGGCCGCGGCTTCGGCGCCGAGGGAATCACCGTGCGCACGCTGGAGGACCTGGACGCCGTGCGGACTTGGTTGGAGTCAAAGCCGAGCGCGCCGTTGGTCATCGATGCGAAAATCGCCTCCGATTCCGGCTCCTGGTGGCTGGCCGAAGCCTTCAAGGGGCACTGAGGCAGCCGGCCGGCGAAATCCCCCACCGATATGGTGGGGATCGGTCACGACGAATCCGACGAAAGGGCAACCATGCCGCAAGCAGTCACTCTCATCGGGGCTGAGGCACTTTCCGATGTTGCGCAGTACGCCTACGCCGCAACCGCCCCGGCAAACGCACGACTGGTTTTCCTGGCCGGGTCCTGTCCGTTGGACCAAGACGGAACCATCGTCGGGATAGGGGACTACGCGGTGCAAGCGGGCCGGGCAACCGAGAACATGGTTCTGGCCCTGACGGCCGCAGGTGCCCGGATCCAGGACGTCATCAGTACGCGCGTACTCGTTGCGTCACCGGACCAAGCCGATTTGGTGAGGGCCTGGGAGGTTGTCCGCGATGCCCTCGCTGAACACAATGTTCCCAGCACGCTGTTGGGAGTCACCGTGCTGGGCTACACCGGACAGCTCGTGGAGATCGAAGCGGTTGCCGCGGTCATCGACTGAATCCGCAAGGGAAGCTGCCCTGCACGCCGGTGCACCGTTGGCGGTGATTAGCCGCCGGAGCCAGCCCCTGGCTGAGCGTCCAGTGCGCACGATGGCTCTGGGGCCATGTCGTCATCGTGCAGGATGAGCGCGCGAACGGAGCCCTCGACACACTGAGCCTCTTGGGCTGGGATGCCGATGCCGTTCGTTACTTCGTCCGTGACTACACTTTGGTTCCCGACGGCCGCGTCTGGTCGCCGAGCGGTAGCCACGGGCGAGCAACCATCGGATTCACTGGAGACGGACGACGCCAGGAAATTTCCTGGGCATGGAAGCCGGCAGGGATGTGGCTGCCGAGGTGTGGGCGCACGGCGCATCGCATCGACTCAACGTCGACAAACGACCGTGCACCCAGTCGAGTCCCTGCCGGCGGACCGCCGTCCCGAGTGGGGATCACACGCTGTACACCAACCCGTCAGCGGAATCCTGCGCCGTATTTTTGCCCGGGCTCCAGCGCAGGTGCACCGTGCCCTCGTCCTGTTCGTCCTCGCGCAGCAGTGACAGGCGGGGCCGCACCGCGTCGGTGCGGGCACTCGGCGGCTTGCGGCGACCGGCCTTGAACGGCATGGGCCAGGTGGCGCCGTCACCGACATAGTCCTGCTCGGCTGCTGCCTGCAACGTCCACTGCGGGTTGTACAGGTGGGTGCGCCCCAGTGCGACCAGGTCTGCTCGGCCGGCCAACAAGATCGAATTCACGTCGTCATAGGAGGAGATCGCACCCACGGCGATGACCGCGACGCCCGCGGCCGCCGCGACCTGGTTGCGGATTTTGTCCGCAAACGGTGTCTGGTAGCTGCGGCCAAAGGCGGGACGCTCGTTGCGCACGATCTGCCCGGAAGACACATCGATGGACTTGACCCCGTGGGCGATGAACGCCGAGGCGATTTCCAGTGCATCCTCTTCGGTGTTGCCGCCCTCGGTCCAATCGGTTGCGGAGATCCGCACGCCGATCGGCTTGTGGACCGGCCACACGGCGGACACGGCGTCGAGTACCTCCAGCGGGTAGCGCAACCTGTTTTCCAGCGACCCCCCGTACTCATCGGTGCGGGTGTTAGACAGCGGGGAAAGGAAGGAAGAGAGCAGGTAGCCGTGGGCCGCGTGCAGTTCCAGCAGGTCGAAGCCAGCGGCGTCGGCCCGGCGTGCGGCGGTGACGAACTGCTCGCGGACCATGTCCATGTGCTCGCGGGTCATTTCTACCGGGACGTGGCAGCCTTCTCCGTAGGGCAGGGCGCTGGGGGCCAATACCTTCCAGTTTCCCTGCTCCAGCGGTTCATCGATGCCTTCCCACATGAGCTTGGTCGAGCCCTTGCGGCCCGAATGCCCGATCTGCGCGCCGATCTTGGCACTCGAGTTCGCATGCACGTAGTCGGTGATGCGCTTCCATGCCGTACCTTGTTCCTCTGTGTACAGTCCGGTGCAGCCGGGGGTGATCCGGCCGATGTCCGAGACGCAGACCATTTCCGTCATGACCAGACCGGCCCCGCCCATGGCCTTGGACCCCAGGTGCACCAGGTGGAAATCGCCCGGTACCCCGTCTTTCGCCGAGTACATGTCCATCGGGGAGACCACGACGCGGTTGACCAGTTCCATTTCGCCGATCTTGAACGGCTGGAACATTGCCGGGGCAACCTCGTCGGTTCCGGAGAGCCGGGCGAAGTCCTCATCGACCGTGGCCGCGAAACCGGTGTCGCGCAGTTTCAGGTTGTCGTAGGTGATGCGGCGTGAGCGGGTGAGCAGGTTGAAGCAGAACTGTACCGGGTCCTGATCCTTGTACTGCCCGATGTTCTCGAACCACTCCATCGAGGCCTGGGCGGCACGCTGGGTGGATTCGACCACCGGGCGGCGCTCGGTCTCATAGGCGGCCAAGGCCTCTGCCACGCTGCCGTGCTCATGCAGGCAGGCGGCCAAGGCTAGGGAATCCTCCATGGCCAGCTTGGTGCCCGAGCCAATGGAGAAATGTGCGGTGTGTGCAGCGTCCCCGAGCAGCACGATGTTCTCATGGTGCCAGTTCTGGTTGCGCACCGTGGTGAAGTTGATCCACTTCGAGTTGTTTTTCAACACCTCGTAGCCGGCCAGTTCCTCGGCGAAGATCTCGCTGACCTTGGCGACCGCCTTCTCATCGCTCTGCCCGGGCGCGAAGACCTCGTTTTCGGTTTCGTCGAACCCGGCGGCGCGCCACACATCCTCGTGCATTTCCACGATGAAGGTCGAGCCTTCCTCGGAGTACGGGTATCCGTGGATCTGCATGGTGCCTGCCTCGGTCTCCTTGACGAAGAACTTGAAGGCCTCGAAGACTTGGTCGGTGCCCAGCCACATGAACTTGGAGGTGCGCGGATCCAGAGACGGCTTGAAAGAATCGGCGAAGCGGGTACGGATCGAGGAGTTCAGCCCGTCGGCGGCCAGCACCAGGTCGTAGTTCGCCGAAAGCTCGTCGACATCCGGGGCGAGGGTGGAAAAGCGCACGTCCACCCCGAGCTCGATGCAACGGCGCTGGAGCAGCTCGAGCAGCTCCTTGCGGCTCATGGCGGCAAAGCCCTGGCCGCCGACGGTGTGCATCTCTCCGCGGAAGTGGATGTCGATGTCGCTCCAACGGGCGAAACGGCGGGACATGTAATCGGCGATCACGGTATCAGCATTGCCGATGCCGCCGAGGGTCTCATCGGAGAAGACAACGCCGAAGCCGAAGGTGTCCGAGGCTGCATTGCGTTCCCAGACGGTCACATCGTGCGCCGGGTCAAGCTGCTTCATGAGGGCTGCGAAGTACAGGCCGCCGGGGCCGCCGCCAACAATTGCGATTTTCATTTTGGGGTCCTTTCGGAGGGCAGTGAACACGGCCGGTTGTTGCGGCTGGGCATGCTGCTCGGAAGTACGGGCTATTGAACGGGTGATTCGGACAGAGCTTCGCGCAGCTTGAAATGCTGGAGCTTGCCGCTGGGGTTTCGCGGAAGTTCATCGACAAAGCGGATGTCGCGCGGGTACTTATAGGGTGCAATGACGGACTTGACGAAGTCCTGGAGTTCGACGGCCTTGGCTTCGGTCCCCTCGATTCCCTCGATCAGGACCACGAAGGCGCAGACCACCGAACCGCGGTGGTTGTCGGGCCGTGCCACCACGGCGGTTTCCAGCACGTCGGGGTGCTGAATGAGGGCTTCCTCGACTTCCGGCCCACCGATGTTGTAGCCCGAGGAAACGATCATGTTGTCGCTGCGTGCCTGGTAAGTGAAATAGCCGTCGGCATCGCGCACAAAGGTGTCCCCGGTGACATTCCAGCCGTTGGACACATAGGCGTGCTGGCGCTCGTCGTCGAGATACCGGCAGCCCGTGGGACCAATGATGGCCAGGCGGCCGACCTCGTCGGGACCCAGCTCGGCACCCTCGCCATCAAGGATGGTAGCGCGGTAGCCGGGTACGGCCAGCCCGGTGGCACCGGGGCGGATGTCTGCACCGGCGGCGGAGATGAATACATGCAGAAGCTCGGTGGACCCGATCCCGTCGATCAGCTCAAGCCCGGTGGCTTCCTTCACTGCCTGCCAGGTGGCCGCCGGAAGATGCTCTCCGGCGGAGACGGCAAGGCGCAGCGTGCGCAGCAAGTCGCCCCGGTTCTCCTTGAGGATCGCGCGATAGGCCGTGGGCGCGGTGAAAAGGATGGTGGCCCCGGCATCGTGGGAAAGCTGGGCAAGCTCGAGCGGGGTGGTGCGTTCGGTGAGCAGGGTGCTGGCTCCGAACCGCAGCGGGAAGACCACCAGTCCGCCCAGTCCGAAGGTGAAGGCCAGTGGAGGGGAGCCGGCAAAGACATCCCGGGGGGTCGGTGCCAGGATATGCCGGGCGAAGGTGTCGGCGTTGGCCAGAATGTCGCGGTGGAAGTGCATGGTGATCTTCGGGGTGCCGGTGGTGCCCGAGGTCGGACCCAGCAACGCGACATCGTCGGCAGCCGTGGTGATGTTGGTGAATTCCGTGGACTTGGTTGCCGCCAGCGCTACCAGGTCCTTGTCCTCGCCTGACCCGACGGGAACGACGGGGTAGGCCGAGCCCGCGGCGAGCTGGGCATCATCAATGAACCGGTGGTCGCACAGCATCAGTGCCGGCCTGGTCAGGCTGGCTAGCTTGCCTATTTCGGTGACGCGTAGCGCTGGCATGGTGGTGACCACCACGGCACCGGCCTTCAGCACGCCCAACCAGCAGGCCACGAGCCAGGCATTGTTGGGTGCCCTGAGCATGACCCGGTTCCCCGGCACGATCCCGAAGTCCTCGGTGAGCACCTGGGCGACCTGGTTGGACCGGGCGAGCAGCTCGCCGTAGCTTTGCCTCGATCCATCCGGTGCCAGCAGCGCCGGGGAATCGGCCCCGAACCGTTCGACGGCGTCGTCGATCAGCACCGTGGCGGCGTTGAGTCGGTCGGGGTATTGCAGCTCGGGGAGCGTGAATTCGAGGGTGGGCCACAAATCCTGCGGCGGAAGGTGGTCACGGGTAAAGGTGTCTTGGTGGGCCGTGGGCGATAATTCCATGAACTTGCCGTCTCTTTCCAGGAGTCGATTTTCAAGGTGCAGCGTTGCGGGTGGGCCTTAGCCGCGTGGAGGGCGGATCATGCCTTCCTGGGCGACGGTGGCCAGCAGCTGGCCCCCACGGGTGTAGAAACGGCCCAACGCCAGGCCCCGGTTGTTTTGGCTGGAAATGGCTTCCTGGACGTAGAGGACCCAGTCGTCCACCCGTCCGCTGCGATGGAACCACATGGAATGGTCCAGGCTGGCGGTGATAAGCCCCTCGGTGCTCCACGACAGGTTTTGGGTCCGCAGCAGCGGTTCGAGGATGGTGTAGTCACAGACGTAGGCCAGGGCCGCGCGCTGGGTGATCGCATCATCGGGAAGCTGGGTGAAGGCCTTGACCCAGACCGCCTGGTGGGCGGTGGGTGCGCCATCGACGTCGAGGTAGAGTGCCCCGGGAACGTGACGCATGTCGAAGGACCTGCCGGTGGACCAGTAGTCCGCGGCCGGGCCCTCGGCCGAGGCAAGCACAGTGGCAGCACTGGCCAGGGTTTCGGGATCGATATCAAGGTACTCCGACGGCGCAGTGGAGGCTTGTTCCGGGCCGTTCTCCGGGACGTGGAAGGAGCCCAATCCGGTGTAGACGGCCTTGCCGTTCTGGAAGCCGCGGACCTGGCGGGTCGAATAACCGCGTCCGTCGCGCATCAACTCGACCTCGTAGCGAACGGCGATGTTCATGTCTACGGGACGAAGGAAGTAGGAGTGCATCGAATGCAGCTCGCGGTCCCCGGTCACCGAACGCATCATGGCTGAGGCACCCTGGGCCACCATGTCCCCGCCGTAGGCCTTGGGCCACGGAACGTATTGGGGGATGGCGGTGTAGGCCGTGTCGAAGACCTCGGCGTCGCAAGGGGTCAGTTTGATGGCGTCAAGGAAGATCTGTGAGCTCATGCCCGGCGGTATCCTTCCAGGGTTTCGTCGGGGACTTCCTCGAGGTTCACCACGATGTTCTCCGGGGTGCGTGCGGTCAGCCAGACCAGCTCCTCGGTGATTGACATGTTGGCCTCGACGTGTGGCATGAAGGGCGGGACAAAGACCCAGTCCCCGGCCGCCATGTCGAGGTGGTGTGCGTAGTTTTCGCCGAAGTAGATCCGTCCGTGGCCGCGCAGGACATAGCCGCCGGTCTCGGCCTCGCCGTGGTGGTGGGGGAGGGAGCGGTAGCCCGGGGTGTTGGATACCTGGCCGAACCAGATCTTGGTGGCCGGGGTGTGCTGGATGCTGACCCCGGAAACACGGACGCAGTCACCGGACTGTGCGGTGTTGGTATCTTCCTCGCCCTTGCGCGTGACCACCGGAACAACAACTCCGTCGCTGCCCGCGTAAATCGAATTGTCCCCATCGGCGTGGTGCACGGTGGGTGTGGTGTTCTTCATGGTCTTTCTTCCTTTGCTGGGTTGTTGGTTGAAGAAGAGCGGTTAGAGGTTGGCGTCGGCGCGGAGGCTGATGCGGTTGCGCAATGTTCCGATTCCTGGGATCTCGGTGACCAGTTCGTCCCCGTCCTTGAGGAAACGCGGCGGAACCATACCCATGCCGACCCCTCCGGGGGTCCCGGTGAGTACGACGTCGCCGGGGCGCAGCACGGTGAAGGTGGAGATGTAGGCCAGGAGCTTGGCGGCGGAAAAGACCAGGGTGCTGGTGTTGCCGCGCTGGAGGACTTCGCCGTTAACGCTGCACAGGACCTCGAGGCCCTTCTCGGGGTCGATCTCATCGGTGGTGACCAACACCGGCCCCAGCGGGGTCGTCGCGTCAAACGCCTTGCCCTGGAACCATTGCAGTGTCCTGCGCTGCCAGTCGCGCATGGAGATGTCGTTGGCCACGGTGTAGCCGGCGATCGCCGCCGCAGCCTCGTCCTCGTTGGCATCCTTCAGCCTCGAGCCTACGACCACGGCCAGCTCGGCTTCCCAATCGATGCTCAGGGATTCATCGGCAACGATCGGGGCCTCGGGATCGGTGAGGGTGTCGGCGAACTTTGCGAAGAGCGTGGGGTAATCGGGAAGATCGCGGCCCATTTCGAGGATGTGCTCCGTGTAGTTCAATCCGCAGCAAATGACCTTTCCCGGGGTGGGCATCGGATTCAGCACCTCGACCTCGGAGGCCGGAACGACCGTGGGCCCGCAATGCCCCGTGGCGGCCTCGTGGATGATCGACTTCCAGCCGGGCTGGGCCAGCAGTTCGCTGAGGTTGCGTGCGGGCAGCGGCTGGTAGCCTCCGGCCACCACCAAGGCGGCGGTCGTGCGGCCACCTAGCCGAACCGTTGCGAGTTTCATGTCGTTGGCCCCTTTGCCTGCCGTGAAATATGTTGTGTCGACTTTTTGACCGCCGTCACGTATCCTCAATGTAACACGCATCACTAGTCCGGCGCTAGAGCGGATGTCCGCAATCGCCACGTGGAACCCATAGGAGATCAAGATGACCGAAACGACCCTCATCCAGAACCTCGTGATCAATCCCGATTCGCTGGGAAAGCCCTCCGGGTTCGCACATGGTGTCCTGGCCGGAAAGACCGTGTACCTGGGCGGGCAAACGGCCCTTGACAAGGACATGAAGATCGTTCCGGGCAACATCGTGGACCAGTTCAAGCAGGCGTTCTCCAACGTGCTCGCCACCCTTGTCGAGGCCGGCGGACACCCCGAGGACCTGGTATCGGTGACCATCTACCTCACCGATGTCGATGACTACCTGGCCAACGGCCGTGAGATCGGCAAGCTGTGGCGCGAAATGGCCGGCAGCAAGTACCCTGCACTGGCGGGCCTGGGCGTGAGCCGACTCTGGCAGAAAGAAGCCGTTATCGAGATCCAGGGCGTAGCGGTGATCCAGGACCGCGCTTAGGCCTCCCGGAAACCAGTCCGGCCCAGATACCAAAAACCGTGCCGTGCAGTCGGATCCCCTTCGGGACCCGACTGCACGGCACGGTTTTTTACGTGGACGGGGCTCAGTCAGCCAGCGACTACTTGGTTCTCGATGGCGCGGTCGGCATGGCGTTCGGCGCGGGGTGCCAACAGGGCGTGAAGCTTCTGGAACAGACGCTCCGCTTCCAGCGCGTTCCAGTTCTCTGGCAGGAATTCGATGGGCAACCCGGGGTCTAGGTAGGGCAGACGCCTCCATTGGGTGATCAGCACCAGGTAATCGGCAAAGGCGCGGGCGTCGGAGCCGTGGTCGCCGGGCAGCTGCTCCCGCTGGAGCCACGCTTCGAGGATGCCACGGTTGTGCTCCAGGAAATCCGAGTACAAGGCATCCAGTGCAGGCAGGTCCCACCACGACCCGATGTTCTTGTGCAGGTCGGCGCCGCCGACATGGTCTGCCATGAAGAACTCGAGGTACTCGTCCAGTCCGCGGGTATCGAAGTAGGCCAGCACCGAATCGCGCAGGTATCCCGGTGCGATCCAAAGCCCCGGGGTGACGGAACCAAATCCCATGCGAACCAGCGATGAACGGATCTTGTGCCGTATATGGCGTTGGGATTCCGGGACGGTGAAGGTCGCCAGCAGCCACTGGTCACCCTTTTTTGCGCGACGCGGATGAAAAATTCGATCATCGCCCTCATTGAAGGTTTCGATGACCGACGGTGCCAACGCATACCCGTTGCGGCCACCCACCTGGACACTGTCGATGACCCCGCGTTTCTTCAGGCGCGAGATCGAGGAGCGGGTTCCCGTGGACTCGACTCCGATGTCCTGCATCAACGCAATAATCGTTGCAACAGCCAACCCGCCGCCGTGCTGGCGTGCGTAAAGACCGAACAGCGAGACGATGAGCTGATGGTGCCGCGGAACCTGAGGCTCCCGGGGACCCTTGCGGTCGCCTACATGTGTGGTCATGCGCTCACCTTATCGAATCGCGCACGGTAGCCTGTCCGAGGGTCAGGTTTTCAGGCGTGTCGCTCTTATGACGACGAACGAACTTGCTGCCGACCGGATCCCGTCCGTCCCCGCCCGCTGAAAGAGGTCCAAGGTTCCATGCGCCCACAGGTATTGATTGGCTCGTATTTCCAGGAAGAACTGGTTGAGAAACTGATCGCCAACACACCGGAAGTCGATGTCATCTACCGGCCCGAGCTATTGCCGGTCCCGCGGTTCGGTGCCGACCATCGCGGCAACGTCCGCGAGCTCACCACCGAGCAGATGGCCGAATGGCGCGAACTCCTGGCAAAGGCCACGATCATGCTTGATTTCGACTGGTGGGAACCGCAATCATGGCAAGAGCACTGCCCCTGCCTCGAATGGATCCAGGCGGCGCAGGCAGGGGTCGGCACACGGGCAAAGGCCTTGGGACACACTAAAGGGAAGGTCCGGATCACCACTGCCGCAGGCGTCCACGCCAAGCCGTTGGCGGAATTCGCACTCGCGGGATTGCTGTACTTCGTTCGCGGACTGCCGCGTCTTGAGGCCCAGCGGCGCGAACAGCGCTGGCCGATTGGTGGATCGAGCACCCTGCACGGCATGAAAGCCTTGATCGTTGGAGCCGGCGGCATGGGCAGCGAAGTGGCCAGGACCCTGGACTTCATGGGTGTGCGCTGCGACGGAGCAGTCAGGGGATTGCGCGCACTCGGTGATCCCTTCGAACGTTCCATCGCCTTGGATGATTGCAACTTCGGCGAGTACGACATCGTGGTCCTCGCTTGCCCGTTGACCGAGGAAACCACGGGACTGATCAACAGGGGTAAGCTCGCCAAGATGAAGCAAGGTGCGTTCCTGGTGAACCTGGCCCGCGGACCGGTGATCGACCAGGGCGCCTTGATCGATGCGCTTTCCAGCGGCCATCTTGGCGGCGCGGTCCTGGACGTGGCGGACCCAGAGCCGTTGCCGGCCGGCCACCCGTTGTGGGATGCCCCGAACCTGCTCCTCTCGCCGCACAATGCGGCCAACGTAGATGCCGAGAACGAGCGGATCATGGAGCTCTTCATCAAGAACCTGCGCAAACACCTGGAAGGGGAGGAACTCATAAATTCCTACGACCCGGCACTTGGGTACTAGTGATGGCCGATAAGCCAGGCCGTGCTGCAATCTAGAGGCGCAGCAGTGCCAATCGGTCCGGGGAAGCAGACACGGTTTCGTTCTGCGGAGGCATCCGTTGCCCAGTGATGGTGAGACCGCATCGAAGCAGCACCCGTTGAAGGCGTCCGTCCAAGCGAGCCAGGAAGCAATGCCGAGCGTGGTCGCCAGGCCAACGCCTCACTGCTTGAGCCCCCTCACTCCATGAATAATGGGGCTCAAGACAGCGAAATGCTACTTCGTGCTTCGGGCCCGCCCGAGGGCAAGGTATGCGAGGGGCCCGACAAAGTTGATGAACGACGCTGCGGCCCAGGCACTCTTCGAGCCGCGTACGTCGGCCGCGGGCCGTTTGGCCAAATCGCGCAACGCGACAAACTGAAGGCCCAGCTGGATGATTCCCAAGATCACGATGCGCCAGCGTGAAACAAGTGAAAATTCGTTCCAGCGTTTCTTCTGAGCCATGTTTCTCCTCAATCGGGGGTGTTGCGGGTACAACGTATTCGAACCGTGCATCCAGCAGGTACTTCTCATCGTAGTCGCCGGTCTACCGGAACTGGTCCCGCAGCCGTTCCATCTCGCGCCGGTCCTTCTTGGTGGGACGCCCGGTGCCCCGGTCCCTAACGGGGACCTGGGGGATGACTTCCTTGGGACGGACCGGAGTGTGGTCAAGGTAGCAGCGCGCTGCGACATCGGCACCGACCCGCTTGGAAATCACTGCGGTAACTTCCAGGATCCGGTCGAACCCGGACTGCCTGACGCGGATGGTATCTCCGGGAACAACGATCTGGGCTGCTTTTGCGGGCTTGTCGTTGAGGCGAACGTGCCCGGCTCGGCACGCGGTGGTCGCCGCCGAGCGGGTCTTGTAGACGCGGATCGACCACAACCAGGCATCGATTCTGACGGCTTTGGATTGCTGCTTCACTCCGCCAGTCTAACCATCGCCGCTGCCGCCCCGCGGTCATGTTGCCCCAGGGGTGGAAATGCTTGCTGCCTTGTCGGGCAAGGAAAGCCGGGGTTAGCGGCATCCTGTGGCGGGATTGAAGATGCCCGCATTGTTTTTGTTGCGCTTGCCTTTGCGCAGCACGCAGTTGGTCATGGCACTTGAGATTCGGCTTTACCTTCATGGCTTTCGCATGGCCGCTCAGGGCCAACGGCCCATTGATGAGTTGGCCCTTGCGGGTCAGGGCAGCCAGGGTGCGGTCGTGGCGTTTCTCATCGATTGTGAGACGGACCTTAGACGCTGCGAGCCGTTTCCGGGCAAGGAACTGGGAGGTTTCTTCTCCAAAGCACTGCCCCGGCTGGGTCTGGTGGGCAATTTCCGCGGCATCGGCGTTGAGCAGAAGGGCCTTGGTCCCGGCGCCCTCCAGCAGGACTTACACGGTGTCCCCATCCCCGACGTGTTGGATCGGCGCGCTCGTTGCGGAGGTACCGGGGGAGTCCTTGGAGGCGACCAAACAGTAGCCGCCAACGGCAATGGCTTGCCACAGAACGAGCGCTCCGGCCCGGAATCCGGCGCCCTTGGTGGTCCCCGGCACCTAGATCAGTGCGTTGTCACACGCCGAGACGAGCCGCGCCTGGGCCTGGGCCGGCACCTTGTCACCAGAGCCCGCCACGTCGTCCAGGGCGCTGATGAATTCCTTGGGCAGGCCGCCCTCGCGCACTGCATCGACCATGGAAGAAACGACCTTGAGGTCCTCGGCGTTGATGCTGCCGTCCCTGACGGGTGCGCATACTGCCTTGATGAGCTCCTTCTTTGCGCCCTCGGCCAGCTGTCCGGCTGCCGAGGACGCAGCCGAAGAAGCGGTGCCGGCAATCGCCGTGCAACCGCTCACCGTGAGCAGCAAGAGCGCCGCGGCCGCGAATGCCCCAAGGGTGGATCGTGTGAGTCTCATGGCTTCCATCGTAGTCTCCGGTGGGTGGCAGCCCGAGCGGCTCCCACCCAAGGCAGCAGCGGAAACTACCGCCGAACCTGTGCCGGTTCCGTGCGTGTCGGCTTGGCCAAGCCCATTGTCTCGCGCAGCGTGCTTCCCTGATACGAGGTACGGAACAAACCCCGTTCCTGAAGAATCGGCACCACGAGTTCCACGAAATCGTCCAATCCCGCCGGGAAGCTGGGGCACATGAGGTTGAAACCGTCACAAGCGCCGGTGAGGAACCATTCCTCGATCTCGTCGGCGACCTCGACAGCGCTGCCGATCATGGTTGCGTGCCCGCCGCCTGCGGCCAGGAAACCCAACAACTCCCGAAGCGTGGGACTCTTAGTCTCAATGATCCGCCGCACGGTGAGATAACGGCCTTGGGGGCCGGAGAACCCCTCGGCCGGGGGCAACGGGGCCACCGGTGCATCCAGCGGATCCGCAAAGTAGTCCTGGCCCGTGAACGTGTTCAGCTGGGTTATGGCGGCCTCGATATCCAGGTAGGCGTCCAGCTCGCGCTTCTTCCCGTGGGCTTCCTCGGCCGTGGCGCCGACGTAGGTGACCAGCCCCGGAAGGATGGGAACAGAACTGCCGTCCCGGCCCGCGGATTCCAGCCGCCCGCGAAGGTCCGCAGCGTATTCCAATGCAGATTCCAGGTCCCAGGACACCGAATAGATCGCCTCGGCGTACCGGGCGGCAAAGGAACGCCCCGCCTCGGAGGACCCGGCCTGGAAGAGCACCGGCCGGCCCTGCGGGCACCGGGGGACGGTCAGGGGGCCGTCCACGGAGAAGTGCTTGCCGCGGTGGTTGATCGGGCGGATCTGGGAGGGATCAAGGTATTGGCCGGCTTCCCGATCAACAACCAGGGCCGTGTCCGACCATGAATCCCACAGCCCTTGGACCGCGTCAACGAACTCCTCGGCCCGCTCGTAGCGTTGTGCATGGGCGGGAAGTGCGTCCATCCCATGATTTCGGGCCTCGGTATCGAACATGGAAGTCACCACGTTGATGCCCGCGCGGCCGCCGCTGATGTGATCCAGCGAGGCCAGTAGCCTAGCAGCATGGAAGGGGGTGTAGAAGCTGGCCGAGATGGTGGTGACCAGCCCGACGCGGGTGGTGGCCCGGGCCATGGCGCTCAATGCGGTTACCGGTTCCAAGAGCCAGGGGATGCCTGCCGAGTATTCGCGGTTGAGGCTTTGCCCATCGGCGAAGAACACGGCGTCGAGGCAACCGTGCTCGGCAAGCCGGGCAAGTTCCTCGTAGTAGGCGATGTCGCTGACCCTATCCGCGCTGGAATCGGGGTGCCGCCAGCCCATGGTGTGGTGGCCGGCGCCGTAGATGAAGGCGTTGAGATGCATTTGGGGTGTCGTAGCCATGAGGGTTTTCCGTTTCCTAGTTCATCACCAGTCCGCCGTCGACAACCAGGTTCTGGCCGGTCACCGCCCGGGACCAGGGGGAGGCGAAGAACAGGGCAGCGTCGGCGAATTCGGCCGGCGTGGTGACCTTGCGCAGCGGTGTGCCGCTGGCGATCAGGTCGAAGACCTCCTCCGGGGTCGCGGACGAGGCATCGGTGGTGCGCAGCAGGCCGCCGGAAACCATGTTGACGCGGATGTTCTCCGGTCCCAGATCGGCGGCGAAGGTACGGGTCAAGGCAAGCAGCGCGGCCTTGGCGGCGGTGTAGTCGTGGTAGGGAACCACGGGGTTCTGGAAGAGGTTAGTGCCGACATTGACGATTGCGCCGAAACCGGCTTCCTTCATTCCCGGCAGTGTCGCCTGGATGGTGTTCAACGCCCCGCCCACGATGCCCGAGAACTGGGTGCCGAATTCCGCGTAGGCAATGACCTCGGCCTTGGAGCGTGCGTCGCCGTTGAAGGAAAAGTCGGGCAGTGCGTTGTTGATGACAGTGGTGATCGGGGCGCCAAAGTGCTTGACGCCCGCCCGGACCAACTCAGAGACCTGGCCCGCATCGGTGACGTCCGCCTGCAAGGCAATGGCTCGTTCCGCACCGAACTCGCTGGCCAGTTCCTGTGCCGCGGCCTCGCTGTTTCGGTAATTCAGTACCAGGCGGGCGCCCTCGCGGGCGAATGAACGGGCAACGTCGGCGCCCAGTCCGCGGCCGGCCCCGGTGATCAATACGATCTGGTCTTTGATAAGCATCTTGCCAACACCTTTCGGTAGTGCGCAAGGGTGCCGTCGAAGCACGAAAAGCTGTGGCAAATTGCCTTGCCGCAATTCATGCCGGACCGGCATCCCTTCGCTCGGATTATCGAGATCAGGTTCAACGGGTCTAACTCTCAGCCGCCAAGCGGCACCCCGTGTCGTGTCCTGCGCCCAACATAGCACCGGCCCCGTTGCAAAGCCGAATGAAAGGCTTCCAGTGCAGGTCACATGAACAGTAGGGTGATGCGAGCGGTCAATCCTGCAGCGGACCGCCCAGCTCGTCGATCATGGCAAAGAGCCGCGGCAAAACGGTGCCCGAACCCAGTCCGTCGTGTTCAAACTCGTTGGTGACCCAGGCATGGAGGTTGCCGACCTTCGATGCCGCGGCCAGGGAGAGGCCCGCATCGACGTACATGTCGTCGTGGTAGACGATGGCGGCCACCGGGACGGTGTTCGCCGCGAGCTTTTCGCTGTCGTAGAGGCTTGACCAGTCGGTCTTTTCAGCCAGCAGATCGACCGCGCCCTTGAAGGGGCGCAACAGCCGGGTTTCGGCGAACATCCAGGGGTACATCATCTCGCCGGTGAACATCAGCGGGCGGGCGGAGGAATCGAACTCGGGGTGCCGTTCGATTTCGGCTTGGGCGGCCCAGCCCGTGGCACCGTTGGACCCGTGGCCATAGATGCTCTCCTGCATCACGGCGAACAGCGGGTTCGAGGCAAATGCCGTCCGGGCCTGCACCTCGGCCAGGAACACATCGCTGAGCCCGTGCCCGGTCAGTGCTTCGTCGAGCAGCGCGTTCAGGCGTTCGAAGCCAGGTTTCATCCCGAAGTCGATGCCCAGACACTGGAACCGGCGCACGGAAAGCCGGTCCCCGTCGGGAAGGCGGACCTCGGTGGTCTCGAGCAGGTCGGCAATCCGCGCCGCCGTGTCCACATGGTGTGGGTAGAGCTCGTAGAATTGGGCGGTCTTGGCTGCGGTGCGCGGGTAGGTGCGTGCGTACACGCCTGCGGCACTTGGTTCCAGGGACGGCAACCCGCCGGTGATATGGCAGGCGGTCAGGGCCTCCGGGGCCATTGAGAGGTAGCTCAGCGTCAGGAACCCGCCGTAGCTTTGGCCTAGGGTGGCCCAGCGGGAGGACGCGTAGATTTCGTGGCGTACGTGCTCGGCATCGTGGATGATCGAGTCGGCGCGGAAGTGCAATAGGTACTCGGCACCCTGATGAGCGGTGTCGAACCGTTCCATGGTGGCTGCGGTGACGGGCGTGGAACGTCCGGTCCCACGTTGGTCAAGCAGCACCACCGTGTATCGCTCAAGGGCCGCGTCCAGCCAGCCAGCGCTGCCCACCGGGCGCGGTCCCTTGCCGCCGGGCCCACCCTGGAGGAAAAGCAGCAACGGGAGTTCGCGGTTTTTGTTTTTGGCCAGGGAGACCTCGCGCACGAAGATGCTGATGCGCGGCGAATCCCCGGGATTTGCCCAGTCCAGGGGGACCGAGAGGGTGTGGTCGCGGAAGAACTTTCCCGCCGCAATGTAATCGGTGCTCAATGCTGCTCCTTTGGGGTGCCGGCCGGGATCCGGCGGCCGGCTTGGATGACGGTGCGCGGGCGGGATTCGTCGTAAAGCACAGACGGGTCCTCGAACGGGTTCCCGTCCAGGAGCAGTGCATCCCCGACGGCTCCGGGAGAGAGATGGCCCAGCGAGGGATCCTGCAATAGGGCGGCATTGACGCTCGTGGCCGAACGCAGGGTGGCAAGCACACCGGCGGCCTCGATCTGCAGGGCCAGCCCGTTGAGCTGCTCGTCTGCCAGGTCGCCCATCAAGTCAGAGCCGAAGCCCACGGGGATGCCGGCGGCCAGTGCGATCTTGATCGCCTCGCGCCCGGCGGTGAGGACCTGAAGGTTCTTGGCCTTGGAGACCTCGGGCAACCCGACCTCGTCACCGCGCCTCTCCATGGCCGCATAGGCGGCAAGGGTGGGAACCAGGAACGCACCGTGTTGAACCATCAGGGCGGCGGTGGGCTCATCGAGCAGGTTTCCGTGTTCGATGGACCTCACCCCGTTGCGCACCGAATGGGCGATGGCGGCGGGGGAGTAGGCGTGGGCCGCGACGTAGGAGCCGCGCCGGGTGGCCTCGGCGACGACGAGCGCGATTTCCTCATCCGAGTACTGCGGGATGGACAACGGGTCGCTCAGCGAGACGACGCCTCCGCTGGTCATGATCTTGATGGCGTGGGCGCCGGTGCGCAGGCGTTCGCGCACGGCAATGCGCAGCGCTTCGGGTCCGTCGACGACCTCGCACATGTGGCCGTGGCCAAAGCACACATCCACGTCCGCCTCGCGCGGATCCCCGTGCCCTCCGGTCTGGCTCAGCGCCGGACCGGTGTAGAAGTAGCGCGGTGCGGGCAGCAGGCCGGCATCGATCGCCGAGGCGAGCCCGATGTCTCCTCCGGCGACGTCGCGCACGGTGGTGAAGCCGCGGGACAGCGCCTCGCCAAGGCGCTTGGCCCCGGCGAGCGCCGCGAAGGAGAGCGGGCCGCGTTCGTTGCGGAAGCCGTCCAGGGAGATGGCGTAGGCGTGGAAGTGGGCGTCAATGAGCCCGGGGACAAGCACCCTGCCCTTCCCCGGGAGCAGCTCGCCCTCTTCCTGGTTGCCGATGGCGCTGACCAGCCCGTGGCTGAAGCTCACGTTGGCGCGCGTGAGCTCGGCGTTATGGCCGTCGAAGACCAGGACGTCGGTGATGGTCAGGGCCGGTGGCTGTGTGGTTTTCATGCGTGGGTTCCTGACTGTGCGGCCATCCACGCCTCGATGCCGGTGGCGTCGATGGGCAGCGGATCGGAGAGGTTTTCGTGTCCTCTCGCGGTGACCAGGAGATCGTCTTCGAGCCTCACGCCCATGCCGCGCAGCTCGGGCGGGACCAGGGCGTCGTGTTTGTGGAAGTAGAGACCGGGTTCAACGGTGAGGACCATGTTCTCGGCAAGGGTGGCGCCTTGGTACTCCTGGTAGGAGGCCGCCGCGCAGTCGTGCACGTCGAGTCCCAGGTGGTGGCCGACCCCGCAGACCAGCCAACGGCGGTGGTGCTGGCCGGCGGGGGAGAGCGCCTCGTCGACCGAGACCGGGAGCATGTCCCAGTCGGCAAGGCCGTTGGCGATGACTTCCATGATGGAGGTGTGGAAGGCGGTGAAGTCCTTGCCCGGGGCGATCTGTGCCAGGCCGGCGCGGTGTGCCTTCTCCACCAGGTCGTGGACCTCGCGTTGGGCGGGGGAAAAGCGGCCGCTGGCAGGAAAGGTGCGGGTGACGTCGGCGGTGTAGGCGCTGCGCTCCTCCACGCCCATGTCCAGCAGCAACAGCTCCTGGGGTTGAACCGGCCCGTCGCAGCGCACCCAGTGCAGAGTGGGTGCGTGGTGTGCCGAGCCCACGATCGTTGCATAGCCTGGCCCGTTGCCGTAGGTGCGTGCGACCCTGTCGAAGGTGCCTTGGAGCCAGCGTTCCCCGCCACCGGCCACGGCGGTGGGGATCTGGTTGACGACCTGGGAGAAGCCCTCGATGGTGTGGGTGACCGAGTTGCGCAGTTCGGTGATTTCCCACTCGTCCTTGATCAGTCGCAACTCGCCCAGCGTGCGGCGCAGCGTGGGAGATGGTTCCAACGAGTGGGTGGAGATGAGTGTGGTGGACAGGTTCCCTGCCACCTGGGCGCCGGACAGCCGGGCAAGGGCCTGCTCCAGCCGGGCCAGGGGCAGCGTGTTGATGCCCAGTGCTTGCTGCCAGTGCGAGGGCCCGTGCGCGGCACCTACCCACAGTTCGCCGTGGGCGGCACTGGCAAAGAATGCCGAATCCCCGGGCAGCGCCGGTGCCGGGACGAAGAGCTGGTAGTCGTGTCCGCCGCCGCGGGCGGTACCCACCAGGACCGAGCCTTCGGCGGTACAGCCGGTGAGCCAGAGGAAGTCCGAGTGCGCACGGAAATCGTAGAAGCTGTCGTTGCTGCGGATCGGTGCCCAACCGGCGCCAATTACGAACGTGGACCCCGGAAGCGCCGCGGAGAGCCGTGCCCGGTGGGCCGCGGCCGCCGACGCGGCATCCACCCCGGCGGCGGGGGTGCGCTCGGGTTCCTCCCATCCGGTGGCCATCCACGCGGTGAACGCCGGGACTTCGGAAAGCCTGGGCAGTCGTGGATCAAAATTCCTGGGTGCCGGCATCGATGCGGTCTGGTGTTCCGGGGTGTTCACTTCGTCTGACTTCCTTCACTGTGGCAGTGGTTGTGCTCCACGCGCGCCAAACGCGTACCACTCAAGCATCACACACCGGTGCCGTGCGGTGCAGGGCCGGGCGGTGCCCCGACTTTCGGGCGGCATCATCGATGCGGCAGACTGGAGCGGGTGAGCCAGATGCGAATTATCCAGATCATTGCAACAGAACTATCTACCGGCGGCGCCGGGGTCCAAACCTGGCAGGTGAAGGCGGCCATCGAGCTGTTGGATTCGGGTTCCACGGTTCCTTTCATCGCCAGGTACCGCAAGGAAGCCACCGGGACCCTTGACGACGCCCAGCTGCGCCAGCTGGAAGAACGCCTGCGCTACCTGCGTGAACTGGCTGAACGCCGCGCCACCATCCTCAAGGCCATCGAGGAGGCAGGCAAGCTCAGCACGGAGCTTGAGGCCGCGATCAATGCCGCGGGCACCAAAGCCGAACTCGAGGACCTCTACCTTCCCTACAAGTCCAAGCGGCGCACCAAGGCGCAGATCGCCCGCGAGGCCGGCCTGGAACCGCTGGCCGACTCGCTGGTTGCCGACCCCATGCAGGATCCCGAGGTGCTGGCCGCACGCTTCCTGAATCCCGAACACGAGGTCAACGCCGGGTCCGACGCGCTTGCCGGTGCCCGCGCCATCCTCACCGAACGTGCCTCCCAAGATGTGGTCCTGGTATCCGAACTCCGAGAACGGTTGTGGAAGAGGGGCAAGATCGCATCCAAGACCGCGCCCGGGGCGCCGGTGGCAGACGCCGCCAAGTTCTCCGACTACGAGGACTTCGTCCAGCCCCTGGCGACCCAGCCCTCCCACCGGATCCTTGCCCTGCTGCGTGGGGAACGGGCGGGAGTGTTGAACCTGGAGCTGGCCGAGGCGGACCCGCGCGACGATGCAGCTCTCGCCGAGGCCAGGGCCCCCTATGAGGCTGCCGTGGCCAAGTCCCTGGGGATCGCCGCCGCCGCGGATGCACCGGCCGGAAAATGGTTGGCCCAGACGGTGCGCCTTGCCTGGCGCGGGCGCCTGCTGGCACGCCTGGAATCGGATTTAAGGACCCGGCTTTTCGAGGCCGCTGAGGAAACCAGCGTGAAGGTCTTCGCCGCGAACCTGCGCGATGTGCTGCTTGCCGCCCCGGCCGGGAACCGCTCGGTGCTCGGACTCGACCCGGGGTTGCGCACCGGTGTCAAGGTCGCCGTGGTCGATGGGACGGGCAAGGTCGTGGATATCGCGACGATTTACCCCCACGCGCCGGCGAACAAGTGGGATGCCGCGGTGGCAACGCTGGTGGCCCTGGCCAAAAAGCACGGAACCGAGCTCATCGCCGTGGGCAATGGAACGGCAAGCCGGGAAACCGACAAGCTTGCCGGTGACGTGATCGCTCAGCTGGACCACAAGCCCGCCAAGGTCATTGTGTCCGAGGCCGGCGCCTCGGTGTATTCGGCTTCCGCCTTGGCCAGCGCTGAACTGCCTGACCTGGATGTATCCATCCGGGGTGCGGTCTCCATTGCCCGCCGGTTGCAGGACCCGCTGGCGGAGCTGGTCAAGATCGAACCCAAGTCCATCGGTGTTGGCCAGTACCAGCACGATTTGACCCCGACGAAGCTTGACCGCTCCCTGGATGCGGTGGTGGAGGACTGCGTGAACGCCGTGGGCGTTGACGTGAACACCGCCTCCCCGGCCTTGCTGGCCCGGGTCGCCGGCGTCGGCCCGACGCTGAGCCGCAACATCGTCGAGCACCGCAACGCCCACGGATCCTTCGCCACCCGCCGGGCCTTGCTCAAGGTGCCGCGCCTGGGAGCCAAGGCCTTCGAACAGTGCGCCGGGTTCCTGCGCGTCAGCGGTGGCAAGCAGCCGCTCGACGCCTCCGCGGTGCACCCCGAGGCCTACGGCTTGGCCGAGAAGCTGCTGGCCAGGGCCAATGAAGGCAAGCAGCCGGTCTCCTCGCTGGATGCCGCTGAGTTCGTGACCGAGCAATTCGGGCTTCCCACGGTGAAGGACGTCATCGCCGAACTGGTGCGTCCGGCCCGCGATCCGCGCCCGGACTTCAGGACCGCCAACCTCAAGGAAGGCGTGGAGAAGATCACCGACCTGCGCATCGGCATGATCCTGGAGGGCACGGTCTCGAACGTGGCGGCCTTCGGCGCGTTCGTCGATGTGGGTGTCCACCAGGACGGACTGGTCCATGTCTCGGCCATGAGCAACAAGTTCATTTCGGATCCGCGCGAGGTCGTCACCTCGGGGCAGGTGGTCAAGGTCAAGGTCCTCGAGGTAGACCCGGCGCGCAAGCGCATTTCCCTGACACTGCGCCTTGAGGACGAGCCGGGAGCCAAACCCCAGGAAAACGAGCGGAACGCACGGCCGCCGCGCCACGGTGCTGCGCCGAATCGCGGAACCAAGCCCGCGCAGCCCAAGGGCCCCAAGGCACCGGACGGGAACACCGCCATGGCCGAGGCCCTGCGGCGTGCAGGGCACGGAGGCTAGAAAACCAGTGTCGCTGCGTGCATCCGGGAACCCGTACCCGGATGCACGCAGCGCTGGGGAGAACAAACGGCCCAGAGCGAAGGATGGACGTCCGTGGACAGCGAGAGACTGAGCGAACTGATCATGCTGGGTTTCATGATCCTGCTGATGGCAGCGATGGCCGCTATGATGAAGGCCGCTGCCTCCGGGCAGGTCAAGCGCAATGCCTCGATCGGGCTGCGCACCGCCGCACTGAGGCACTGCGAGAGCTGTTGGCTCCTGGGGCACCATGCGGCGTTGAACAAGTCCATCATGGGTTTTGGCATCGCAGCTGTGGTCTTGGCCGTCGGCGGCGTCGCCACGGTGCTGTTGGAGCCATCGGGGTTCTTCTTTCCCGCCACCGTGATGCTGGGGACGCTGCTGATGCTTGCCGGTGTGTTCCTGGGGTTGCGCGATGCCAACCGCGCGGTCGCCAAGGTCCATGCAGGCGAACGCATCGTCTCCAGCTGAGCGTGCCCCGGAGGGGAGAAGCAAGGTGAGCATCACCTTGCCGGAAGATATCCATGGGTGGTTCCGTGCCATAATTCGGATCAGGTTAGTACGGCCATACTTCGGTGACAAGGCATGAAGGAGTAGGTAGCGTATGTTCCATGGAACTTATAGGAAAGCTTGCCGACGCATTCAACGACCAAATCACGATGGAGCTCGAAGCCGCGACGGTTTACCGCCAGCTGGCCATCGAAATGGATGTGCTGAGCCTGCCCGGCATTGCAGGATGGTTCCGTGCCCAGTCCGCCGAGGAACTGGAACACGCGGAAAAGTTCATTACGCACATGACCGACCGAGGCGCGCACCCCGCGATCGGCGACATCGGTGCCCCGGAACTGACCGTTTCCACCGTCGACGGAGCATTTCAGGCGTCCCTTGATCACGAGAAGAAGGTCTCGGAGTCCATTCGGGACCTCTACCGCCTGGCCCACAACGAAGGCGACATCGATTCGGTGCCGCTGCTGAACTGGTTCATCGGGGAGCAGGTCGAAGAGGAAGCCACCGTGGGGGAGATTCTTGACCGCGTGAAGATGATCAACAACGACGGCAATGGACTGCTTCGCCTCGATGGCGAACTGGCCGCCCGCCCACAGGGCTAGACGCTCCGGGGCCCGTGGAGGCACCCGTAACGAAGATGTGACCAAGGCCCCCGGTTTATGACTGGGGGCCTTGGCCGTGCGTGCAATAACATGGGGTAAGGCATATCCAAGTGTCAGCGCCCCGGCAGGTAGTTGTTTCCGGTGCTCAGATGGCACGCGGCGCGAGATACGGCGTTGCAAGAAGCATGCCAGTCTCCGGTCAACCGCTCTCGTTGTGAGGTCATCAAAAACGTGTTCCACGTCCGAGTCCGCCTCGCCAAAGCCAACCACGGCACCAACTCACCGTCTCGTGGTGAAACCCGATGAAGAAATTCGACTCCGCACGAATCGATCCCCCGGCGGTTCCCTCCGAGGTGTCCGGACCCACGCATCGCACGACTGCTGGATTGCATCTGCGTAAGGGAGCCGGCCGGCACTACGCCAGCCAGTACCTGATCGCAGAGAACACCCCGGTGCTCCTGCTGCGGGTCAGTGGGCTATGGGCCAGTGTGCAGCACGAAAAAACCTTCGGTTGGTTGCCGGCCCACTGCCTTGAACGCATCCAGCTGTCCAAAAGTCGTCCGCAAATTCCGGTGCGACCGGTAGCAGGAGCGGGCTCACCGGAGCCCTCGGGAGCACCGAGTGCCCCGGAGGTTCCCGATGAGGACTTCATCCCCACCCACCGCAGCACCGCTGACCTGAACCTGCGCAAGGGATCGGGAACCAACCACCCTGTGCTTCGGGTCTTGGCGGCCAACATCCAGGTCCGCAAGCTCGAGGAACTCGGTACCTGGAGCAAGGTCTCCACGGGTAAGGACATCGGTTGGGTTCCCAGCGCCTACCTTGCACGCATTCACGTTCAACGCCCTCCCGCCGGCATCCAGGTGATGACCGCGGCCGAATACACCACCACCGTCCGGCTGAACGTCCGCAAGGACGCAGGGGACCACTTCCCGGTGCTGCGCATCATGCAGGCGGGAACCTTGGTGAGGGTCAACGGGAAGTTGGGCCCGTGGCGCAGGATCTCACTGGAGAGCGGCGCCGGCTGGGTCCCGGCAAGCCAACTTCACCTGCGCTACCTGGCCTCCGAGTCTCCGGTGACGAACACCTCGACCACGTTGTACCAGGGCGCATCGGCCAACTACCGCGTACTTTCGCAGCTCGAAGCCGGCGAAGCGGTGGAGGTCATGGCAAGTCGGGGCCAATGGACGAAGGTGCGCGTGGGCCGACTTGAAGGGTGGGTCCACAGCTCCCACCTGGGCTGAGAACACGTCTGGAAAAGACAGTGGGCCATGCGGACAAGGAATTCCTCGTCCGCACGGCCCACGCTCACACCAAGTGTTTGTTGCTACGAATGCTTGCGCTGGGGCTTGGAAGACCGGCGTCCGGTCGCACCCTTGGTCTGGGGATCCAGTGCCTGCTTGGCGGTATGCATCTCGATCTGGGTCATGACCTGTTCCTTGGTGGGCTTCTTGGCTGCGGTTTCACCAGATGGATCAGTACCGGGATCCAGCCCCGGCATGTCCCTGCCAGACCAGATTTTTATGATCGACCACGCTACAGCGGTCAACGGAACGGCGAGCACGGCGCCAACCAAGCCGCCAAGCACCGTCCCGGCGGCCAGGGACAGCAAGATCACCAGTGCATGCAGGTTCAAGGCGTGTGCCATTACCACGGGCTGCAGGAAGTTGCCCTCCAGCTGGTTCACCAGGATCACCGCACCCAGGACAATCAAGGCCACGACGGGGCCGTTGGTCACCAAGGCGATCAACGTGGCCAGGATCCCGGCGAAGGTGGCTCCGACCAACGGGATGAACGAGCTAATGAACACCACCACACCCAGCGGGATGGCCAGGGGCACCTTCAAGACCAGCAGCGCAATGGTGATGCCCACGGCATCCACCGCTGCAATCGTGGCGGTGCCGCGCATGTATCCGCCGAGGGTTTCCACGGTGCGCGTGCCCGTGGCCCTCCAGCGGTTCAGCTGGTGGTTGGGCAACCACGAGAGGAAGAACGCCCAGATCTTGTCGCCGTCTTTCAGGAAGAAGAACAGGATCACCAGCAGCAAGGCCAGACCGGTGAAGAAGCTCCCGGCTGCCGACAAGCCGTTCAGGGCCCCGGAGCCGAACTGCGAACTGGTCAGGAAGCCCGTGACCTCCTTGACGCCGTCATCGATCTGCTCGTTGGAGATGCTCCACGGCAATTGGTTGAGCAGCTCCTGGGCCTTGTGGAAGCCTTCGACACCTTGTTGCACCAGGGTGTCCCATTCGGCCATCACCGAGTACACCAAGGCCGTGCCGATTCCGCCCAGGACCAGCAGCGACCCCAGGAACACGGACCATGCCGCGAGCATTGGCGACATGACCTTGCGGAACACACGCACCACCGGCCACAAGGCGCAGGTAAGAATCAAGGCGATGACGATCGGCAGGGCAACGACGCTGAGCCTTAGCAAGCTGAAGATGACTGCGGAGGCCAGGACCACCACCACCAGCAACTGGACCGAACGCGTGGCGACGCGGCCCAGCGGGTCGATCCACATGCTTGGGATGGTGCGGGGCTCAAGCTGTGCGGCCGCGGCAACGCCCGTGGCCGGTGCCTCGGACGGGACCGAACGCGACTTTTTCCTGAAACCTAGTTTCGGTGACATCCAGTAACTCCTTGCAGTTGGCAGCAGCTCAATCCTATGCGCCTGCGGCGCAGCGAGCCGATACCGCAACATCCTCTGGTAAAAAGGTTAGTCTAACAAGATAAACGTACTAGTGGATGCCGCAAGCCCGGTGTCCGGCCTGTCACCAAAATGTCGATGCCGGGGGAACCATGCAGGATGAAAGCAGGAAGAGAAGCTTCGCTTCCTTCAAAAGGGGAACGACGTCACTGTTACTGGGAGCCGTCCTGGTGGGCGCATTCCTGAACCCGGTCTACGCCCAGGTCCTGGAGCCGGCAACCGGACAGATCCAGATGGCCGGTGCAGCTCGCGTGGCAACGGCCAAAACCGTCCACACCACGGCAAACCTCAACCTGCGCTCCAGGCCTTCCCCCGCGGGCAAGAAGTTGGCGCTCATCCCCAAGAACACCAGGCTCACCGTGACATCCACGAAGTCCGGGTGGAGCCAGGTCCGGTACGCCGGAAAAACCGGTTGGTCATCGAGCGCTTATTTGCGCGCCGTGCCCAAGGCAAGCCCGAAGGCCGTCAAACGCGGGGACCTAGGAAAGACAACCGCCGAGCTGTGGTTGCGTCAACAGGCAAACACCGGTTCCAAGGCGCTGGTGACGCTGCCCAAGAACGGCATCTACACCGTCAAGAAGACATCCAAGGGATTCAGCCAGATCGCCAGCCGGGGGGAAACGGGGTGGGTGCAAAGCAAATACCTCAAGATCGTGGCGAAGAAGCCAGGGCGCGAGATCTATATCGACAAGAAATACACGTCCAACCGGGATGGGCTCACCGACCGGTTCTGGACCAAGGTCTCCACGGGAAAGCTGCACGAGAGCGTGAACGGCAAGGTCCGCATCGGGGACATCCCGCGCAATTCCGTGGTCTACCGGAACCTGTTGATGGAGAAAACCGCCGGGTCGGTCAAGGGCTGGATGTTTGTGCAGACCCAGGGGATGAGCGGTTGGATGAAAACCAACCAGCTGGCCCGCAAGTCAACGGCCACCACCAAGCCGGTAAACTATTCGGCCAGGACCGTCCTGGCGCAGAAAAACGGCAAGGTCGCGCAGAAGATGCTCGCGGCCATCGGGTGGGACAAGGAAAAGACGCTGATCGCCGCCCCTGCATTGAAGGACCTGAACCGGCTCAACGCGGCCTTCAAGAAGAAGTTCGGCCGCAACCTGGATGTCGATCTCGCCTACCGGACCAGGGCCACCCAGGATGCGTACTGGGTTGATCTCGGTCCCTACATCGCTGCACGCCCGGGGACCTCGAACCACGGCTGGGGAACGGCCATCGACACCCCGGAAACCTACCACTATTCCTTCCGCGGCAAGTACCACAAGTGGTTGAAGATGAACTCCAAGAAGTACAACTGGGTGCACCGCAAGATCCTCGAGGAGGGCTCCCCCTATGCTGAGGCCTGGCACTTCGACTACGTGGGAAAGTGAGTTAAGGATGCGTAAAATAGGGATGTTTGCCTTGGCAGTAATGGCGTTGGCGCTCTCGGCGTGTTCGGGAAGCCCGGCCGGGGGATTCGAACCGGTGGGAACCTGGGGGAGTACCGAAGAGGGGCAACCTTCCCTAGTCCTGGAAAAGGACGGGTCCTTGCACGGGTCCGATGGCTGCAACAGGCTGATGGGGAGCTACGAGGTCGACGGCGATGACCTGGTCTTTGGCCCCTTGGCTTCCACCATGATGTTCTGCCAGGGGGTGGACACCTGGCTGGGCCAAGCAGTCGGGGCCCGGTATGCCAATAACAGCCTCGAGATCCTCGATCCGCAGGGCCAGCGGATCGGGATGCTGGAACGCGGGAAATAGGGCAGGGGCACCAGCCAGCCGGTGTCCCTGCATAAAAAGTGGGGCTTCCCCTGACCCGGAAAATCCGGTTCGGGGGAAGCCCTACTTCATTTAGCATCGCTTCGTGATGGTTACTCGGCCACGTAGAAGAGGCGCTTGTTCACGAACTCCTCCATGCCCAGCGGACCGAGCTCACGGCCGAAGCCCGAGCGCTTCACCCCGCCGAAGGGCATTTCCGCACCCTCTGCGCTCGGTGCGTTCACGTTTGCCATGCCCGACTGCAGTCCCGAGGCGACCTTGGCCGCACGCTGGGGATCGGTGGAAAACACCGCGCCCCCCAGTCCGTACTGGGTGTCGTTGGCCATTTCGAGTGCTTCCTGATCGGAAGAAACCTTGTAGACCACGGCAACCGGGCCAAAGAGCTCTTCGTAATAGGCGCGCATGTCCTTGGTGATGCCCGAGAGGACGGTCGGGGACAAGTAGGCCCCCGGACCTTCGTGCAGGGTGCCGCCGGCATGCAGCGTTGCGCCCTTGTCGATGGCGTCCTGGACCTGTTCGGCAACGCCCTCGGCGGCGGTGCGTGAGGACAGGGGCCCGAAGGTCCCCTTTTCTTCCTTGGCCGGATCTCCCGGGGTTAGATCGGTTGCGAGCTTGGTCAGCTCGTCCAGGAACTCGTCGTAGATGTCCTCCATGACGATCATGCGCTTGTTGGAGTTGCAGGCCTGGCCGGTGTTCTCCATGCGGGTTTCCCACGCGGTGGCGGCATCGGCGGCGACATCCGACGAGTCAAGGATGACGTAGGGGTCCGATCCTCCCAGTTCCAGCACGGCCTTCTTGAGGTGGCGTCCCGCCTGCTCCCCGATGATCGAACCGGCACGCTCGGAGCCGGTCAGCGAGACACCCTGGATACGGGGATCCTCGATGATCGTGGAGATCTGGTCGTGAGTGGCAAAGACGTTGTTGTACACACCCTCCGGGACCCCTGCATCGGTCATGATCTTCGCGATGGCCAGAGCCGATCGCGGGCACCGCTCGGCGTGCTTGAGCACGATGGTGTTGCCCAGCATCAGGTTCGGTGCGACGAACCGGGCGACCTGGTAGTACGGGTAGTTCCACGGCATGATGCCCAGCAACGGGCCCACGGGAAGGCGCTGGATGATGGCCTTGCCTCCGCCGATGGATTTGACTTCCTGATCCGCCGCCAGCATCGGTCCTTCGGTTGCGAAGTACTGGAGGATCTCCTGGCAGTACTCTGCCTCGCCCTTGGACTCGGAGAGCGGCTTGCCCATTTCCTCGGTGATGATCGCGGCCAGCTCGTCGGCGCGTTCTGCAAAGAGCTCGCCGACGCGGGCCACGATCTTGGCCCGTTCGTTGATGTCGACGTTCTTCCACTGCTGGTAGCCGGACTCGGCCGCGGCGATCGCGTCCTGAATCTCGGCGTCTGTGGCGGTGGGGAACTCTTCGACCACGGCACCGGTGGCGGGGTTGAGGACTTGGTATCCGGTGGAGGTCGAGGTCTGGGCGTTGGCAGTCAAGGCCATGCTCCTTCTGGTAGTCACTGGGCGGCAAGGTTCGACGTTGAACGGTGGTTGCGCGCCTCGTACCGTTCCATCATGTCGCGAAAAGAAGGATTTGTGAAGCCAATCACGGATGCTTGGTAGTGATATCAGCCGTTAGTGAACTCACTACCTGCGGTATCAGTTGCATACGTCCTTCTGCTCTGCGGAATTCGTACTCCTAGGGCAGGAGGCTCGCATTGCTTGCTGCGCTTAGCTGGTGGCGACACCACGCCAGTGGTCGACGCCGGCTTCCCCTGCGACGATCCTGTCGATCCTTTCCAGTTCCTTGGCGCTGAAGGTGGTGTTGCCTAGTGCTCCGAGGTTCTCATCGAGCTGTGCCGTTGAGGAAGCCCCGAGCAGCACCGAGGTCGCTCCGCCCTCGCGCAACAGCCAGGCAATGGCCAGCTGAGGCAGGGACTGGCCACGTGATTCCGCGACTTTGGCCAGGTCGCGTGCCTTGGCCAGGTTTTGTTCGGTGAGGGTGCCTTCCAGGGAAGTCCGTCCACCGGAAGGTGCTGCGGCATTGTTCTTGAGGTATTTGTTTGTCAGCAGGCCCTGAGCCAGCGGGGTGAAGGCGATCGAGCCCATGCCGTGTTCCTTCAAGGTGTCCAGCAGGCCGTCTTCCACCCAGCGGTTGAGCATCGAGTAGGAGGGCTGGTGGATCACCAGCGGAGTGCCCATTTCCTTGGCCACCCGTGCGGCTTCGGCGGTGCGTTCGGGGGAGTAGGAGGAAATGCCCACGTACAGAGCCTTGCCCTGGCGCACCAAGGTGTCCAGGGCACCGATGGTTTCCTCGATGGGGGTGTTCGGATCCGGGCGGTGCGAGTAGAAGATGTCAACGTAGTCCAGGCCCATGCGGGCCAGGGACTCCTCGGCGGAGGAAATGATGTACTTGCGCGAACCCAGGTCCCCGTAGGGTCCAGGCCACATGTCCCAGCCGGCCTTGGAAGAGATGATCAGCTCATTGCGGTAGGCCTTGAAATCCGTACGCATCATGCGGCCGAAGTTCTCCTCGGCGGAGCCGTAGGGGGGTCCGTAGTTGTTCGCCAAATCGAAGTGGGTGATGCCGCTGTTGAAGGCGTGGCGCAGCACCTCGCGCTGGGTGTCGAAGGGGCGGTTGTCGCCGAAGTTCCACCAGAGGCCCAGGGAAATCGGGGGAAGGATCAATCCGGAGTTTCCGACCCGGCGGTACCCGGTTGAATCGTAGCGGTCCGATGCCGCCACGAAGGGTGCGTGGGTTTCGGGGACGCGTGCGTAGCGGAGCTCTTCGGCCATGGTTGGGTTGCTCTCCTGGAGATAGGGGGGGTGAATTCGAAACGTGGAAACCATCGATAGCTTCCGTGTCCTCCAATCTTGCTCCGATGTTCCCGCGGCGTCCACGCTAGCGGCGCCGACTCGCTGTAGAGGGCGGGCGAGGGGGCCATCCGGCAACGACGTGGGGAGATCGGTTTAAAAGTGAAGAACCGATCGTGACGGCTAAGGAGGTGAAACTCCGCCGCGACCGGTTCTTCTGATCACTCGCACCTTGAGAAGGTGGTTTCAGCCTAGGATGCGAAGCTGAAGGAAGGCTGGTGATTCCTTGATAGCCAGCCCGGAATCAATAATTTGACGGCGGGTCCGAGGCAGGGAACGACTCGTCTTCCCATTCCTCCACCAGCGCCTCGTCATGTTCGCTGGCCACATGTTCGGGCTCCGCCGCGCTTTCCGCTTTTTCGTCGCCGATCGTTTTCTCGCTCATTACGCGCACTCCTAGATCCGTAAAACACATCGCCCGTTTGACCGGGGCGAGCCATACCATCAGTTTGGTCCGAAGACGCCGCATTGTCGAGGGCGCCGCGCCGGCCCAAAACACACCCTGGATAACCGGGTTAAAAAGGTTGAGCACCGGTCGGCGGCGGGGGGAAAATCGCTTTGTGCCGGACCGGTGCTCTCATCACTCGCACCTTCATGAGGTACAAACTACGCTAAGCACCAAACCTTTGTGCAGGCTGTACAGCGCCCCTTTGCCACGTGTGAAATCAGCTGCGCAAGACCAGCGCATCGCCCTGCCCGCCGCCACCGCACAGCGAGATGACGCCGGTGCCGCCGCCGCGCCTGGCCAGTTCCATCGCCTGGTGCAGGACCAGCCTTGCGCCCGAAGCACCCACGGGGTGGCCCAAGGCAATGGCACCGCCTTCGGTGTTGATCCGCGCCGGATCAACACCCAGGTCCTTGGCCGATTGCAGCACCACCGAGGCGAATGCCTCGTTGATCTCGATGAGGTCTATGTCATCGACGACCAACCCTTCCTTTGCCAGGGCGGCAAGGATCGAGCTGCTGGGCTGGGAATGCAATTGCCCGTCGGGGCCAGCGGTCTGCCCGTGGGCACCGATCTCACAGAGCCATTGCAGTCCAGCCCGACGGGCTGCCCCCTTGGAGGCAACCACCAAGGCGGCGGCACCGTCAGAAAGCGGCGAGGAAGAACCTGCGGTAATGGTCGCGGAGGGATCCCTGGAAAATGCCGCGGGCAATGCTGCCAGCTGCTCCAAGGTGGCGTTCGGTCGAATTCCCTCATCGGTGGAAACCATGATGTCCCCACCGCGACGCTGTGGAATACCGATCGGTGCGATTTCCGCATCCAGGTGTTTCCGGGCCGCTGCGGCGCGCTGATGCGACCGGGCGGCCAGCGCATCCTGGTCGGTCCTGTCGATTCCCAGCTTGGCGTTTCCCTTCTCCGTCGCCGATCCCATGAGCTCCCCGCTGAACGGATCAGCCAAGGCGTCGTGGTTCAGCGAGTCCTCCAGCCCGCGATCCCCGATGGCCATCGCGGTGCGCATGCCGCGGACCAAGTGCGGTGCGTTGGACATCGACTCCTGGCCGGCGGCAACGATGAAGTCCGCTTCCCCGGCACGGATCATCCGGGCAGCGTCGATGACTGCGGTCAACCCGGAGAGGCACAACTTGTTGATGGTCACGGTGGGAACCGCCCAGCCGATCCCGGCTTTCAGCGAGGCTTGGCGAGCTGGTCCCTGCCCGGTGCCGGCCAGGATGACCTGGCCCATGATGACGTGGTTGATTGCCGTGGCCGGTACCCCGCTGCGTTCCAGCGCAGCGGCGATCGCGTGGGCGCCGAGGTCGGTGGCCGCCACAGAAGAGATGGTCCCGCGGAACTTGCCAAAGGGGGTGCGTGCACCGCCAATGATCACTGGGGTCAAGTCCTCATTCATCGCTGCCATCCTTGTTGCTTGGAAAATGTCGTCCCCGGTGCCATAGGCTCAAACACATGCCCCATGCAGAGAATCCGGTTGATGCCCAGACTATCTACTTCGACGCCAGCGACACAGGGGCTCCACCCGTCTTGCTGTTGCACGGTTCGGCGCTTTCACGCTCCATCTGGCGCGGGCTGGGGTACGTCAGTGCGCTGGAACCTGAATTCGACACCATCCGCATGGATATGCGCGGGCATGGTCGATCGGGAAAACCACATGACCCGGCAGCCTACGAGATGGACCTGGTACTCGCGGATGTCAAGGCCGTACTGGCTGCCACCGGCCACGAATCGATCCACGTCGTGGGGTATTCCTTCGGGGCTCGCGTTGGCCTGTCATTGGCTGCCGGCAATCCGTCGATGGTCAGGTCCTTGACGATGCTCGGTGGCACCCACGCCATCGAAGCCGGACAAATCAAGAAACTGTTCTTCGATGGTTACCTCGAGGCCCTGCAGACCGGGGAGATGAACGCGTTCATTGCCGGCATGGAATCAGGCGGCGGGAGACTTGATCCCGAAACCCGGTTGGCCTTCCTGTCCAACGATGCATTGGCGCTGGCCGCCTATTTCCAGGCCACCGAGGCCGGCAGCGCGATCAGCGAGATGCTGCTGCAGCAACTGCGCACCCCCACGTTGCTGATGGCCGGGACCCGGGATCTCCCGCGGATTGGACATTCACGAACCATGGCCTCCTTGATGCCCAACGCCCGGATCGTGGAACTCCAGGGCCGCACCCACGGCGGAACCCTGTTCCCGGCACAGTCGATCCTGGAATCCTTGCTGCCGTTCCTGCGCGCGAATCCCTGAAAACGGGCTGCCGCGCAGTAGCTCCAGGTCCGGCATCGGGAACGTTTGTTCCCCTGGTCCCGAGCCACGGCAGTACACACTGGATAATGGGGCAGGTGAGCACGCAGCAATTCCGGCAGGAAAAACCCCAACGCAACAGCGACTTCGACCTGGCAGCCATCGGTAGCGGGCTGGTCTTTGCCCAATCCCTGCCAGAGCTCACCGCAGCGCTTGAAGCAGGCGGTTCATCGGCAACAGCAGTCATCCAGGCCCCGCCGGGAACAGGCAAGACAACCCTGGTTCCACCACTGGTGGCCAACCTGGTTGCGGCACGCTCCGGGGGACCGGCCCGCATCCTTGTCACCCAGCCACGCCGCGTCGCAGCCCGATCCGCAGCCCGACGCCTGGCCACCTTGGATTCCAGCTCCCTGGGCACCCGCGTGGGATTTACCGTGCGCGGGGAAAACACCACCGGCGCGGACACCCGAATCGAATTCGTGACCCCCGGGATCCTGCTGCGAAGGCTTATCTCGGATCCTGGGCTGGAATCGGTCGATGCGGTCATCATCGATGAGGTTCACGAACGCGGACTGGAAACCGACCTGCTCGTCGGCATGTTGCGCGAGGTCCACGAGTTACGTGGCGACCTGGTGCTGGTGGCGATGTCAGCGACCCTCGATGCACCGCGTTTTGCCCAGCTACTGGGGGATTCCAGCGGTGCCGGCAGGGCCCCGGTGGTTGACTGCCCGGCAGCGCTGTATCCCTTGGAAACCGTGTGGGCGCCGCCGGTGGCTCCCCGGCTCACAGACCGCGGGGTTTCGCGTACCTTCCTTGCCCACGTCGCAGCCACCGCGACGGCAGCCCACGCAGAAGCGATCGCCGCGGATCCGTCCATCGATGCTCTGGTTTTTGTTCCCGGAGCCTGGGAAGTCGCCGAGGTCGCCGCCCGGATAAGAACCCGGGCTCAGGGCACCGAGGTGTTGGAATTGCATGGACAGATCACCCCGGCGCTGCAGGATCGTGCGGTCTCGGGGCGCGAGCGCGGTGCGGCTGCACGAATCATCGTGTCCACCTCGCTGGCCGAATCCTCCCTTACCGTCCCCGGGGTCCGGTTGGTCATAGATTCCGGGCTGGCCCGCGAACCGCGAAGGGACGCGGCCCGCGAGATGAGCGGGCTTGTCACTGTCTCGGCGTCGCGGGCCGCGAGTGTCCAGCGTGCAGGGCGTGCCGCACGCCAGGGGCCGGGGACGGTGGTTCGCTGCTTCGAGGAAAAGGGTTTCGCCGCAGCCCCGGCGCATCCGCGCGCCGAAATCACTGTAGCCGACCTTACCTCCGCCGCGCTGATCCTGGCTTGTTGGGGTGCACCAGGTGGTGCCGGAATGCACCTGCCCGAGGCTCCTCCGTCCTCAAGCATGGCGGCGGCAACCTCGGTCCTGGCCCAGCTGGGAGCCCTCGACGAAGGCGGGCTCGCCACCTCGTTGGGCCGCCGGCTGGCCGGAGTCCCGGCCGACCCGCGCCTGGGACGCGCGCTGCTGGACGGGGCCCCGCTGCTGGGTGCCGGAAATGTCGCGCAATTCGTTGCCTTGCTGGCCGGTGATTACCGAGCCCAAGGCGCGGACTTGGAGGCGTTGCTGGTGGCCTTGCGCCATGGAAACCACCCGCAGTCCTCGGCCTGGAAGCGCGAAAGCTCCCGACTGGAACGGATCGCTCGGCAGGAGACCACCGGCAAGGCTGCCGTGGTTTCGCCAATCGGGAAGCTGCAGCCAGAAGCCGGACTTGGAATGGTGGTGGCCCTTGCCTTCCCCGGACGGGTCGCCCGACGTGTTCAGGACGCCACGGGCACTACCTACCTGTTTGCCTCCGGGACCCGTGCCGGACTGCCGGCTTCCAGCCCGTTGGCACACCACCGGTGGTTGGCGGTCGCCGAGGTAGCCCGGGCGGCCGGGCGCGACGCCGCAGGAACCGGAGCCCTGATCCGTGCCGCGGCACCCATCGACGAGGCCACCGCACTACTTGCAGCATCCCATCTGGAAACCGAGGGAACCAGCGTGGTCTTTGCGCGCGGCAAGCTCACCGCCCGCAGGGAACACCGGTTGGGCGCCATCGGACTTAACAGCACGCCGGTGCAAGCGACCCGGGATCAGGGTCGTGCCGCGGTGCTGGTTGCGTTGCGCGAGAACGGGCTGGGGATGCTGAAGTTCGCCCCTGCTGCACAGCTGCTGCGCAGCAGGCTGGCGTTGCTGAACCGCGAACTCGGTTCCCCTTGGCCGGCCATGGACGATGCATCCCTGCTGGATGGGGCAGGGAACTGGCTAGCCCCCGAACTCGAGGCGCTCGCGGCAGGAAGGCCCCCGGGATCCTTGGACCTGGCTGATGCGCTGCGCCGGCTGCTGCCGTGGCCCGAGGCCACCGCCATGGAGGAGTTGGTTCCGGAGCGGCTTGCGGTTCCCAGCGGATCCAAGATCCGCATCACCTACCCGGGCGTCGAGGAACCGGAGGCACCGCCGGTGGTGGCGGTGAAGCTGCAGGAATGCTTTGGGCTGGCCGCTTCGCCGGCGCTGGTGCGCGGAAGGGTCCCCGTGCTCTTCCACCTGCTTTCCCCGGCCGGCCGGCCACTGGCTGTCACCGATGACCTGGCGTCGTTTTGGTCCGGGCCCTATGCGCAAGTTCGCGCGGAGAACCGGGGACGTTATCCCAAGCACCCATGGCCCGAGGACCCATGGAGTGCTCCGGCAACCAAGCACGTGAAGAAACGCATGTAGGGAGCGGCTTCCGGCGATGGCCACCGGGCCCAGGAAGCCCGCTTGCTGGGTGTTTTCCACGCTTGGGGAAGCACATCGTGCGGCACCGGGACCGCAACGATCAGGTGAGCTGGAGCATTTGCCGGGTCTGCTCCCAGAGCGAGCTGCAAAGCGATACATCATTGGCCTGCGGATTGGTTCGGGCAACCTTGCGATGCTTGAAGTATGCGCCCGAGGGCCACGTTCGGTCCCGCCCCTGCCCGGCAAGCCAGATCAACGTATCGGCACCCTTGGCCGGTGTTGCGAGGAAAGCGGAGATGAACCGGTTGGCGTAAATGCTTTCCATGGACGAGCCGGGGGCGCGTGAAAAGCCTGTGCGGACGATCCCCGGATGGAACGCGGCAGCTCCAAGGCCTTGGGAACCAAAGCGTCGTTGCAGCTCGCTGGTGAACATGATCTGTTCGAGTTTGGCGTTTCCGTAGGCGCGCTTGGGATCGTAATAGCGCTCCGCATTCAGATCCGAGAGATCCACCTTGCCGTAAAGGCGGTTGGCCACGCTGGAGGTATTGATGACAGCGGCCCGTGAAGCCACGAGGCGGTCAAGAAGAAGATGCGTGAGCAGGTACGGGGCGAGATAGTTGACCTGTAAGGTCAGTTCAAAACCGTCATCGGTGCTCTGCCGGGCCGGGGTGAAGATGCCTCCGGCGTTGTTGGCCAGCACGTCGATTTGCGGGTACCTCTGAAGCAGCAGCGAGGCGAGGGCACGGACTTCGTCGAGCTGGGAGAAATCGGCGAGGTAGTGATCGGCCCTGAGCTCCCGGGCAATGGCCGCGGTCTTTTCCCTGTTTCGTCCAACCAAGACCATTTTGTGCCCCTGTAGGCTCAGTGCGCGTGCGGCTTCGGCCCCGATGCCATCGCTCGCTCCGGTGATTATCATCGTTTGTTGTTTCATGCAGGGCCTTTCGATCAAAACCAGGGACGGATACACGATGTAGCCTAGTCGGCGCATGGTACGGGCAGCACATGCGGCCAGCAGGCCCGGGTCGCGGGCCGAAATCTGTTCGGTTTCCTAGCCGAGGTGGGACAGTACGTTGATGATGTTCCCGGACGCTTCGCGAAAGAAGAACCGTCGAACGCCCCACGGCTCGTCCTGGAGCTCGTCCATGATTTCCAGGCCGCGGGCGCAGGCGGTGGCGTATGCGGCATCGACATTATCGCCCTGAATCGATGCCTGCGGATTGACGGGGGCCGTGGGATCCCGGGTCATCAGGAAGACCTGATGGGCACCCGAAACATCTGCAAACGTCACGATCCAGCCGTGGTTCATCAGCTCCACAAGCCCCAGCACCTCGGCATGGTTGCGGCGTTCGGCCTCGATGCTCTTCACGGTGATGATCGGAACAACTCGTTTGTTCACAGTCATGAACCAAAACTGGCATGTCCACATGGGCCTCGTCAACGACCTGCACGAACCACGCGCCCGGTTGGTGCAGGTGAACCATGAGCGCCGATCATGGCCCGATGGCGGTAACTTGCTTCCCGGTTCCAGCGGGACGGGTGCGGCGGACCACGGCGCGGAAAGACATGTGCTCCAGCACCGCCGGAAGGAATCCGGGGTACTGGAGCACACGGGATACGGCAGTAAGGGCCTGATCTAGGCGAAGGCGGATATCCCGGTGATCGAGCGGCCGATGATCAATGCTTGGACGGTCTCGGTGCCCTCGTAGGTGTGGATGGCCTCGATGTCGGCGATGTGCCGGGCCACGCGGTTGCGCAGCAGGATGCCGTTGCCGCCAAGCAGGTCACGTGCGTTGGAGGCAATCCCGCGGGCCAGCCGGGTGCAGGTGAACTTGGCAAGCGATGCCTGCACCGGACTCAACGTGCCGGCCTCCTCGCGTTTGGTGGCCTGCATGACGGAAAGCTGCATGGTGGCAAGCTCGGAGTGCATCCTGGCCAAGCGCTCCTGGACGATCTGGCTTGCGGCAAGTGGGCGGCCGAACTGGATACGCTGTGCCGCGTACTGCACGGCGGTCTCGTAGCAGGCGGTTGCATGGCCCACCGCCGACCACGCAACGCCCAGGCGGGTGGCGAAGAGGACCTTGGCGGTGTCCTTGAAGCTGCTGGCACCGGGCAGCACATGGGAATCGGGGACGAACACGTCATCGAGGCGAATGTGGGCCTGCCAGATGGCACGCAGCGAAAGCTTGCCCTCGATGGTGGTGCCCGTGTACCCCTCCCACTCCTGTTGCACGATGAAGCCGCGGACCTTCTTCTCCCCGTCGCGTGCCCACACGATGGTGATCCCGCCGGTGGAGCCGTTGCCGATCCACTTCTTCTCGCCGCTGATCCGGTAACCGCCTTCGACCTTGGTGGCACGGGTTTCGAGTGAAACCGAGTCGGAACCGTGGGTCGGTTCGGTCAGCGCGAAGGCGCCGAGGACCTCGGCGGTGGCAAGTTTCGGGCCCCAGTGGGCGATCTGCTCGGGGGAACCGCACTCGGTGATCGAACGCAGGGCCAGTCCTGCCTGGACTGCGGCGATGGTGCCCACCGAACCGTCTGCACGCGAGAGTTCCATGTTCACCAGCCCGGCGGCAAGCACGCTCATTTGGGGGTAGCCCTCAAGGGTAAGGCCGTCGCGCAGCAGGTCAAGGTCGCCCAGGCGTTTGGCCAGATCCAGGGGGTAGTCGGAATTGTCCCAGTACTCGTCGATGACGGGGCGCACTTCCGTGAGCCCGAATTCCCTTGCGCGGCCCCAGTATTCGCGGTCGGCAGCAGGAATGTCTTCGAAAAGGCCTGCCGGGTCGACGTCAACCTCGCCCCATAGCTCGTACTCCGGTTCAACGACCCCGGTGGGAAATTCGGTGTTGAGGCTGGCTTCAATGCTCATGGGTGCTGGTGCCCTTTCGTAATCGACGCGGATGTCGCTAGGCACAAGCATACTGAAACTCAGTGTCAGGTCAAGGCACTGAGGATCACCTGTGGATGCCGTCGAGGGCCTCGCGCACTTGGGTGAGCACGGTTTCAGTGTCGGGGGTGGCTCCAGCAATCGTGATGACCACTGTCGTCGGCTCCGATGCCGGGCCCTGGTCTTGGGGTTCGAGCACCGGAAGGTACAACGCGCCCAGAGCAGCCAGTTCCCGTTCCAGCTCCACGCGCTTGGTCTGCTCGGGATCGCGCAGCCAACGCCGCAGGTGGTCGTTGTGGACCGCGACCACCCCGGAGGCGAACGCGATGCACATGGCACGGCCGTGGGGAAGATCGTAAAGCCCCTTGTAGCGCAGGTGGTTGCGGAAGACCCTCTCGTAACGATGGATCGAGACAAGCTCGCGGTCGCGCAGCGAGGGAACATCGAGCAACAGCCGGTGGCGCAGCCCCGCGGCTTCGGGCCGGGCGGTGTGCTGGTCGAAGACCGTCAGCCCGGCGTGCACCAATGCCGCCACGGGCCCGGCCGCGGAAGTTGCCAGCACCGTTTCAAGGTGGTGGATGATCGTTTCCATGTCAGCAAAGACCATTTCCTCCTTGGAGCCGAAGCGGCGGAAGAAGGTGGAACGTGAAATGCCCGCGGCCTGGGCCAGGGAATCGACGCTGGTGGCGTCGAAGCCTTTTTCGACGAGCAGGCGCAGCGCGGCGTCGGGAACCGCGGAGGAGGTGATCATGACCGCGAATCTAGCACGCTGGGCGATGCGCCGCCCTGCATATGACCGCGGGAGGGCCAAAATGTGGCCAACCCGATGCAAACCGAAGCCGGACCGAGGGAACACGGCTGCGCCACACCGTGGCAGCCCTAGCGGTAGCACGGGGATAAACCCTAAGGTGGGAGAAGAAACAAGAGAAGCACAGGCCCCCAACACCAGGAGAAAACCCATGGGAATCAACATTGCCAACGTAGCGCTACGACTCGTCTCGGGTTCCTACATCCTCAACAGCGGCATCGGCAAGCTGCGCCTGCCGGTCGAATCGGCCCAGGAAATCCAGACCATGGTCTCAAACGCCGTCCCGCAGGTCCAGAAGATGGAGCCGGCCGTATTCGGCAAGGCACTGGCCATGGGGGAGATCGTCGTGGGTTCTGCCCTGCTGACCCCGTTCATCCCGTCCCGGCTGGCCGGCCTGGGCCTGGGCGCCTTCGCCGCCGGGCTTGTGGCCACCTACCTCAAGACCCCGGGAATGACCGAGTCCGACGGCGTGCGCCCAACCCCCAATGGCGTGCACATGGCCAAGGACCTGCTGTTCGCCGGGATTGCGGTCGCCCTGGTCTTCGGGCGCGGCAAGCACAAGACCAAGGTCAAGGAAGTACCGGTCAAGAAGGACAAGAAGGACAAGAAGAAGTAGTACTAGCCTTCTTGGCTTGAAAAAGGCGCGTGCGGATCAATTTGTGCGCGCGCCCTTGCGGAACATCAGGGCCACCAGGGCAGCGGCCATCGCAACGATTCCCGGAAGCAGCAGCGCCTGGCCCAAGGCCAGGGAGAACGCCTCGTGCAGGAACTGCGGCACCGGGCCGCCGCCATCGGCCGCCCCGCTAGGGATCGCCGGGGCGCCGGCGCCCATGGAGGCCACGACCTTTTCGGACTCGAGAGCAATGCGTGATTCCATCATCAGCGCGATCAGTGCCGAACCCAGCACCGCGCCGACCTGTCGTGTGGTGTTGTAGACCCCTGATCCGGCACCCGCATCGGCCTGGCCCAGGTCCCGGGTGGCGGTGAGCGAAACCGATGGCCAGACCATCGCGGACCCGACGCCCATGAATACCGGCGGAATCAGCAGCACCCAGAACGGGGTGTCCGCGCGCATGATCAGCCCATAGGCGGTGATCGAGGCCCCGAAGAGAAAGAACCCGGGAACCGCGAAGTACTTGGCTTCGATGCGTGAAATGTTCTTGCCGATGATCGGTGCCAGGATGCCGGAAATGATCGCCATGGGCGCGATCATCAGTGCGGAGAGCGTGGGGGTCAACCCGCGCACCGACTGCAGGTAGAGGATCATCGGGAAGCTCATGGCCGTGATCGAGAGCCCCATGAAGGTGATCGCGATGTTCGCCAAGGAAAAGTTCCTGTCCTTGAACAAGCCCAGCGGCACCAACGGCTCGGAGCGGTTGGCGGCCTGCCACCAAATAAACAGGCCCAGCAACACGATTCCACCGATGATCAGGTGCCAGGAACCTACCGGTCCGATGAACGGACCCCAGTTGTGGGCGTTGCCTTCCTGGATGCCGAAGACCAGGGCGAACATGGCCACCGCACTCAGTGCGACGCCCAGCCAATCGAAGGATTGTGCGTGGCGTTCAAGCTTGGGGACCTTGACCAGCACACGCCAGATCGCCAGGACGCCTACCGGCACGTTGACGAAGAAGATCCATTCCCAGCCCAGCGTGTCCACGAAGATACCCCCGGCAATCGGGCCAACCAAGGTGGCGATGCCGGCGACGGCTCCCCATACGCCCATGGCCGCGCCGCGCCGCGCGTAGGGGAACATGCGTGTGATGAACGTCATGGTCTGCGGGCTCATCAACGAGGCACCGAGCCCCTGCACCACGCGGGCAACGATCAATGTGCCCACATCCGGGGAGAGCCCGCACCAGAGCGAGGAAAGCGTGAAGATGACAAGACCGACGAGGTAAATATTGCGCGGACCGAACCTGTCACCCATGCGTCCGGTGATCAACAGGGGTACCGCGAATGCCAATAGGTAGGCGCTGTTGACCCAGATGACGCCGTTGATGTCGGTGGCTAGGCCGTTCATGATCGCCGGCATCGCCGTCGAGACGATGGTTGAGTCAACCAGGATCATGAAGAACCCGATGACCAACGCCCACAGGGCACCCCAAGCGCGCTTGTCCTGGGCTTTTTCGGTATCTATCTGATTCACACTCACCGATTGAGTGTACGCGCACGGATTGAATGGATAAAGAGTGTCCTGTGCACCGCCACGGCCCGGGCATCTCCGGGTCGGCTAGGGGAGATTGACGACGCCCTCGATGCAGGTCCGGGATTGTCCGGCAATCCAGACGCCGTCGGCATCGCTGCTCACATGCAGCATCGCCGCGCGGCCTAGGCGGGTGCCTTGGCGCACCACGTAGGACTCCGGGGCCAGCCCGGAGGAAGTGAGCCAGACACCGAACCCGGCGTTCAGCGATCCGGTCGCCGGATCCTCGGGCAGGCCCTCGCCGGGGCAGAATGCCCGGACCTCGTAGTCCGCAGGTGCACCGGTGACAACGTTGCGAAAGCGCTGGGACCCACGACGTTCATCGGCCTCAGAGAGGGGGCTCAGCTCTTCGCGTGCGCCGGCGGGCCGGGCCTCCGGGGCCTGTGGATCATAGGACCTGGCAGCGATCCCCTGGCCGGTGTGTGGGCCGATGACCCCGACTTCGAGCCCGGCGAGCATGTTGTAGTCCGGTTCCAGGGAGAGCACCAGCTCAGCGTCGCGCAGCAGCAGCCCGGCAAAGTGAGGGCCGTTCGCCAACCACTGGTGGCCGACCACGTCTTCGCGCGTGATGCCCAGGCCGGTCACGGCCCATTCCAGGACGTCGTCCTCGAGCTCGCCGGTGCGCATCATCGGGGGAGCCTTGAAGGCCAGGGACTCGGACTCGGCTCCGGATTCCCCCGGAACGCGGCGGACCTCGATGAGCCCGGCATCACACTGTTGGATCAGCGCTGCGGGGTTCTTGGGTACCCCGCCGGCCTCGAGCCATGCGTGTGCGGCACCCAGGGTGGGGTGGCCTGCGAAGGGAAGCTCGGTGGTGGTGGTGAAGATGCGCACGCGGTAGTCGGCATCGGGGTGCGTGGCGGGGAAGAGGAACGCCGTTTCGGCCAAGTTGGTCCAGTTGGCGAAGTTCAGCATCTGCGCGTCACTGAGCCCCTCGCCGTCCAACACCACGGCCAAGCCGTTTCCGGTGTAAGGGGAGGAGGAGAAGACATCGACCTGCTTGTATGGACGCGCAATATTCATGCATGAATCGTGACACATCCGTCGAAACGGTGCGCCGCATGACGCCGTTTTGTCATTCAACATGCGTGTTGCGGGGCACCGGCCGCACCCCACGATTGTCGTGGAATGCAGCAAGTGCCCCGTTGTAGGTGCCGGGCTGGGGTGCGGAGGCCTACCAGCGATGGGCGACGTCGATCACCAGGCGGCTGGTGGTGGCATCGGTGAGCACGAAGGTCCTGAACGGCAACCGGGCACGAACGCCCAGGCCGAAGGAAGTTTCGCCCTCATAGCTGCCCAGGTACGCCACCTGCTTGAACGTGCTGTAGCCCGAGACGTTGCGGACCTTGTTGCGATTGGCCGGGACGTAGGTCGGGGTGCCTGAGGACGTATAGGCGGCGGCATCCACGTTGATGCGCAGGTCGGCGGCGCCGTCCAGCGGGACATGCTTGCCTTGGCCCTGGGTGTAGACGGCGCTGACGTAACGCACGTCGTAGCCCTTCACCTTGCCCTTGAGGTCGATGACCATCCTGTCGAAGCAGGCGTGGCGACCGGTGCGGACGTTATTGACAGTGGCGGAAGCGTGGCCGGAAACGTTGTCGGCCAGCGAGCCCCAGGTGATGCCGCAATAAGGAGCGGACGCGGCATTGGCGGACGGTGACGCGGAGGCCGGTGCAATGCCGAGACCGGCAATGAGCAGTGCGCCGGCCAGGCCGGCGGCGATCCGGTTTTTCATGATGTTCCTCGCTTTATGGGAAATCCCTGGATCAGGCTGAGTGGGATGGAACCAGCATGAACTCGGGCTTCGAGAGCCGCAAGGGGGTTTACCCACTATCCACGGCATTGCAACGCCAAGGAGATGTGCCAGGGATCCCCCGTCAATATTTGGCCGCTGCCCGCGGCGGTGTGACAACCTAGTTGATATGCAGATTCTTACCAACCCGGCACTCGACGACGCTCTGAATGGGGTTGTGGAGAACACGAACGGGTTACCTGAATTCATCCGGCCATGGATTGTGGTTGCGATTGGGTTAGTGGCCGCGCTGTTGATCACCGTGGTGCTCACGTTCCTTTTCTCGCGTTTCCGCCGCCGGATGCCTGCGCTTGCTGGCACCGGCATCCGCGGGCGCACGCCGATCCTGTTGACCCTGGCATTCGCCTTCACCAAGATTTCCATGACGTTGGCCTTCAAGCCCTCCCAGTGGACCGACCTGTGGCAGTTCCTGCTGCTGTTGGCGCTTTTTGCCTCTATCGCCTGGTTGCTGATCGCACTGATCGGCACGATCGAAGAGGTGATACTTGCCAAGTACCGCACCGATGGACGGAACCCGCGTCGTCTGTCCAAGATCCAGACACAGATCGGTTTGCTGCGTAGGGTCGCCACTGCGCTGATCATCACCCTGGCAGTCTCAGGCGCGTTGCTCACGATTCCCGAGGTCAGGGCGCTGGGAGCAGGCATCTTGGCATCGGCCGGCCTGATATCGGTGGTTGCCGCACTTGCCGTGCAGTCCTCGCTGGCCAATATTTTCGCCGGGCTGCAGATCGCCTTCACCGATGCCATCCGCGTCAACGACACCGTGGTGGTCGAGGGCGAGCGCGGAAACATCGAGGAAATCACGTTGACCTACGTGGTGATCTTGTTGCTGGACGGACGCCGGCTGATCGTTCCCTCGACCTACTTCACCGCAACGCCGTTCGAGAACTGGTCACGCCGCAACACCGATATCATGGGGTACGTGTTCCTGGATTTGAACTGGAATGCACCGGTGGAGCACCTGCGCACCCGGACCGAGCAACTGCTTTCCGCCACCGACCTGTGGGACGGACGGGTTGGAACGCTTAACGTGACCGATGCGGTGGGAGGCATCATGAAGATCACGATCATGGTCACCGCCCGCAATGCCGGTGACCTATGGGACTTGCGCAACTTCATCCGGGAGCACCTGGTCGCCGAGCTGGGCAGGGATTACCCCGAGGCCTTGCCCGAACCCCTGTTGCGCGGGGGCTCTTCCTGACCGGGAGCGCCGAAGCGCTTTCCTAGAGGTGAAGTGCTGCCGGACCGTAGTCTTCGCGGGCCCTGGCCGCTGCGGTGCGTTCGCGCAGGATCTGCACCATTTGGTCCGCCTTGGAAATGAGGTCGCCGATTTCCGCGTCGTCCCGATCGACCCAACGCGTCAGCGGTTCGGCGTGGGTCGGCACGAAGTCCTTGTGCGGCTCCCAGACAAACAGGGTGCGTTCGGCGCCCAGCACGTACTGCTGCCAAAACATCTGGCGCAGGTAGTGCCGCGGGATGGTCTTGAACGGCTTGTTGGTTGTCTTGATTTCGGCCAGCTCCACCCGCCCGTGCTCGCGCAGGCCCAAGCCGTCGGGAGTCGCCAGGTGGATATGGTTTTCTGCCGCGTGGAAGAGCTGGGTGGAGGGCATGATCCCGAAGTTTTGTTGCACCCATGCGGCGATCACCGGTTCGCGCGCCCGGCCGTGGTCGGTGAACGGGTTGCCGCCGAACCCCGATCCGTGAAGCTTGTCCCACGCCGCCGAGGCGATGCTGCGCGGGGTGGATAGCTTGGAGACGTCCGTTGCGGTGATGCCCTGGGATCGTGCCCGAAGCCAGGCGATCCGGTTGGAGGAATCGGCGACGATGCGGCTTAGACAGGCGGCGGGGGCAGGATCAAGCGGGGAGGGGATCACTTGACCCATTGTTCACAAAAAAGCCGCCCACCGCGAACCCGGCGCGTTGGCGGAGATCCGGGCACATGGGGACAAATCCACTCAGCGGTGGGATTCAAGCCTGTCGACGTAGCCAAGCAAAGGGCTGGCCACCACGGTGACCCGTTGCCCGACTTGGATTCCGAGGGCCTTGCGGATGTCCCGCGCGGTCCAGGCACGGATCCTGTTGCCGGTGTCGATCACCAGTTCATGGCGCACCTTGCGACGCTCGGAAAAGGAGCGGCCGACTTCCTTGTTCCTGTCCCAGAGCGCGTTGTTGACGTAGTCCGGCAACAAATCAAGGAGCCTGCGCTCCGAGACGCGCACCACGGTCCTTAGCGCGGCAACCAGTCCAGGAACCACCAACACGAAACCGGCAAGAGCAAGGAACCCGCCCATTTGCCTTGCCCCGTCGTCAACTGCAGAGATCTCGCGCATCGCGGCGCGCATGTTGATGCCCATGATGAGCAAGATGATGCACACGGCGAATTGGTGCACACCCCGGACGATCAATGAGATCGGCGAATGCCCCAGACCACGGGCGCAACGAGACTCCCAGGGACCGTGACCACGAACCCGCCCGCCGTATTCAACTTTCTCCCCCTTGGAATGCCCCGGTGGGAAGAAAGCACTTTCGCACCGGAGGAACTTGGAACCACGCAGTGCTTGAAGAGTGAGATCCTGACCCGAAAGCAATGGTCGGCACAGCCTAGCTTGAACACACGGCATTCGGAATGGGTGCTCGGGCGCTCCGGGTCAGAACCTCTCCGTCCTTGGTGGCGGGGGTGTCGGGAACAGTTCTTCCCGCGCTCCGATCTCAGGCGGGGGAAAAATTGAAAAGCTGGTGGCATGATCGATGCAAACCGCGCACCCAGGCCTGCGGCCACCAACGTGCTGGGCGCGCATGCCCTGCGCCGCGCCCATGGATCGGCTTTGGCGCCGGATACGGTGGCCATCATGGGGTCCCTTGGGTTCGGGCGAATCAACGCTACTGCACACCCTGGCGGGCATCGAACGAACGGATTCGGGCTCCGTGCTTTTCGGCGAGGACCACTCGGCCCCGCCGCAGTCCACCTCGCCCAACGAACGTAAACGCTCGAAGCCGCTCCGCGAATCCTTCCTTCGGTTTCATTTTCCAGCATGGGACCGGCCATCGGGGTAGGCCCAGCGGTGTCCTGCTGGCTCCGCCGGCAGGGACCGGGATCGTCGTTGCCCCGTCTTGGCGGGCATCATGAGGGCGACATTGGCCGCCGGTGTCCTTGCGGTTCGCCGGTCCGTGGGGTTGGCTTCCACCTGGGCCGTTCACGGGGCAGGTATCTAGGCGCGTTGCGGTCCTGCATCAAGCATTGCCAGTAGCTTGCCGGCCTCGGCGCCGCTGATCGGGCTGTGCCGCAAAGCCTGTGCTGCCCTTTCGCCCTGAACGGCCAGCGGTTCGGCAAGTTTGCCGGCCTTATCGACCCAGGCCAGCTCCAGCAGCAGCTTGACCGTGCGCTCGGCTGCCCGGGGGTCGTCCATGGCGTAGCGCAGCAATTGGCGCATAGCCAGCTCAAGCATGTCCTCCAATCCGGGGCGCAGCACCAGCACGCGGGCCGTTTCGGTCTTGTCCCGCACCAGGTAGGGCCCGGTGGGGCGCTCCGCCAAACCGCAAAGCAACGCGGACACATGGCCGATGGCGTGCACGGCAGTGGTTCCGTCGTTGATTCCGGGGGAGAGGGCCTTGCAAGCGATGTCCAGCAACTGCTGCAATCCGAGCGTCGCGTCTTGAACGGAAGTCCGTTCGAACCCGGTGATGATGCATTCGCTCACAGCATCGCACAAGGCGTCGAAGGCTTCGTCTCCCAGCTCGCCCCCGGTGCTGTAGCGAGCCCGGGCGAAGGGGACGCCACGGACCAGGGAGTCCCCGGGCGTCGAATCGAACACCACGAAGGCCCCGGCCTCCAGGGCCGCCGTGTTGGTGGCCGTATAGTCAACGCTGAGCAGGAAACCCGAAGCCCTGCTCTCGATGGGCCGGAAACCCTGTCCGTTGGCAGTCAGCGCCCCGGGCTGTACCAAGTCTGGATTCTCCGTGTCCTCATAGACGCGTTTGAGCGTTGATTCAGCCTCGTCGAAGACCGTCTGAAGCATGGACTCCACGCGGATCTGGCGGGCAAGGTGGGACAGGAAGGCCACGAGGGTCAGGACACTGGCCACGGCCAGCACAAAGGCCAGCGTGGTGGAGATTCGCGGGACGAACCCCGGGGCCTGGTCCGTGGCGATCCGGACACTGCGCAGCACGGTCAAGGAGTATGCAAAGGTCGCCAGGAAAAGGGCTAGGGTGTTGTGCACGATCCTGTCGCGCGTGAAGGTCCGCAGCACCCGCGGGGAAAACTGGCTGCTGGCCAGCTGCAGGGTCACCATGGTCAGGGAGAACGTCAGCGAGGTGACGGTGACCATGGCCCCGGCAATGGTCTGCAAGAGGTTGTTGGCGGCCTCGGGACCTCCGCCGAAGAGCCATCCGGTGACCTCGCTGGCGGTCCTGGAATCGAGTTCCTTGTCCAAATAGGGCAGGAGCTGGCCGAGAGCGACCGAGAGGATGATGGCGACCAGCGGCATCGGCCACAGTTGCGAACGCAACGAATCCACGCGGTTGGTGATCCGGTCGCGGACCCGCGCTGTGAAGCCCACGCCAGGCTTTTTCACCTTGGGTCGCAGTTCGGTGGCCGATGTTCGAGCTGTCTCGGATGGCATATGCCCAGAGTAGTCGAGGTCGGGAATTGAATCGAAAAATGGCCAGCCGATGGTTCACGATAGCGTCCAAGAACCCCGCGAGGGCTAGTGCTTCCCGAACGCATCCCAGTTGGCCGCCAGCTTCGAATGCCGGCGGCTGTAGCCGAGGTAGATCAGCGATCCGATGGCCATCCATGCGCCAAAGACCACCCAGGTCCGCGCCCCGAGATTGGCCATCAGGTAGCCACAGAAGATGATCGCCAGGATCGGGGTCACCGGGTAGAACGGCACCTTGAAGGTGCGTGGCAGCTCGGGGCTGCTGCGTCGCAGCAAGATGACGGCCAGTGAGACCAGGGAGAAGGCGAAGAGCGTGCCTATCGATGTCGCGTCTGCCAGCTGGCCCAACGGGACCAGCCCGGCAACCAATGCCACGGCTCCGCCGGTGATCCATGTTCCGGCCACCGGAGCCCCGCTGCGTGTGCTGATACGCCCGAATACCGTCGGAACCATCCCGTCGCGGCTCATGGCCAGCAGGATGCGGGTTTGGCCGTAAAGCACGGTGATGACGATCGAGACAATGGCCAGCACGGCGCCGGCGGCGAAGAGCAATGCGACCCAGCTTTGTCCGGTGACCTCCTCGAGAAGCTGCACCAATGCCGCCTCCTTTCCCTCGAACCAGGTCCACTGGCGCGCGCCGACGGCGGCGATGGCCACCAAGATGTAGAGCGAGGTGATGATGACCATGGAGAGCACGATCGCCCGCGGCAGGTCGCGCTGGGGGTTCTTGGCTTCCTCCCCGGCGGTGGATGCGGCATCGAAGCCGATGTAGGAGAAGAACAGCCGGGCGGCCGCGGCCGAGACCCCGGCCGTGCCCATGGGCAGCAGCGGATCGAAGTTCGAGGTGGTGAACGCGTTGAAAGCGATCACCACGAAGAAGAGCAACACCGAGATCTTGATGAACACCAGCACGGTGTTGACCACCGCGGATTCCTTGGTGCCGCGAACCAGCAGGACGGTGGCGAAGAGCACGATCGCCAGCGCGGGGATGTTGAACACGCCGCCGTCGGCGCCCGGCGGATTGGTCAGTGCGGCCGGAAGGTCCATGCCGAGCGAGCGGGCCATCTCGTTGAGGTATTCACCTGCGCCGACCGCGATCGCCGCGACCGAGACGGCATATTCAAGGACCAGGCACCAGCCGCAGATCCAGGCCAGGCCCTCGCCCATGGTCGCGTAGGTATAGGTGTAGCTGGACCCCGATACCGGCACCGCGCCGGCCATTTCCGCGTATGACAGTGCGGCAAAGAGCGCGGCCAGCCCGGCGATGGCGAAGGAGATCCATACGGCGGGTCCGGCCATAGGTACCGAGGAAGACAGCACAACGAAAATGCCTGTACCGAGTGTGGCCCCGACACTGATCATGGTCAGGTGCAGCAATCCCAGCGTGCGGCGCAGCTTGGGGCCACCGGTGCCGTTGCCGGCCTCGGCCGTGAACGCCTCGACGGGCTTGCGAGCTCCCAGTTGCTGGCGCAGCGTGGGGCGGGCCGTAGCTGGTGCAGTATCTTGCATGGTCATGTATAAATTCTGCACCCTTGAATGGGCGGATTTTTCGTGGCATGGCCACGGAACGCGAACATAAAAATTGTATAAACACAGGTCAATTAGATATTTATTACATTTCCGGTGATGCCTGTATGTGGTTGAGATTACCCGCGAATACCTCTAATTTGCGCGTAAAACGGTCTGTGCAATGAATTTTTTTACATAGCCTTTATCCGGGCTACGCGTTCTGGGTCTTGGTCATATCGACATGGGCGCCACGGAACGGAACACCTTCAGCTTCCAGCAGCGCGCGGGCTCCGCCTCCGCGGCATGATGCCGCTGTACCGTCCGCACGCACTACCCGCCACCACGGCACATCGTCCCCGAGCAGGGAAACGGCCCGCCCCACCTGCCGCGGTCCGATACCAAGTGCTCGTCCGATCTCGCCGTAGGCTGCAACGCTTCCGGCAGGAATCGCCATAACGAACGCGCGGACCTCCGCAACGGCGTCCATGCCCATCCTCCTGAATCGGGACCAGTGGTTTTTCTGTTAAGCACGTTTCGGTCTTCTGCAGGGTGCCGGGATGGCCACACCTATGGCAGGTGCGTGGGTAACGCAGTTGGGTGCCCTTTCCCGGTTCCACGTGGCCGAGACGACGTCACTTGATCTTCGACAAGACATCGGGCTTGTGCATCGCCACGTGATCGGTCTTGTCGCTCTTGATCTCGTACTGCGGTTCCTTCTCGGTGCATCGCCGCATGTGGCCCTTGTACTCGACGTCCTTGGTGTGTTTCTTGGTGATCACACCGGTGACGTATCCAGCCTCCGAGTTCCACCGCACATGGTCGCCAATGGCGAATGTTGTCATGGCTGCTCTCCCTTCGCCCTCAGCAAAGCACACCGTATCGACAGCTGACAAGGGCGCGTCATCACCGATTAGGCGAAGTACACGCCGATCCGGTTTCCGTCGATTTCCTCGATGCGGATGTCGATGTCGTACACATCGCGCAGCACCTCGATCCTCATGATCTGCGCGGGGGGACCCTGGTGCACCAGCGCGCCCTCGCGCATGGCCAGGATGGTGTCCGAGTAGCAGGAGGCGAAGTTGATGTCGTGGATGACGATCACCACGGTCTTGCCAAGATCGTCGGCAAGCCGGCGGATCAGGCGCATCATTTCCACCGAGTGCTTCATGTCCAGGTTGTTCAGTGGCTCGTCGAGCAGCAGGTAGTCGGTGTCCTGGGCCAGGACCATCGCAATGTAGGCGCGCTGGCGTTGGCCGCCGGAAAGTTCGTCGAGGAACCTGTCGGCCAGGGCTCCCAGGTCCAGCTGGGCCATGGCCGCCTCGATGTGCGCCTTGTCCTCGGTGGTCGGGTGGCCGCCGGAGTGAGGGAAGCGTCCGAAGCCCACCAAGTCGCGCACGCGAAGGCGCATGGTGATGTGGTTTTCCTGGCGCAGGATCGCCATGGATTTGGCAAGGTCCTTGCTGGGGGTGCGCCCGATGTCCAGCCCGGCAATCGAGACGGTCCCCGAATCCATGGGCAGCAGCCGGGAAATCAGCGAGAGCAGCGTGGACTTGCCTGCGCCGTTGGGCCCGATGATGGAGGTGACCCCGCCGGCGGGAATGGTGGTGGTAATCGCGTCCACCACCGCGGTGCCGGAATAGGACTTGGTGACGTTCTCAATGCGGATCACTTCAGGGAACCCTTCAACAGCAGGTAGAGGAACAACAGTCCGCCAACGAACTCGATGATCACGCTCAGTGCCGTGGCGAATCCGAAGACGCGCTCGAGCACGAGCTGGCCCCCGACCAGCGTGATGGCACCGAGCAGGCAGACAATGGGAATGAGTGCGGCGTGGGAGAACTTGCGCACCATTTGGTAGGCGAGTGAGACAACGAGCAGGCCGAAGAACGTCACGGGCCCGACGAGCGCGGTGGACACCGCTACCAGGATCGAACAGAGCACCAGCACCACGGTGACGATGCGCTGGTGGTCGACACCCAGGTTGATCGCCGTTTCGCGGCCCAGTGCCAGCACGTCAAAGCTCTTGCGCAATTTCCAAACCACGATGGTCACCAGGGCGACGATGATCGCCGATATCCCCAAGAGCATGGGTTCGACCTGGTTGAAGGAAGCGAAGAACAAGTCCTGCAGCACCATGTATTCGCTGGGTTCCATCAGGCGTTGGAGCAGCGAGGAGAATCCGCGGAAGAGCGTGCCTATAACGATGCCCACCAGCAGCATCAGGTGCAGCGAGCCGGTGCCCCCGGTGAACAGCCACCGGTAGAGCAGCGCGGAAAACACGATCATCAACCCCACCTCTGCCCCGAACTTCAGTGCAGGGGAGGCGGTGAGCAGGGTGGAAGAGCCCAGCATGAATACCAGCGCGGTCTGGATCAGGATGTACAGCGCGTCGAAACCCATGATCGAGGGGGTCAGGATCCGGTTGGCCGTCACGGTCTGGAACATCAACGTGGACAAACCCACGGCGACGGCGACCACCAGCATCGCCCCGACACGGATACCGCGGCGGCTCAGCGCGTAGGACAGGTTTCCGCGCAGCTCCAGGGTCATGAACACCGCGATGCACGCCACGGTGATCAAGGCCATCACGGTGATCAAGGCAGCGGGGGATATCCTCTTGGGTGAGAGCATGGCAAGGGAAAAACCGCGCAACGAGAAGCGGCGGCGCCGGGTCGGGCCCGGGGAGAGCTTATTTGGCATTGCGTTTCCTGGTTTTTAGCAGCAGGGCCAGGAAGATGGTGGCGCCAAGAACGCTCATCACCATGCCCACGGGAACTTCGTAGGGGAAGTGGATGGTGCGTCCGATGATGTCGCAGATGAGCACAAAGCCGGCACCGAAGAGCGCGGTCCACGGCACCGCACGGCGCAGGTTGTCCCCGAAAAGCAGTGACACGATGTTCGGCACGATCAACCCCAGGAACGGCACGGCACCCACGACGGTGACCACGACGGCGGAAATCAGCGAGACAAGCACCAGGCCCAGGCGCATGATCGCCTTGTGGTTCATCCCCAGGTTGGTGGTGAAGTCCGCGCCCAGGCCGGCGACGGTGAACCGGTCAGCGGCCAGGTAACCGGCCAGGGTGAGCACCGCGACGATCCACAAAAGCTCGTAGCGTCCGCGAAGCACCCCGGAGAAGTCACCGATCATCCAGTTGCTCAAGGTCTGGAGCAGATCGTACTTGTAGGCGAAGAACGTGGTCACCGAGCCGATCACACCGCCGAGCATGATGCCCACGATGGGCACCAGCAACGTGTTGCGCGCCGGTAGGCGCCCCAGCACGGCAAGGAACAGTGCGGTGCCGCCGAGGGCGAAGATGCTTGCCACGCCCATCTTCATTATGAGCGGCGCCGCGGGGATCGCCACGGTGACCACCAGGATGCCCAGCGTCGCTGACTCCACGGTGCCCACGGTCGAGGGTTCGACGAAACGGTTGCGCACCATCAGCTGCAGGATCAACCCGGCTACCGCCACGGCTGTGCCGGCAAGGATGACAGCCAGGGTGCGCGGCACCCGGGAAATCCAGAACAGGTCCCAGGCCTCGTTCTCACCGGCCAGCAGCTGCGGAAGGCTCACCTCGGAGACCCCGACGAACAAGCTCACCACCGCAAGCACGAGCACCAGGACGGTGCCCAGTGCCAGCCACCGCGATTCGGCGGGGATTCTGGAACGCCGGCCGGCCACCGCGGGGGTTTCCCCCACGGTGGCCGGCCGACTTATTACTGGTGTGCTCATGGTGTGGGCGCGTCCGTGGGCTATGCCTACAGTGCCGCGGCAACCTCGTCGATCATCTTGTTGGTGTTGTTCAGTCCATACCCGATCATGTACCAGGAGGTTGCATCGAGGTTCACGATCTTGTCGTTCTTTGCGGCGTTGGTCGAAGCGACAAGCTCGTTGTCAAGCACTGCCTTGGCCGCATCCCCGCCGGTGCCCATGGCGGAGTCGCGATCAACAACGTAAAGCGTATCGGGGTTGTTGGTCTTGAGGAATTCAAAGGAGATCGATTCGCCGTGCGGTCCCTCGGACTTGATGTCCGCCACGGTGTCGACCCCCAGCACGTCGTGGATCAACCCGAAGCGCGAGCCCGCACCGTAGGCGGTCAATTCGCCGCCGGAGGTCATGATGATCAGGCCCTTGCCGCCGTTGGGGCTTTTGGCCTTGGTGTCGGCGATCTTGGTTTCCAGGGCGGCAAGCTGGTCGGTGACCTTGGACTCCGCATCGAAGATCTCGCCGAGCTTGCCGGTCTGTTCCTTGAAGGATTCCAACGGCTTGGTGATGTCCACGGATAGGTCGACGGTCGGTGCGATCTTGGAGAGTTCCTCGTAGGAGCTAGCGGTGCGTCCGGTGATGATGATCAGGTCGGGATTGCCGCTGGAGATGGCCTCGAAGTCCGGTTCCTTCATGGAACCGATCTTGGCGACCGAGGAATCGTTGTATTTCTTCAATGCCTCGGGGAACTTTGTCTCTGGAACGCCATCGGCGTCAACCCCCAACGCGTCCATGGAATCCAGCACGCCAAGGTCGAAGGTGTAGACGGTCTTCGGGTTCACCGGGACATCGGTGGTTCCCTGGGCATGGGTGATGCTCACCGTCTTGTTCGAATCGGCGTTGGCCGCCGGTTCGGCGGATCCGCCGCAAGCGGTCAGTGCGAACAGGGATGCGCCGGCGGCGAATGCGCCAAGTACGACGCGAACAGGGGTCTTCACGATGTTTTCTCCGATAGTGGTGACTGCTGCCCGAAGCTTTCGGTAAATAGCGAACAGTGCTGTGCGGTAAATGAGTTCAGAGAAGACGCTATCGATAAGGTCGACCTACGCGCAAGCCATGCAACCGCAACGGGTTGTCATTATGAAACCACGGGATGGGTAGGGTTGCCTAACAAAACCCGAGAAGCCGGGGATGCGGTGGGGGCGGAAGAGTCAAAAGTGACCTCGCTCACATGCCGGGTTTGCCGTCCCGGGGACCGGACTTGCCGCCCCGAGGCAGCGAAGGGGTAGCGTGCGGGGTGAACCCGATGCCCGATGCGGGCGGGCGCGGGATGCCTCGGGGGGCTTACCTAGCGTCCGCGCCGGGCCAGCCTTTCTACCAGGGCGTCGGGCGCGATCCGGGCCACGGCGACGGCGATCTTGTACAAGGCCGAGGGTACGGAGACCGACTTGCCCGCCTCGCTGTCCTCCAGGGCCTGCCGCACGACGTTTTCGGCGGTAAGCCAGGCCCATGCGGGGATCTTGGATTGGTCCGCGCCCATCCGGTCGTGGAACTCGGTGCGGACGAACCCCGGGCACAGTGCTGTGACGCTGATGCCGCGGTCCGCGTAGAACACATTGGCCCACCGGCTGAAGTTCACCATCATGGCCTTGGCTGCGGAATAGCTTCCGCGTGGGGTGTACGCGGCGACCGAGGCCACGTTGATGATTCTGCCCCCGGCGCCCAAGCCCATGGCTCGCAGTGCGGCATGCATTAGCACCAGCGGGGTTTGGGTGTGGATGCGCAGATGCCTAAGCTCCGCATCGAGATCGTTGTCGGCAAAGTTGCCCAGCATCCCGAATCCGGCATTGTTCACCAGCAGCGAGACCGGGGCATTCGACCGGGACAGGCGGTCCGCAACGAGTTGCACCCCGGCATCGGAGACCAGGTCGGCGGCCAGGACCTGGATGTCGACGGCAAACTGTGCCTGCAGTCGTGCGGCGAGTTCGGCCAGCCTTTGCCCATCGCGTGCCACGATCACCAGATCGAGCCCCTTGGCGGCTAGTTGGGCACAGAATTGCGCGCCGAGTCCCGAGGTGGCGCCGGTGATCAGTGCCGTGCCCCTGCCGCGGTGGGGGTTGTTGCTTGTCGGCGTCGGGTTTTCGTCCATGATGTGAGCCTAGTCATCAATGGGCCGTTTGGCCTGCGGGACGGCGGGGTTTTTTGGGGTGTGCACGGGTGTGACGATCGGTAATTAGGGGTCAAGTACGTTGCCTAATTGGATTTAGTGAGGATAGCCTTACTCCTTAGATGGGCCCAGCGCCCGCAAGCACGATGTCCGCCGATCCGGCGTCCAATCGCACCAGAAGGCACTTCTGCCACCTACCCGAAGGATCTACCAGCCCATGACGTTCACCCGACGAGCCGGCCTGATCACCGCGGCCTCAGCAGCACTTGCCTTGACCCTTGGGGCGTGCGGCTCAACGGCCGGTTCCACACCTGAAAGCCCTTCTGCCGCGTCCGATTCTTCCTACCCGGTGAGCATCGAGCACATCTACGGCGCCACGGAGATCCCCCAGCGGCCGGAGCGCGTGGCCACGGTCTCTTGGGTGAACGCGGACGCTGTGCTGGCCTTGGGCGTGGTCCCGGTGGGGATGGCCGAGGACGACTGGGGCAACAACGATCAGGGATCCACGGATTGGAAGGATGTTAAGCTCTCCGAGCTCGGCGCCTCGATCGGCACCGAGAAGGCCCCGAAGCAGTATTCGGAAAAAGACGGAGTGAACTTCACGGCCATCGCGGAGACCCAGCCCGACCTGATCGTCGCGGGGTACTCGGGCTTGACGCAGGAGGAATACGACAAGCTCTCGAAGATCGCCCCGGTGATCGGCCCCGTTGCCCCGAACTACACCTCAAGCTGGCAGCAGGTGACCACGGCGGTGGGCCAGGCATTGGGCAAGGACGACGACGCCGCAGCACTGGTCAAGGATGTCGAGGGCCAGCTCTCGGACGCGGCCCGGGCCAATCCTGTATTCAAGGACACCACCTTTATCGCCGGCAACCTCGAGACTGCCGACGGGGGCATCAACCTCTACGCCACCGGGGACTCGCGTCCTCGGTTCCTGAGCGCTTTGGGCATGACCCAAGCGCCGATGGTGGACGAAAACGTCAAGGATGGCGAATTTTATCTCCCGTGGGCGGCCGAGCGGGGAAATGAGCTTGACTCGGATATCTTCTTCACCTGGATCCCGGCGGGGTCCACCACGGATGCGATCAAGAACGACACGCTTTTCGCACAGATCCCCGCGGTAGCCAACGGTGGGCTTGTGGCCGCGGCCAACGACATGGAGGTGCTCTCCATCTCGGCAGCATCCCCGCTGTCGGTGCCCTACGCCATCGAGAAAGTGGTCCCGGCATTGGCCGCAGGCGCCCAGACGGCAACGGGCAAGTAGCCGGCGCCCGGCAAGGGGGACCCAGCACCTGATGTCATCATGCTTCGACCTGGCCGAGATAGTCCAATTGCGCTTCCACCGATTTTTCCGCCGCGGCGCGCACCGAGGGATCGACCTGCGCGTACACCAGATCGGTGACCTGGCCGATCCCGGGTTCTTGTGTGCCCTCGCGGCGCAGCTGTGCCAGCGCGGTTCTGACCTGCGCCAACCGTTCGTGCCGGTGGTCGCGGTACTGGCGCACAATGTTGTGCAGCGATTCAAGGACCGGTCCATGGGCCGGGAGCACGCGGGCATCGGGTGCGCCCTCGAGCAGGTCAAGGGAGGCCAAATAGTCGGCCAGTCTTCCGTCGGGTGCATCCAAGATGGTGGTTCCGCGCCCGAGGATCGTGTCTCCGGTGAGCATCGAGGCGTCGGAGCCGTCGTGCGGAAGCAGGAAGCACAACGAGTCCGAGGTGTGTCCCGGGGTGTGCAGCACTTGCACTACCAGCCCTGCGGCCTGGATTTCCTCGCCGTGCCCAAGCACCGGTGCCTCCCGGCAGTGCTCGGGCAGTGCGGCGCGCACCGGCGCACCGGTCAGCCGGTGCAGGGTGTCGATTCCCGCGGTGTGGTCCCGATGGCGGTGGGTGACCAGGATCAGCTCCACCGATTCGGCGGCAAGGGCGGCCAAGTGGCGGGCATCATCAGGTCCGGGGTCCACGATGATCGCGTGTTCGGATCCCGGCGCGCGCAGGATGTAGGAGTTGGTTCCCTCCAACGACATCGGTCCGGGGTTGGGGGCGAGCAGGAAGGATGCCTGCCCGGAAACGCGGTGAGCCTGTTGCCTGGTCATGGCACCCAGTCTAGGGCCACCGGGCGGGGCCGCACCGGTGTCACGAAGTGCATTTCGTGAGCGTGGCACCCGTAAGCGATGCCCCGTCCACGAGGGGTGGTGCACGCGCTTCCCGGGGGAATCTCCGGTCCGTGGCCCTCGGTCTGGGGCTGCTGGCCGCACTCGTCGTTGCCCTTTTCGCGTCCCTGCTCATCGGGGCCCGGCCCATCTCGGTGAACACCGTATTTCAGGCGCTCACGGACTTCGACGCGGGCAACGGGGACCATGCGGTGGTCGCGGCCCGTATCCCGCGCACCGTGGCGGGGCTGTTGATTGGTGCCTCGTTGGGCCTGGCGGGGGCAGGGATGCAGGGCATCACCCGCAACCCGTTGGCGGACCCCGGGATCCTGGGGGTCAACGCGGGGGCGGCACTTGCGGTGGTCATGGGCATCCACTTTTTCGCCGTGGGCACGCTGCAGGGCTACATCCTTTTCGCGTTCCTCGGTGCGGCCGGGGCCTCGGTGCTGGTCTATGCCATTGCCTCGTTGGGCCGCGACGGGGCGACGCCGCTGAAGCTCGCTTTGGCCGGGGCGGCGATGGCCGCGGGCCTGGGCTCATTGACCAGCGCGGTGCTGATGATCGGCCAAGAGGCGCTGGACAGGTTCAGGTTTTGGCAGGTCGGAACCCTGGGCGCCCGGGACGTGCCGGAAATGCTGGGTGTCCTTCCGTTCCTGCTGGCGGGAGGCGTCGCGGTGCTGCTTGGCGCCCGTCTGTTCAATGCGCTTGCGCTGGGCGATGACTCCGCCCGCGGGCTGGGCTTCCGGGTGGGCCGCGGGCGCGCGCTGTCCGCCGTTGGCGTGGTCCTTCTCTGCGGTGCCGCCACGGCACTTGCCGGTCCCATCGGGTTCGTCGGGTTGATCGTTCCCCACGCGATCAGGGCCCTGGCCGGAGCCGATTACCGGTGGTTGCTGCCGCTTTCGATGCTGGCGGGACCGGTGCTGCTGCTGTGCGCCGATGTGGTGGGCCGGGTCATCGCCCCGCCGGCCGAAATCCAGGTCGGGGTCATGACCGCACTGCTTGGGGCCCCGCTCTTCCTCTGGCTGCTGCGTCGCGGAAGGAAGGTCACGTTGTGAACCCACCGACTCGCAATACCCTGCAGGGCGCCGTCACCAATGCCTTGGAGCAGGCGCGGCGCGAACCCGGTACCACAAGAGACCGGGCCCCCCGGGGAGGCCGGAATCCCGTGGCGCGCATCAATGTCCTGGCGGCGGCCGGCATCGTCGTGGCCGTTGCGCTGAACCTGCTCGCCGGGCGCCACCCGATCGCCTTCGGGGACCTGCTGGCTGCACTGGGAGGAAAAGTGGTTCCCGCCGTCTCCTTCATGCTCTGGGAAGACAGGTTGCCCCAGGCCGCGGTGGGATTGCTCGCCGGCGCCGCGTTCGGGGCCTCGGGCGCGATCTTCCAGCGCATGCTGCGCAACCCGTTGGCCAGCCCCGACGTGATCGGCGTCGGCTACGGCGCCTCCGCCGCGGCGGTGGCGGGCATGCTGCTCTTTGGTGCACAGGGCCTGGGCCTGTCACTGCTCGCCTGTGCCGGTGGACTGGCCGTGGCCCTGCTGATCTACGCGATCGCCGATTCGGGCAGGCATACCGGGGCACGGCTGATCCTTGCCGGCATCGCGGTGGCGGCGATGCTCCAGGGGATCATCCAATACCTGCTCACCCGCACGGACGTGCGCACTGCGTCGGACGCCTTGCGCTGGCTGACCGGATCGCTCTCCGCCAGCACCTGGGAGCGGGCGGGTTTGCTGGCGGCGGCACTGGCCATCCTGCTGCCGCTGCTGGTTCCGGCAGCCTCGAAACTGCGCATCCTGGAACTCGGCGATGACTCCGCAGCGGGGCTCGGGCTCAATGTGCGCGCCACCCGGCTGGGGCTGATCCTGCTGGGTGTCGGGCTCACCGCCGTGGCAACCGCCGTCACCGGACCACTGGCCTTCATCTCGTTTTTGGCCGGCCCGCTGGCGCTGCGCCTGTGCGCCGGACGCAGCCACCTGGGATCGGCCGCGCTCATCGGTGCGCTGCTGGTCACCACCGCCACCTTCATGGCCTCGAACATCTTGCCCGACATACAATTACCAGTTGGCGTCGTGACCGGCGCACTGGGAGCACCGTTCCTGATTTGGGTTCTGGTGCGTTCCAACAAGGAAGGGACAGGAGCCTAGCCATGGCACTTCTCGAAGCACAGGACCTCACGCTCGGCTACGATGCGGTGAGCATCCTGGACGAGCTCTCGCTGCAACTTCCCACCGGCGAGGTGACGATCATCGTGGGCGCCAACGGTTGCGGAAAATCAACCCTGCTCCGTGGCCTGGCCCGGCTGCTCAAGCCGGCAGGGGGCAAGGTGCTGCTCAACGGGGAAGACATCCACGGCCGTCCCGCCCGCGAAGTCGCCAAACTGCTGGGCTTGCTGCCGCAGACCCCGACGGCGCCGGATGGCATCAGCGTGCGCGAACTGATCGGTCGCGGCCGCTACCCCCACCAGGGCTGGTTCAAGCGTTTCACCTCCCAGGACGAGGCCGCGGTGGAACGTGCCATGAAGATGACCAACACCACCGACCTGGCCGAGCGCCTCGTTGACGAGCTCTCCGGCGGGCAGCGCCAACGCGTCTGGATCGCAATGGCCCTGGCGCAGGAGACCGAGTTGCTCTTGCTCGACGAACCAACCACCTACCTAGACGTCGCGCACCAGCTCGAGGTCCTGGATGTCATCTCCGAGCTGAACCGCACCCGCGGCACCACGGTGGTGATCGTGCTTCATGACCTGAACTTGGCCGCGCGATACGCCGACCATCTGATCGCATTGAAGCAGGGGAAGGTCGTGGCCGCCGGACATCCGGCGGACATCGTCACCGAGGAGATGGTCAAGAACGTCTTTTCCATGCCATGCCGCGTCATCCCGGACCCGGTGGCCGGCACCCCGCTGGTGCTACCCATCGGCAGGCACCGAGTGCTGCGCGCGGAGTCCGTGCTGGCGGCCAAGGGCATCCATCGCACGCAGAATCCCGATGCGGGACTCGAAGCCGGAACCGCTGCGGCAACCGGGGCTGCGCAGACCGGGCCCGCCGCAAACGCAGCAAGCGAAGAAACCTCCCAACGGGCCGAAAACGTCAGTGAAATACTTGCCTTTGGCACCCACGTGCTGGGCGTCGAGCGGATCGGGGAGAACTTCACGCGGATCACCCTCGGCGGAGCGGACCTGGAGCACTTCGGTGCAGGCCACCAGCCCCTTGACCTGCGCATCAAGCTGTTGATGCAGACGGACGCCGCCGGGAACACGAGCAGGCAGTTCGGGTCGCTGCGCCCCGGCGCAGTGCTGTCCGCGGACGAGGCCACCGGCTGGTACCGCCGCTGGCTCGGGTTGCCCGCCGAATCCCGCGGCGCCATGCGCACCTACACCGTGCGGGCCCTGCGCCCGGCCGGGCACCGGGACAATCGCGGCACCGGGGCGGAAATCGACATCGACTTCGTGCTGCATCTGAGTACCGAGGGTGGCCAGCCCTCCGGGGGGCCGGCCACCATGTGGGCGGCCCACGCGGAAATCGGTGATGAGCTGCTCTTGCTGGGACCCAACAAGGCGCTGTGTTCCGCGGATTACGGGGGCATCGAGTTCCGCCCCGGGAGCGCCAAGCGGATCCTGTTGGCCGGGGATGAGACCGCGGCGCCGGCGATCTGTTCGATCCTCGAGTCCCTTCCGGCCGGCATCACCGGCCATGCCTTGATCGAGGTGCCGGAAACCGCCGACATCCAGGGCTCAACGACACGCTCGGGTGTCAGCGTCCAATGGCTGCCGCGTGGATTGCATCCACACGGTGAACTGCTTGCCGCGGCGGTGCGCGAGGTGGTGGCTATCCCCGGTGCCGGAGCGGTGATCACCGGAGCGGAGCCGGAGGACGTCAATGTGGATGAGGAGATCCTCTGGGAGACCGCCACGGCCTCCACCCAGCCGTTCTATGCATGGTTGGCCGGCGAGGCGGGTGTCATCAAGGAAATGCGCCGCTACCTGGTGCGCGAGGCAGGCATGGACCGCAGGCAGGTCGCGTTCATGGGGTATTGGCGCCGGGGCAAGTCGGAAAACTAGGTCTGGCCGGGTTCGGCTCAGCGCTCCGGGGTACCGCCGAGCTTGCCCAAGATGCGGGAAAGCTCGGCGCGTTCCTGGGCATCGAGGCGCCCGAAGAATAGTTGCGCGTGGTCGCGTCTGGCGACCTGGACTTCGTCCGTCAAGGTCCGTCCCTCGGGTGTCAACGTGACCAAGGTGGCGCGGCGGTCCACGGGGTCGGTGCACCGATTCACCAGCCCCTTGGCCTCTAGGTGGTCGATGACCTCGGTGGCCGAGCGCGCGGCAATGTGTAGGCGCTCGGCCACTTCCTTGAGGCGCAGTCCCTCGGGTGTCCCGTGGTCGGCGGTACCTCGGACCAGGGAATGCATGGCACGAAATTGGTGCGGAGTCAGTTCGAACGGAGCCAGCTGCTGTGACCAGGACTGGCGAAACGAACGAAAAGCACGGTGGAACAGCTCCGAAAGGTCCCGGGCCAGTGGTGGGTTGTTGCTTGGTGGCATGCCTCCCAGACTACCGCCAGCAAGGTAGCGTAGTTGACTGGAAACTACATAGTGAGGTACCCTCACTAAAGACGCGGTGCGAATCCCGCACCCCACGACCACCTTGAAAGGTGGTGCACATGGTGGAATCGAGTTCATCTTCCGCTGCCGCCCGCTCCGGCCAAGCCCCGTCGAGCCAAGGGCCCTCCGGAACCTCCCGTCCAGCCGGCGCTGGGCGCCCCGGCGGCGTGGCGCGGGTCAGTGCCGCCGATGCGAAGCAGGTCAAGCTCCACCCGGTGGGGCTTTCGAGGATCACCGACCTTTTTAAACCACACAAGTGGAGAATCTTGGTAGTCGTGCTGCTGATTTCTGTAGCATCGGTCATCGGCCTGGCCCAACCGTTCCTGATCCGCGCCATCATCGATGACGCGTTGCCGCAGCAAAACACCTCACTGCTGGCATGGCTTGCCGGGGGACTGGTGGTGGTCGCCGCGGCCACGGCGGCCATCGGCGTCGTGCAGACCTGGATGGCCACCAAGATGGGCCAGAAGGTCATGCACACGCTGCGCACCCGACTCTTTGCCCACCTGCAGTCCCAGTCGCTGGGATTCTTCACCCGCACCCGCGGCCGGGAGGTGCAGTCGCGGCTAACCAACGACATCGCCGGAATGCAGTCCGTCGTCACCTCGACGGCAACCTCCGTGGCCTCGAGCCTGACCACCGCGGTGGCCACCGCGATTGCAATGGTAGCGCTGTCGCCGCGGATGAGCCTGCTCTCGCTGGTGGTACTTCCCCCTGCCATCTGGCTCTCGCGTAAGGTCGCGCTCATGCGCCGGAATATCACCAATGCCCGGCAGCAGGAACTTGCCGGGATGTACACGCAGATCGAGGAGGGGCTCTCGGTCTCGGGCATCCGCTTGGCCAAGACCCTTGGCACCACCGGTCGCGACGTCGAGCGCTTCGCGGGATCCTCGAGCCGCCTGATCGACCTGGAACTTCGCAGCCAGTTGGCCGGACGCTGGCGGATGGCCACCATGTCCGTGGTGTTCGCCGCGATCCCGGCGGCCATCTACCTCGCTGCCGGGTTCCCAGCCACCTCCGGTTCGATGAGCATAGGAACGCTGGTGGCCTTCACCACGCTGCAGGCCATGATCTTCATGCCCATCATGGGGCTACTGAATGTCGGGGTGCAATGGGTCACCGCGATGGCGCTGTTCAGCCGGATCTTCGAGTACCTGGATTTGGAACCCGAGGTCAAGGCGCCGGTGGACCCTGTTGACCTGGACCCCGCGCGCGTCGAGGGCCGGGTCCGGTTCGAGGGTGTTGGATTCGCCTACCACGACGGCACCGAGGTGCTTCATTCAATCGACCTGGTGCTGGCCCCGGGAACCTCCACCGCGATCGTCGGGCCCACCGGATCGGGCAAGTCGACGCTCGGTGCGCTGCTGCCGCGGCTGCATGATCCCGCGCGCGGGCGGATCACCATCGACGGACTCGACGTGCGGCAGATACCGACAGAGGTATTGACCAGGATCGTGGGTGTGGTCTCCCAGGAGACCTACCTCATCCATGCCTCGATCCGCGAGAACCTGCTGTTGGCTGATCCCGGGGCAGGGGACGCAATGCTGTGGAAGGCGTTGGCCTCCGCGCAGATCGCCGATCTTGTCGCCGGACTGCCGGATGGGCTCGACACCCTGGTCGGTGCCCGCGGACATCGCTTCTCCGGAGGCGAGCAGCAACGCCTGGCCATCGCCCGCACCATCCTGCGCAACCCGAAGGTGCTGGTGCTCGATGAGGCCACCAGCGCACTGGACAACAACACCGAGGCGCTGGTGCAGGACGCCCTGGATTCCCTGAGGGTTGGCCGCACGACCTTGACAATTGCACACCGGCTTTCCACCGTCGAGGATGCCGACCACCTGGTGGTGCTCGATTCCGGAAGGATCGTCGAACAAGGAACCCCGGCCAAACTGCGCGCTGCGAACGGCGCCTATGCCAGGCTGGTGGCCGCGAGTGCCGAACGGCTTAGCGAACCGGTGTCCTGACGCGGCCCAGGGACCTGCGATGCCCGGAAACACGGCAACGTGGCAGAATCAAGGTATGGACCCGAATCAAAAGCTTGTGAATTCAGCCATTGAACAACTGCGGGGCAGATGGCCCGGGGCCCAGGACTCCGTTGCTGCCGCCGCCGTTGCGCTGGAGGACGGTCAGATCCTGACCAGTGTCAGCTTCGATAACTTCAATGCGGCCGCGACGTTGTGTGCGGAGGCCGGGGCGGTCGCCGCGGCGTACAGCCTGGGCAAACGCGTGGTGGCTTCGGCCTGCGTGACCAACGGAACCGAAGAGGGCACCTACCAGGTGCTGGCCCCATGCGGGATCTGCCAGGAACGCCTCGCGGTATGGGGCCCCGATGTCCTGGCTGCGGTGCCGGTCACCGCAGGAAAGAGCACCTGGGAGATGCTTCCGTTGCGGGCATTGAACCCCTACTACTGGGCAACCTCGTTCACCGCCGATGCCCAGTGGCCCTCGGTCGCCGAGCACGGGGAATAATTTCCCTGCATGTCACTTCCTGGACGTGAATCCGGGCGGTTACCAGAGTTCGCGTTCCACGACGGCAGAGCGGATCTTGCCGAGCATTGAGCGCAGCTGGTCCTTCTCCAGCTCCGAGAGCGGGTCGAAAAGCGCTTCGCGCACGAAACCCACGTGCGCCGGGGCTGCGGCGCGAATGGCCTTCCAGCCGCTGTTGGTCATCGTGATCTCCTGGCCGCGGCCATCCGCGCTGGCCGCACGGCGCTCGATCATTCCCTTGGCCTCCATCCGGCGCAACAGGTGCGAGACCCGCGAGCGTTCCCATTGCAGGGATGTGGCCAGGTCGCCCGAACGCAGTGCCTCCGGGGCTCCCTGGGAGACCGCAGCAAGCACGGCGTATTCCCCGCTGGACATTCCTGAATCGCGGGCCAGCTGCCGGTCCATCGCGCTGGGGAAGCCCCAGAGGAATTCGCGGAACTCCAGCCAAAGCTGTTGTTCTTCCTCGCTGAGCCATCGGATATCGGGCATGGAACACCTCACTTTTTCATAAATAGTTGACATGTCAATCATTGTGTATCAGGATAAGGATGTTCGGTTTTAGTTGATACGTCAGCAATGTTTGGCGTGTCAGCCTCATCCAAGGAGATCCAGCATGACCAAGATTGCCATCATCACCGGTTCAACCCGTCCGGGCCGCATCAATTCCGGTGTGGCCCAATGGGCCCTGGCCCAGGCACGGCTGCGCGGCGATGCCCGCTACGAGCTCGTCGACATCGCTGACTTCAACCTGCCGTTACTTGATGAAGCCTACCCGGCAGCCTTCCGGAACTACCAGAATGAGCACACCGTTGCGTGGAGTACAAAGATTTCGGAGTTCGACGGCTACCTCTTCATCACCCCCGAGTACAACCACTCCGTTTCCCCGGCCCTGGCCAACGCACTGTCCTACATGAATGCGGAATTCGCCAACAAGGCGGCTGGCATCGTGTCCTACGGTTCGGCCTACGGAGTGCGTGCAGTGGAGCACCTGCGCGGCATTCTTTCCGAGCTGCAGGTTGCCCACGTGCAGAAGACCGGAATGTTCTCCCTGTTCACCGACTTCGAGGACTTCGCGACGTTCAAACCCACCGAGCTGCAGGCCGCGTCGCTGGCACCGGTGCTGGATCAGTTGGTTCCGTGGACGCAGGCCATGAAATCGGTGCGCGACGCCGCCATGGTCTCCACCTAGGAGCCTTGGGGGCTGGGGACGGGCCGGAGTTCCGCACCCGGAGATCATTCAGGAAAGCCAGTAGTCACTATGGTGCTTGAGGGCATCCGAACCTAGGGTTGGGTCATGAACGACGAGCAGTACAGCACCAGGGGCGCCTACGTCACGGGCGATGAATTTACGCGAGACACGAACTACATCCAGGACCGCATTGTCGCCGACCCCGCTGCCGTGCGGGCATCAGGTGGGCCAACGGCCGGATCCATTGGAAACGTCCATGCGGGCGTCACTGAAGGCGCCGACCTGTGGCCGGTTGAGTCCGAGCGCTACAGACTAGTGGCAGCGCGTGCCTGTCCGTGGGCCAACCGCACCATCATCGTCCGGCGACTGCTGGGACTTGAGGATGCCATCTCCCTGGGAACCCCCGGTCCGGTCCATGATTCACGCTCGTGGACCTTTGACCTGGATGCCGGCGACGTGGATCCGGTGCTTGGCACCGAACGCATCCAAGAGAACTACTTCAAGCGCTTCGCGGGATATCCGCAAGGCATCACCGTGCCCGCCCTCGTCGACGTGGCCTCCGGCAAGGTGGTCACCAATGACTACCCGCAGATCACCCTCGACTTTTCCACACAGTGGAAGGCCTTCCATCGCGAGGGGGCCCCGGATTTGCTTCCGGAGGACAAGCTGGAGGAAATGGACGAGGTGAACAAACGCGTCTTCACTGAGGTCAACAACGGGGTCTACCGCTGCGGCTTTGCCGGTGACCAGCAGTCCTACGAGGAAGCCTACAACAGACTGTGGACCACCATGGATTGGCTCGAGGAACGTCTGGGAACGCGGCGTTTTCTCATGGGGGACTCCATCACCGAGCCCGACGTGCGGTTGTTCACCACCCTCGTTAGATTCGACGCGGTTTATCACGGACATTTCAAGGCCAATCGCAACAAGCTCACCGAGATGCCCAACCTCTGGGCCTACGCCCGGGATGTGTTCATGCTGCCGGGCTTCGGTGACACCGTGGACTTCGAACAGATCAAGAAACACTATTACATGGTCCACCGGGACATCAATCCCACGCGGATCGTCCCGGCCGGTCCCGACCTTTCCAATTGGCTTGATCCGCACGGTCGCAAGGCCTTGGGCGGAAACCCCTGGGGCGATGGAACCGCACCGTGTCCGGTGCGCGCATCCGAGAAGGTCGCGCCCGGGCACAACCCGCTTTACCCTCCACGCTAGGGACCGCCAAGCAGGGATGCCGATGAGGTACCGTGGCCCTCTGGAGCCGGACCCGCGCCGGTGTCAGCGTGGGGTGCATGCAACGGGCATTGACGTCCAAGGTGGCCCTCGTGCCCGCTGCCACCCGTGGCGCCGGGCGTGGAATTGTCAATGCCTTGGGCGAGGCGGGGGCGACGGTGCAATGCACGATCCGCAGCACCCTGGCCGCACGCAGTGAATGCGACCGTCCCGAAACGATTGAAAAGACGGCATAGCTTCTCACCGCCGCAGGCGGCTGCGGCATCGCGATACCCGTGGATTACTTAGACCCCGAGGCGGGGGCCACGGTGGAACGCATCGATACCGAACAAGGCCGGGTGGACGCGCTGGCCAACGAGAACTGGGGCGGCGAAAAACTCATTGAGTGGGAGCAGCCCATGTGGAAGTAGGATCTGGACACTGGCTTGCGGATGCTGGAACTGGGTGTGAAGACCCACCGGGTCACCTCCCACCACTTACTGGCCCTCTTGTCACGGAAGCCCGCTGGCCTAATCCTCGAAGTGACCGACGGGACCCGGGAATGCAACGACAGCAACCATCGGGTCTCCACGTTCTACGACCTGGTCAAGGATGCGCCGCTGCGCATGGCCTTCACCCTGGTGCACGAACTGCGGCCGCACCGCTGCACGGCGGTGGCCGTGAGCCCGGGCCGGCTGCGCTCGGAAATGGTGCTCGAGAACTACGGGGTCGATGAAACCACGTGGAAGTCCTCCACCGCCGAGGACGGGCATTTCGCGGCCATCAGCGATTCCCCGAGATTCGTGTCTCGTGGGGTCGCAGCGCTGGCCGCGGATCCGTCGGTCTTCGCACGCACCGGTGCATCGTTTTGCAGCGGTGGACCTGCCCGGGACTACGGCATCACCGATGTCGACGGTTCTGTACCGGATTGCTGACGGCACGCCGAGTGGGTCCAGGGGGGAGGGGCTGCTTGCTGATTCCACCGGTTATCGCTGGGCATGCGCACCAAGATGTTCATCTGAATTCCCCGGCAGTCAGAGCCAGTCCTTGCGCTTGAAGGCGATGTAGAGGGCGACCGAGAGCCCCACGATCAGTAGGCTCGAGGTGATGAATCCCGCGGTGGTGGCGAAGCCGGGGTAGGGCAGGTTTTGGCCGTAGAAGCCGGTGATGGCGGTCGGCACGGCGATGATCGCAGCCCAACTGGTGACCTTCTTGGTGATCACATTGAGCCTGTTGCCTTGGATGGTCAGGTTGGTCTCCACGATGGTCGAGACCAGGTCCCGCAGGCTGTCGGTCCATTCGGTGGCCCGCAGGACGTGGTCGTAGAGGTCCTGGTAGTACGGCGCCATCGCCGGCGGGACCAGGTCGATGTCGCGTCGGATGAGCGTGTTGACGACCTCGCGCATCGGAAGCACGACGCGTCGAAGCCGCACCAGGGACTTGCGCAATTCAAAGCTTCGCCGCTGCACATCGGTGTCGTGCGGCCGATCGTCGAAGAGCAGGTCTTCGAGGGTTTCGATCTGGTCATCGAGGGCTTGGACGGTGTCGAAGTGCCCGTCGACGACGAAGTCGAGCAGCCCGTACAGGAGCGCGCTGATGCCGTGGGTGGTGAGTTCGGCGTTCTGGTCCATGTGCTCAAGCAGGTCGTTGATGGGAAAGGCGTCGTCCTTGCGAACAGTGACCAGGGCCTTGGCGGTGATGAAGGCTGCGACCTCGGCCGTGGCCAATTCCCCGGAGTCGGTGTCCAGGCGGACCGCGTAGGCGCTGAGGAAGTCATGGTGCTCGTAGCGATCGAACTTGGGCCGCTGGCGCGTTGTTGCCGCGCCCTCGATGGCCAGGGAGTGCAGGTTCAGTTCGTCTGCCACGGACTGCAGCTCTTGCACGGTCGGACGGTACAGATCCACCCAGAGGATGGTGTGCTCGTCGGCCAGGAGCTCGTCCAGCTTCTCCAGCGAGAAGCCCTCGTCCAGAAGGACGCCTCCCCGATAGCATCTTGTGGTGTTCATGGCACCAGTATCGCAGTCGCTTCGATGACTTGAAGCGGAAAATCGTCACGGCTCTTCGACCCGGCCGCAACCACACCACCAAACCGAGTGGCAATCACGGGCATGCCAGTTGGGAATTCCCTGCCGCCTCCTGTCCACGCATGGATGAACATGCGGAGCACTCGAGCCTGCCTCTCGCTGCAGCCCTGTTCTTCCACCGTTCTCGGAAGTTCCACTGAGCTGCCATGGGTTCGCTGCCGCGAGAGCGGACGGTGCTACCGCATAGAGCTTGCACCCGTTGTTGAGGTCACCTGAATCCGGGGCAGGGCACCGGGACGTTAAGGTGATGCAGTTATTGCCAAGGTAGCGGGTGAAGGTCCTCGGCCAGGACTTCGGCGGCAGGTTTCATCCATGCGAAATGGCGGTGGTTCCGGGCGGTAGCCGCCGGAACGTGCATCGGTGGGTTGGTGGCTCAGCGCACGTAACGCAGGGTGCGGCGCACGATCAGGAATACGGGGATCGACCCGAGGATCACCAGCATCAGCGTGTAGGGAGCCGCGGCGGTGAAGTCCAGTGATTCTCCGTTGGTGGTCGACCACAGGCCGGTGGCCAGGGTATTGGAGTTGTAGGGCAACAACATCAATGTGGTGGTCAGCTCCTTGCTGGCATCCAGGCCCACCAGCAGTGCACCGGTGACCACCCCGGGAAGCGCCAGAGGCAGCGAAACGCGGAAGAACCGCCGCCAGCTGCCCGAGCCCAGCGAGGCGGCGACGTCGTCGTATTTCACCAAGGCAGCCTGCATTCCCACGCGCTGGTTGCTGACCGCCAGCGGCAGGTAAAGGATCACGTAGGCCAGCACCAGCAGAGCCGCGGTCTTGTACATCCCCGGCAGTAGCCGCGTGGCCATGAAGACCAGTGCCAGGGCCAGGATCGCGTTGGGCACCGCGTGGGCGACCCAGATGGAGCGTTCGGTCAGGTGCGAGGAGAACGAGGGCTTGCGGCTCACCCACCAGCTCACCGGGAACGCCAGGATCGTCGCGAAAAGGGCGGCCCAGCCGGCATAGCTGAGCGTCGATCCCATCGCCGCGAAGACGTCGGGCCAATGCACGACGGCCGAACGGTTCGGTGAGCTCAGCCCGCGTACGGTCATCAAGGCCGTGGGTCCAAGGGCCAGCAGCGGAATTACCAGGACGGCGGCCAGCGCCACCGGCATGGAGCGGCGCAGCCGCCAGCGCGAGGGCGGGCGCACCGAGGAACTGGACACCGAACCGGGAACCGTCCGACCGGAAAAGGCGCGGTTGGCCAGCAGCACGCCGAAAGCAAAGACCGCCAGCAACACCGAGATGGATCGGGCCGAGGAATAATTCCCGTAGTCGATCATTTCGGCCATGATCGTGGTGGTCAGCGTGCGTTGGCGCAGCTGCACCATGGCTCCGTACTCGGAGAGCACATGCAGCGAGACGATCAGCACCCCGCCGGCCAGTGCTGGACGAAGTTGCGGAACCACTACGCGGCCGAACATGGCGGCCGATCGGGTGCCGAGGCTGCGGGCCACTTCTTCCTGGGCGGGGTCGGTGTTGCGCAGGGCGATCACGCAGGGCAGAAAGACGTAGGGGTAGAGGGATAGTGAGAGCACCGCTGTGGCACCGAAGAAGTTGGTGACCAGCTCCGTGCGCGGAATGAACATCAGGTTGGCCGAGTAGGCGGCGTAGGCGCTGACGAATCCGGGTACGGCCAGGGGCATGGCGAAGAGTACGGTGAGAAGTTTGCGGCCCGGGATATCGGTGCGCACCACCACCGTGGCCGCCGTGACGCCCAGGATGATGGAGAGGACCGAGACCGCGAAGGTCAGCCCGATGGTCCGGGCAATGTCCGGGATCGTGGTGGGGAAGGAAAACAGCTGCCGGATCTCAGCGAGGGAGAAACCTGCGATGAAAAGATAGCTGACCGGAAGCAGCGAGAGCACGGCGACGGCGACCGCCAGGGAGGCGGTCGCCGTCGGTTTGCCGGTGCGTGTGGCCAAGGTTAGCTGGACATGCCCAGGGACTTGAGCAGGTTCTCTGCCTCGCCCTGGTCGGCCATGACGTCCATGTCGTATGCGGGGGACTTGATGTCCTCGAGCGATCCGACGATCTTGCTGGTGGTGCCCTTGGCGACCGGGTACTGGGCACCGGAGACGGAGATGTCTCCATCGGCGATGAGCTTTTGCCCGCCGTCTGCGGCGGTGAGCCACTTGATGAAGTCCGCCGAGGCTTCCTGCTGCTTCGAGGACTTCATCACGGCTGCCCCGGAGGAGAGGATCAGGTTGCCTGCATCGGCTTCAGGGAAGTGGTAGATCTTGGAGACCATCTTGTCGGCCCCGCCGACCTCGGCGGCCTTGATCCACCAGTAGTAGTGGTTGGACAAGCCCATGGCGTGCTTGCCGGCTTCGACGGTGTCGCGAACGTTGCCGTTCTTCTGCTCATTGACGCCGTTTTCCTTCAGCCCTTCCAGGAAGGTCCGAGTCTTGTCCTCCCCGATGGTGGAGATCAGGTACTGGGTGGTGGCCACGAAGGCGCCTGAGGGAGCCCACGCGAACTTGCCCTTGTACTGAGGCTTATTGATGTCCATCAGGGTCGCCGGGAGGTCGGCTTCCTTGATTTCTTCCGGGTTGTAGTAGAGCACCCGGGTGCGAGCGGCGTAGGCAGCCCACTGCGCCTTTTCCGAGCTCAAGCCTGGTTGGATCTGGTCGAGCGTGGCTTGGTCGATGGGGCTGAGCAGGTCCTTCGCGCCCATCTGGGCGACCGGGCCCGGATCCTCGGAGAGGAACACGTCGGCGGGGGCGGCCTTTCCCTCGGCTTCGATCTGGCCCACGGTGGCATCTGCCTGGATCTTGAACTTCACGCCGGTCTCATCGGTGTAGGCCTTGGTCAGGCCCTCGACGAGTTCAGCATGCTGGTCGGTGTAGAGGGTCAGCGTCGCGGCGTCCTTGCCCGAGGCCCCCGTGGCACTGGGATCAGATCCGGTGTCACCGGTGGAGCAGCCGGTCAGGGCTGTCAGGGAGACAATGGCGGTGGCGGCTAGGATCCGCTTCGAAAGGGTGGAGAACATAGGAATACGTCTGGACCTAACTCGGTAGTCGTGCGATGGAAAGTGTGTGGGCTGCACTTGCGCGCAGGGAAGGGAAAAGTGCTGGCAGAGCCTTAGTTTTGGCTCGTTGCGGGACCGAAATAGGTGCATACCGCGCGGTCGACAGAGAGCTTGACGCTTTCGCCCACGTCGAAGGCCTGGTCTCCCATGACGCGTACGAGCACTTTCTCGGGCAGCTGCGGGATATGGACCTGGAGGGTTCCGTCGTGACCGTAGAAGGACTGGTCGACGACCGTGCCGATGACTCCTGGAAGGCTGCCGGAATCGGTGGCGCCACGCACGGAGATGTTTTCCGGGCGGATCAGCACGTCGCAGCGTCCGGATTGGCCGTGCCAGGAGCCGATGGCCAGCTCACCAAACGCACAGGAGACCGTCGAACCGCTGGACGTGCTGGCGGCGCTGCAGGGGATCTCCCCGTTGACCACCACGGCGTCCCCGAGGAAGCGGGCCAGTTCGATGTCGCAGGGACGGAAGTAGGTTTCGCGCGGCTTGCCGGCCTGGGCGACCTTGCCATCACGCATGACCACCAGGTGGTCCGCGAGCGTCATGGCCTCTGCCTGGTCGTGTGTCACCAGCACCACCGTGGCGCCGATATCGCGAAGGAGGTTGCGGACTTCCTCGCGCAGCGACTGGCGCAGGTAGGCATCAAGAGCGGAAAATGGCTCGTCGAGCAAAATCACCCTGGGATTGGGGGCGATGGCACGGGCCAGGGCGACGCGTTGCTGCTGTCCCCCGGAGAGCTCATGGGGGCGGCGCGCACCCAGTCCGCCGAGCCCCACCAGGTCCAAGACCTCGGCGACACGACGCGCCCGTTCGCGGCGCGGTTTGCCAGCCAGCCCGAAGCCGATGTTCTGGGCCACCGAGAGATGGGGGAAGAGCGCGCCGTCCTGCGGGACGATGCCGACGCCGCGTTCATGGGCGGGCACCACGGAGCGTCCGCCGGCGGCTACCTCTCGCCCAGCGATGCTGATGGTTCCGGCGCTGGGTTCCTCGAATCCAGCGATGGAGCGCAGCAAGGTGGTCTTTCCACAGCCTGAGGGACCCAGGATGGTGGCGAATTGGCCTTCGGCCACGTCGATGTCGACGTGATCCAGTGCCTGCGCCGGTTCTTGCCCGGCGAAGGTCTTACTCAACCCACGAATCTTCAGCACATTTTCAGGATACCTGAGGAAGGTTACCCATACCTAACGAATGTGATCTCCTCTACATCACGCTGTTGTGCTGTTATAGCTCTAAGCGAGGAATCCCTTGCCTGACAAGGCCATTTCCTCCTGAGTGGAAACTGCTCCAGTTTTTGCCTCGGGGGCCCTCGCGTGAAGGCACAGGTGTCGGGTCGGGTCGAAGCGGCACGAGCATAAGCCGTGGGTCCTGCTCGAAACGGAGGGGGTGGATAGCGGGCGCCGCCCCGGAACCTGTCCCCCGCGAGACCTGACCTGGAGGTCCGCAGGTGGGATCCGGATAGTCCCATGGCCTTGGCGGGGGTCCCGCGTCCCGTTTCGGCGCAGGAACGGACCCTTTATCGCCCCGGTCCGGTGCCATCGGTGAGTTGGCCCCACGCCTTTTCCCCTCGCTGTTAGAGTGGCGGCGAGTGGTTGTTGTGGTCCGGTCATGACAGCGGACCCCGGATCCCTCGGCCTGCCCCGCTTTGGGGTCTCGACCCGTTCGCGCGACGATTGCACTCGCATCGCCGCCGACAGAGCAGTTCGGGGTGGGCTCCTTGTCAAGGGTGCGCTTACGGCGCACCGGAAGAGGTGGCTAAAGCATGGCAACAAAACCAGTAGTAGTGGGTATCGACGGATCCGAAAACTCGAAGGACGCCCTGCGCTGGGCGGTCGAATTCGGGCGGCGGTACGAGGCCCCGGTTGAGGCAATCGCGGTGTGGGAAATGCCGGCGACCTACGGATATGTGATCATTCACGGTGCAACCGGCCAGGAACTCGAGGAAGCCGCCCGCAAAATGCTGGCTGACACGGTGCGCGATACCGTCGGCGACGACGCGGGTGTGAACCAGCAGGTCAAGCGGGGCAATCCGTCCGAGGTCCTCATCGGGGCCTCCGGATCCGCCCAGATGCTGGTGCTGGGAACTCGCGGCCATGGGGCCTTTGCCAGGATGGTCATGGGCTCCGTGAGTCAGCACTGTGCCGCGAATTCCAAGTGCCCCTTCACCGTCGTGCCGCCCACCAAGGTCAAGTCCAAGGAGAAGGACAAAGAAAAGTCCAAGTCCAAGAGCAAGTAGCGCTCCCCGGCACCTGCCTTTCCGCTCAACAGCAACCGGCGGATTCATGGGGCGGTGGACGCCGTTGGCTAGCAACCACTTGGTCGATCTCCGGTGTTCACTGGCACCCTCCGCTGAGCTGTGCCCAACGGCCGCGGAGCTATTGGCCTGGCTCGTGCCATCCGGGCGCGCGGCTTTTGGCCGGGACACCAGGGAACAGTGACCGTGCTGGATGAAGCACGGCCACTGTTCCCTGGATGGAGCGTTGAAGTCCAAGATCGCTGTTGTGGCAGGGGCCACCCGCGGTGCCGGAAGCGGAATCGCCATGGCTCCAGGCGAGGCGGGGGCCAAGCTGTATTGCACAGGTCGCAACAATGAGGGCGGTGCGTAGGGAATGCGACCGTCCGGAAAAGATCGAAAAGACTGCCGGACTTGTCACTGCCGCGTCCGTTGACCATTTGGACCCGAACGCCGTCCAGATACTTGTGGGACGGATCGACACGGAACAGGGCCGGCTTGCGAATGCTGGAACCCGGTGTGGGGACCCACCTCGTCACCGGGTTCCAAAGAGCCCCACGCGCTTTTCCTCGAACCGCACTGTGGCATCGTGCAACTGTGGACACCATGGAGATTTGCACCAAGCGCCTGGTGTTGCGCGAATACTGTACGGGCGATCTGGAGCAGGTGCACGCCTTTGCCGCGGATCCGGTGGTGTGTTCTTTCGTGGAATGGGGACCGAACAACAGGGCGCAGAGTGCCGCGTTCTTGGATGGATGCACGGCGGAGCAATTTGTGGAACCGCGGGATACCTGGACATTGGCCATCACCATGGGCGGGGTGGTGATCGGTTCCATTGCGTTGATGGGCGGGGAATCGGAGCTGCTTCAGGCACCGGGGGACGTGGAAATCGGCTACGTGCTGCGCGTGGAATCCTGGGGCCGGGGTTTTGCCATGGAGTCCGCCTCGGCGCTGGTTCAAAGCGCCAGCAGCGCCCTGGGGTTTACCCGTGTACTGGCGACCTGCCGCCCGGAGAACGCCGGCTCGGTACGCGTGCTTGAAAAGTCCGACCTGCAGCAGGTGGACTACTTACATGGACACAAGCGCATAGACGGGCAGGCGCGTGATTCGCTGCTCTTTGCGACCTCGGTCCCTGTCGGATAAGCAGACGACGGGCATGCCCACGCCATGGTCGGGATGCAAAGCTGTCGGTAGGGCCGTGGCAGGATTGAATCCATGACGATCACCGCAGCCGCAGACGGATCAGCACTCGGAAACCCAGGACCCGCAGGATGGGCCTGGTACATCGACGATGAGCAATGGCGGGCCGGGGGCTGGGCTCACGGAACCAACAACATGGGCGAGCTGATGGCAGTGCTTGACCTGTTTCGATCCACCGCGCACCTGCCCGAGGAAGAACTGCATATCCTTTGCGACTCGAAGTACGTGATCGACTCGGTGACCAAGTGGATGCCAGGCTGGAAGAAAAAGGGCTGGAAGAAGTCCGACGGCAAGCCCGTGCTGAACCTCGATTTGTTCAAGGACATGGATGCTGCGATAAAGGACCGCAAGTACCGCTTCGAATGGGTCAAGGGCCACGCCGGCCACGAGCTGAACGAGGCTGCCGACGTGCGGGCCCGCGCCGCGGCGACTGCCTTCCAAGCAGGACGCGAACCCGATGCCGGTCCCGGACTCGGGGGAACACCAAGCACCGCCGAGCGCATCGCCAACCACGAGGTTGCCGCGCCGGACGGGCACGATTCGATGGTCTTCGAGGACCATCAGGGCCCGGCAACTGCACAACCCGTCGCTCCCGCCCCCGCACCAGGAGCACGTAAGTCGACCGACCCCTCCACGCGCGGAGCCGCCGACGTGCACATGGTCTTCGAGCTGGAGGCGGAACTGCTCTCCGAAGCGGTCCGTGAGGACCTCGAAGAGGTCTTGGCGTTCCTGCACCCCGAGTTCCAGGAAATCAGCCGCGACGGGACGCTGACCGACCGCTCCACCATCATTGCCGCGCTCAATGCCGGCCATGCGTTGCCCGCCGGCGGGGCGTTGCAGGTACTGGCCGCCACGCCCTGGGGCGAACACCATGTGCAGCTTGCCTACCGTTTGCTGGCCGGGGACCAAAAGATCCTGTGCTCCTCGTTCTGGCAGCTGGTCGGGGGACGTTGGTTGCTGCGCTACAGGCAGGAAACCCCGGCATTCTGAAGCATTTTGGCACCCACCTTGCAACCTTGGATGGGTAGTGTGGATGGGTGAGCACACAGAGCAACCACACAGACGTCCTTGATTCGAGATTCGCCCCCGTGGCGGAGCTGATGGCTTCATTCGCGGAGGAAGATCCCGGGTATTCGGGCCAGCTGGCCATCTACCAGGAGAGAAACCTGGTGTTGGACATGAGCGTAGGCCCGGACTGCACTCCGGAGTCGATGACCGGGGTCTTCTCCTGTTCCAAGGGGGCGGGAGCGATCGTGATGGCGTTGCTGGTCCAACAAGGGCTGCTTGACCTCGAGGCACCCGTGGCGCTGTACTGGCCCGAGTTCGCAGCCGCCGGCAAATCGGCGATCACCGTTGCCCAGCTGCTCAGCCACCAAGCGGGACTGCCCGGAGTCGAAGGCGGATTCACCCAAGAGGAGCTCGTGGACTCGCGTCTGGCCGCCACCATCCTGGCGGCAACGCCTCCGCTGTGGACGGCGCCGGGCACCCATTGCTACCACGCGCTGACCATGGGGGTCTTCATGGAGGAACTCGCCCGCCGCTGCGCGCAGGAGTCCTTGCAGGAGATCTTCGAGCACCGCATCCGCGCACCGCACGATATTGACTTCTACCTGGGCCTTCCTGAATCACAGGAACGGCGTTTCCGCCCGGTGCTCAAGGGCCCAGGGGGAGACGCGGCCCCGTTCATCGACCCATTCTCACCGATGGGCCTCGCCATGAATTCGACCGGCGGGTTCGATGGCCCGGAGGGACGCAGCTTCGAGGTGATGGATGTGCCCAACGTGCGTGCCATCAGGGAGGCCGGCCTGGCCTCGATCGGCGGGGTCGCCAATGCCCGCGGCCTGGCGAAGCTGTATGCGGTGGCAACCACCGGGTTCGTCGACGAAGCCGGGCAGTCGCATGCACCGCTGCTCTCTTCCGAGGCGATTGCCGTGATGAGCAGGGACCGGGTCTTCGGGCTGGATCGCTCCAACGGATACCCGGGGGCCTTCGGTATCGGGTTCATGAAGGCGCACACAGGAAACGATTTCGGGTCGGCACGGGCCTTTGGCCACGACGGGGCCAACGGGGCACTGGGCTACGCGGACCCGGCCCATTCGTTGGCGCTGGGCTACGTCCCTGCCCGGCCCGAGGCCAATGGCACCGGTTCGCACGGCAGGGACATCAGCGTGCTGGCACGCAAGGCGCTGCTCGCTGGGTAGAGGTGGCCCGTGAAAAGTAAGTTTCCGACGTTAGTTTAGGACAGTAGATTGGTCATCCCTGAATTGCGGTCGCTGCGTGGAAGCCGCCATAAGGGTGTCCGCCTGGGAACGCCCACTGGTGCGGTGTTCATATGCGCAGCGAGCCACCTGCCTTAATCGGGACCTCTTCGAGGCCGGTGACGAAATATTCAATTTTTATAGTTCAGCGTTAGCTGTATAGTCATTGCATGCTGACTATTGCGACTCGACTCGATGTGATGAACAGGATCGGCCGCGCGATGGCCGACCCGACCCGGTCACGCATCCTCATGACCTTGCTGGAGGGGCCGGGCTACCCGGCCGAACTATCCCGCGATCTGGGGTTGAGCCGTTCCAACGTTTCCAACCACTTGGCCTGCCTACGTGATTGCGGCATCGTGGTGGGGGAAGTGGAGGGACGCCAGACCCGCTATGAAATCACCGACCCGCACCTAGCCAGCGCCCTCACAGCATTGATCGATGTGACCTTGGCCGTTGATGGGAGCGCCGAATGCCTGGACCAAGGATGCCCGGTACCGGGTTGCTGTGAGAGCGAGGCACGCGCATGAATGATGCATGTTGCTCGCATGATGAGCCGAAGGTGCAGAAAACTGAGCCCGGGGCCAATGCTCCGTGGTGGAGTGACCGTGGGATTATGATCCCGCTCGTCTCCGGTGTCGCATTCGTGGCCGGTTTGATCACTCAGTGGTCCGGCGCCGAGGTTCCTGCGCTCGTGATTTTCTGGGCTGGTTTGCTGCTTGGTGCCTCGACGTTCGTTCCCGGTGCGATTCGCAAGCTGATCAAGGGCAAGCTTGGCATCGCGCTGCTGATGACTATGAGCGCCACCGGCGCCGTCATCCTCGGATACGTCGAGGAAGCCGCCGCCCTCGCGTTCCTCTATTCGATCGCCGAGGCCCTGGAAGACAAGGCCATGGACCGTGCCCGCAACGGCCTGCGGGCCCTGCTCAAACTCGTCCCCGAAACCGGCACCATCCTCGTCAGTGGCAACGCCACCCCAATCCAGGCCAGGGACCTCACCATCGGCCAGCTGATGCTTATCAAACCTGGGGATCGAATCGCCACCGACGGCATCATCCGCACCGGACGCAGCGCCCTGGATACTTCCGCGATCACCGGTGAATCGATTCCCGTCGAGGTCGAGGCGGGAGACGAAGTCTCAGCCGGGGCGATCAACACCTCCGGTGTCCTGGAAATTGAAACCACCGCGGCGGGCATCGACAACTCCCTGACCGCCATCGTGCATCTGGTTGAACAGGCACAGGCAGAAAAGGGCGAACGCGCCCGCCTGGCCGACCGCATCGCCCGCCCGCTGGTGCCCGGAGTGTTGATCCTTGCCGCACTTGTCGCACTGATCGGATCGCTGCTGGGCGACCCGGAACTATGGATCACCCGCGCCCTGATCGTCTTGGTCGCTGCCTCCCCGTGCGCCTTGGCCATCGCGGTGCCGATCACCGTCGTCTCGGCGATCGGATCGGCCAGCAAGTTCGGCGTCATCATCAAAAGCGGTGCGGCCTTCGAACGGTTTGGGGCCATTGGCCACCTCGCAGTCGACAAGACCGGCACGCTGACACGCAACCAGCCCACCGTCACCGATGTGATAGCCGTCGAGGGAACCAGCAAGCACCAGGTCTTAGCGTGGGCCGCAGCCCTAGAACAACACAGCACCCACCCGCTGGCTGTTGCCATCACCCAAGCAGCCCCGGGAACGGTTGCCGCCACCGGCATCACCGAGGAAGCCGGGCACGGCATACATGGCACCGTTGACGGAGCCGTGATCGGCGTCGGCAGCCCACGTCGGTTCGACGCCGGGGATCTGGCCGAGGCGGTGCACCGCTTGGAGACACTGGGCATGAGCGCGGTCATCGTCCACCGCGAAGGTGCAGCGGTCGGCGCTATCGGCGTGCGCGACGAACTGCGACCCGAGGTCCCCGACGTGGTGCGGACCCTCACCGCCCGAGGCATCGGCATCACCATGCTCACCGGAGACAACGACCGCACCGCGCGCACTCTCGCCTCCCAGGCCGGCATCGAGGACGTCCGTGCGGAGCTACGCCCCGAAGACAAAGCGAAAGCCATCCGCGAACTGAACGCGATAACGCCCACGGCGATGATCGGAGACGGCATCAATGATGCCCCGGCCCTGGCTGCCGCGGATATCGGGATTGCCATGGGGGCCACCGGCTCCGATGCCGCAATCGAATCCGCCGACATCGCCTTCACCGGCCACGACCTGCGCCTGATCCCCCAAGCCATCGCCCATGCCCGGCAGGGCCGACGAATCATGAACCAAAACATCGTGCTTTCACTACTGATCATCGCCGTCTTGCCGCCCCTGGCCATCACCGGCGTCCTGGGCTTGGCAGCCGTCGTCCTGATCCACGAGGCCGCCGAGGTCATCGTGATCCTCAACGGCCTGCGTGCCGCGCGAACCAAAAACAACCAGTCGCCCCAGCCAAAGATGCACTCAACGAGCATGCAAGCATCTCCTCCTAGCGACCACCCCGCCCCCATCTCCTAGCCTGCCCGGCCCGCCGGGACGCAAGACACCGAATGGAACGCCACATGAACAGCCCCGCCCCCTCAACCACCCGCGCCCCGAAGAAACCCAAGATCGTTGTCTGGATCCTGCTGGCGATCGCTATTGTCGCGGCCGTCATCGGCTATTTCGTCGCACAGAACAATTCCCCGGCAGCGGATCCCGCTGCCACCGAGGCCGGCATGGAAGGGCAACTCGTGCGGGAGAACAGCCGGGTGCTTTCGCAGGCGCCGGACGAGAAGGCGGTCCTGGTGGAGTTCCTGGACTTCGAGTGCGAGGCCTGCAGTGCGGCATACCCGTTCATCGAGGAACTGCGCGCCGAGTACTCCCAGACCGTCACCTTCGTCCAGCGATACTTCCCGCTGCCCGGACACATGAACTCCATGAACGCCGCCGTGGCCGTGGAAGCCGCAGCCCAGCAGGACGCCTACGAGGACATGTACAAGAAGATGTTTGACACCCAGGTCCAGTGGGGTGAATCGGCCGACAACAAGAGTGCCCTTTTCCGCACCTACGCCGAAGACCTGGGACTGGATGTGGCGGTCTACGACGCCGTCGTCGCCGACCCTTCCACAGAGGAACGCGTGAAGCTGGACATCGCCGACGGGAAGGCCCTGGGCGTCACCGGAACCCCGACGTTTTTCCTCGACGGAAAGATACTCAATGTGCAGAGCCTGGAACAGTTCAAGGATGCCGTCGCAGCGACGGCCGCCAACTAATCGTGGTCTCCAGATCCGGTAGAAGACGCCATGCGCGCACCGGCCACCACTAAACTCATAGCCGGCCCCCGGGACCCAGCGATCCGGATGCCCTTGTTCGCCCGCCCGCGCAATTTCGGCCTCGTGCTGTTGGCCACCGGGTTGGTGGCCTGGGTTGCCTCAGCCGTCCTCGTTCTGGAGCGCCTGGCCCTGTATGGGGATCCGGGCCATGTGACCAGCTGTGACGTGAACCCGTGGGTTTCCTGTGGGCGGGTCATGGGCACCTGGCAGTCAGAACTATTCGGCTTCCCCAACCCGTTGATCGGGATTGTCGCGTTTACCGTCGTGCTGGCCACCGCCATGGTGGTGCTCTCCGGGGCCGCCCCGGGGTACTGGTACTGGATCGGGCTGCAGGTGGGGGTGAGCCTGGGAATGGTGTTTGTGGTCTGGCTTTGGAGCCAGGCCCTGTTCGAGATCTACATACTGTGCCTGTATTGCATGGTGGTGTGGGCGGCAATGATCCCGTTGTTTACCCTGCTCACGGTCCGCAACCTCGTCTACGGCGTCATTCCCGCTCCCAGGGCCGTGGTGAGCTTCGCCGCCGACTGGGCGGGCACGCTCGTGGCTATCGCCTACGTTGCTCGCCGCATCCGCGTTCCTGCGCTTCTTCCCAGCGTTCACCGGCGGCTAGACGCCCTTTCCCGCGGGGACCTCGCCGGAGGCATCGAGAGCTCTCGAGTTTCCTGTGGTCCAAATCTCCTGCTCATCGGCCACTAACCCCCGTGGAGAGTGCGCCATCTATCGTTGTGATGCACGCAATGGATGAGCTTCATCATCCCGCAAGAGGGTCTTCCGGATATGGGTTTGGAGTGTCCCGTAAGAAGGTCCGCTACTGAGGCTGTTGGGCTCAAAACCAAGGCTCCAAGGCTTTGTGGCGTTAGCGTTTGGGAGAGGAAACCTCTGCGGGACAGCTGACATGCGAAATTGACCCGTGTAATCAAAGATGAGCACTCACTCGGATTTAGCCGACAGTTCTGGAGGCCTCTGACTCGATCTCCCAAATGATCGTTCCATCCGTTTCGGAGTCTCCTCTCGGGTTATTCAACAAAGCTCACCGACAGCGCCGATCAGTACACCCTCATTTACCAGGTACACAGGAGTACACTGAGTACACAGCTACTCACAGGAGAAGTCGTGACCAGTCAGCAAATAACTCAGAATCCTTTCCGTCCCACGGCAGGAGCCGAGCCACCACAGCTCATCGGTCGAACCGGACTGCTGGACGAGTTCTCCTACGGTCTGCAGATCCGATCCGGGGCCCCTGGCTTGCTCACTATTTTCACAGGAGCCCGCGGTATCGGCAAGACCGTCATGCTCGGAGAGGCTGAAGATATCGGGCGTGCCCAAGGATGGCTGGTGGTCTCGGAGACTGCAACGGCAGGTTTCTTGGGTCGAATCGGTGAAGCCATGCGTTCAGCGGCTGAAGAGCTGGGAGAAGGGCCGAAAGTCCGTCGAATTACGGGCATCGGAGCCGCAGGCTTCTCGATCACCACTCAGTTGCCTCCGGCGCAGCAATTGGGATGGAGGCAACTGGGAGAACAACTGTTGCAACTGCTGGATGAGAAGCGCACCGGGTTGGTTATCACCCTGGACGAGATTCACAGCGCCAACCGCGATGAGCTTGAGCAACTGGCCGCCTTCGTTCAGCACTTTATCCGCCAAGGACTGCCAATTGCTCTATTGTTTGCAGGCCTGCCCGCCGCCGTCTCCGATCTGCTCAATGAGGGCGTCGCAACATTCCTCCGCAGAGCCGACCGAATCGACTTGCATGCCGCGGCAATACGCGAGGTCGAGGACTCTTACCTAGAAACGTTTGCATGCCTAGAACACCCAATTTCGCCGAAACTCATTCGGAAAGCAGCCGAATCAACCGGAGGCTACCCATTCCTCATACAATTGGTGGGGTACCATTTGTGGCAGATAGCGGAGTCCAAAGAAAGCCCACTGACAGCAGCAGGCGTTGATATGGCTTTAGCTGCCGCCCACCGGAAAAACACTCGTGTAGTCCTAGCTGCGGCATTGGCCACGGCATCGCCCAAGGATATCGAGTTTTTACAGGCAATGTCAGAAGATGATGGGCCCTCGAACACGGCTGATATCGGCAGGCGCCTCGGAGACGCAAAAAATACCATCGGCAACTACCGAGCCCGGCTCATCGACGCTGGGCTCGTACAATCCGCAGGCCGTGGACTGCTTGACTTCGCCATTCCGGGTCTGCGTGAGTATATCGCCGGGATTTGATGCTGAAAAGCTGCAAGTAATCAATCACAACCGCCCTTTGCCCTCTCGGGAGAAGCACGAAAAGCCCCAGGTTTAGGCCTCAGTTCAGACCCACGATGGGTGCTTATTCCGAAGATTGCGGGCTTTAGTACTCGATGAAGTATCGCTGTGTCGTTAGCGGAACCTTGAACGGGACAGCAACCAATGTTTGCCACTGGCGCAACTGGAATCTGCGGGCGCGATGGAACTTTCACGCTGAACAGTATTTGTCCGCCCGTTCTATGGGGTTTGCGTGATGCTCGTGGATATCAGTCCGGTGACGGGCGCGTGGTTGATGATTTCGGTAACGTCGCTGATCTCCGTGATCCAGTCATGAACTTCTGGTGAAACGAGCATGAAAAGAGAATTCATATCCGCCAGACGGCTCGTGACGCTGGTTGAGGCGCTGGCGACAGGTTCGAGGTGGGCCAGTCGGTTTCGTAGGCTGACCGCGGACTCCAGAAACTTTGCGACATCGGCCCGGGCTGTTCCGCGTGGAAATGCCTTGTGCAGATAAGGAGTCCAGAGTGTACTTTCTCGTGCCCTTGGTGTGATCAGGAATTGCCAAAAGCTGAATGACAGTCTGGCCATGACCATCCCGTGGGTAGCTGCGGCACCGATATCGCGTTGAGCGCTATGAAGCAGCTTCAACCCGTCGTTGTTTAGCCTCTGCTGTCGGAGGCGTACTCGCTGTGTTCCGTTTTCCAGGCGCAACCAAACAGGTGCTGATTGTGTTGCCCAATCGGGAAAAGCAGGTGCCAACTCGGCGTCAAGGGCGTTGCGAACCGCGACCTCCAAATGGGCAAGGTCACGGAGGATCGCTGCCGATAGTTCAGAGTTCCATGCGTAGATTTCCAAGGCCAACAAGTGGTCACCGGACGCCGTAGCCAGATACTTGTCGTACCGGTGTTGCGATAGCCATGCAACGGCCTGATCTGGCGTGGGAATAGTGGCGTGTGGCAATCCTTCAGGCATGAGTAGTAGACTACAGGTGCACTACGGGATCGGTCCTCTGTTCAATGGTTCGCCATTCGATTAGGCAGCGTGGTGCATAGAAAGTGTTGAAGGGCCCGTCGTCACGATGGGCCCTTTCTTTTCATGTTGGCGTCCGGCTGAGCCGGAGCACCGCAGCGAACACGCTGCATTCCCATAACGTTTTGTCAGACTGCAAAATGCGACCGTATAAATATCGGTGGTCACCTGTACGGCACTTCCGTGCCCGCAGCGGGAAGGTGTGGCGGTCACATGGGGTCTACTTCCAGCCTTTCTCTTACCGCTTTGGCGGAAGACCACTTCTGTCACCCCTACCGGCTAGCACAGCCACAGCCCCAGAATATCAGCAGTGTTCCGCAACAGGCCAGAAGCGGTAACCCACGAATTGCCAGGAACCCGATTGAGGAACGCTCAGCGGGATGCTTTGAGCGGTGGGATTCCATACTCTTCCCATGCTGAGGCAACTGGGGCACAATACGCGAGCTTGGACGTGTTTCTGACCGACATGCCCCAGTGATGGCGCGCCTGTTGAAGCTGATGCAGGAATGCCTTGAAATGATGCATAGTCTTTGCTTATGACTCCTGTCCCTGCGCATAGACCGTCCACGTTGTTCATCCCCATGCTCATTTTGGCCTTGTTTGCAGGAGCCATCATGGGAGGTCTTGGCGGCGGGCTTTTGGTGCTGTTCGATATCCTCGCCAGTTCAGGCGATCCCGATGCATTCACCGGTTGGGGAGGCCCCGCGGGTTACGCAGCGATGCCTATTATTTACGGCACTGTGTGCGGGATGTTTCTGGGACTCTTCCCCGGAGCAGGTTCGTTTATCGCGCTGTCCATCCTCGACCGGAATCGGCCAGCAGCATGGGGGAACCGGCAAGCGATGGTCGGCGGCGTAGGCGCAGCCATCGGTGGGATCCTCCCGGCGTTCTTCGTGGTTTGGATCATGGGGGTGGAGCTCTCAGGAGGTCTGGTCGTGGGAGCTGTCTTCATTCTCGTGTGCTTCGTCATTGGGCTGGTGGTGCTCAAAGGGATTTTGCGCTTTTTGGATAAGCAGGACTCAGTGGTCCACAACGCGCTCTAGGCCATCATCGTGCCGCTTCCAAGGTTTACCGAACCCGGGGGACGCAACAGCGTCGGGCCATCGATGGGTCCGGCTGGGAGACCACAAAACCACCGCGTCCCGAAATGTCAGGAACCCACCGCACGCGTTCGTGCATGCTCACTGTGGAACGCTCTGCGGGGCTGCTCTAAATAAAGGAAGGCGTCGCTATGCTTGATGGTTCGTTCCGTATGGTGAAGCGGGCACTAGCCAGCGATCGCTTCCGCAATTAGCTCGGCATCTCCTCGGTTGGACAACACGAACTGGTAGCGGTGGCCATCGGAATCCGAGAAGGTCACGGCGGCGGATCCGCCCATGTTCACTCTCGTGAGGGAACCGTGCTCATGCGTCGTGACGGGCCAGTTCACCAAGCCAAGGTTCATGCCGTTATCCGGTGCAACTGAAACCTCATGCACGTCCTGTCGTGGTATGACCCGTTTCCAAGCAGGACCGGTAAGAGTAACCGCTCGATCATCAACTACCACCGTGATCTGTGCCAGTCTCCAGCACCACGCGGCGGCAAGGATTAGTGACACAGCAACTAGATAGAATCCCCAAAGTGATTCGATGGCAGCTACGACGACGAGAATAACCGCAAGGATGGCCAAGATGAGGGCACCGGTCCAACGCTGCCAACCGGGCAAGCGTTCCTCGAATCTAAGGTTCGCAGCCTCTGTCTGGTGTGTCATTGCGTTTCTCTCCTGGTGATTGGCGGCGGCTTTGAAGCCGCCAGGCTCACAAGAAGAACCCTATCGTTGCGTGCTGACTTGGCCCAAAGCGTTGACGCCGGATGCGGAGTAGTACTGTGGCAGGGCGTCCGGCAGTGGCTAGCCTGGATTGCCCCACGTGAGGAACCTTCAGCGAGGGAGCCACCAGGTTAAACTCGGCAACAGCCTTCAAGCAGGATCCATCGGGCGCCACGATCAATTGGCGACTGATGTATCTATCCAGAAACGGATATCACCTTCGTGGTTAGTCCCATCGGGGACCCCGCCGTTTCGTCGCACCACGCTGAGTGATGCAAGGTTGTCCGGCGCGACGGTGAGGAGAGCTCGGTCGATGGCAAGCGCTCTGCACTTCACCAGTGCGGACCGGAGCATCTGGCTTGCGTGTCCTTGGCGTTGCCACGGGTAGACGACGTGGTAGCCAATGTGGCCACCCCCTTCGTCTTCGGTCAGGGTGTGACGAATGACCAGAGAACCGATGTAGTACTCATGGGAAGTAAACCAGAACAGCTCGGACGGAACGCCCCAGCGTTCTCGTACGCCCACTCGTTCCTCGACATAACTATCAAAATCCAGACTCGCTGCTCGAAGCCATTCCGTATTAGATCCCCGGTGCAGCATGTCGGCCTGCTCGCCGATCAGGTATGACGTCTGGACTTGTGTGGATGGGGTTGCTAGAGACGGTGGGGCTGGAAGCTCGATCATGGTGGAAGGATATCGAACATTCCAGAAGGATCGACACTCTGCGGTCCTTCGAAGGCGGCTATCCGGAGAATCAAAAAAGCTACATGGGGACCCCATTTCCACTTGGGGAACCGCAACAGGGAACGACTATGCGTCGGATTCTTCATCCGTTGTGCTCGACGAAATCGTCTCCGGCATCTTTGAACGCTTAGAAACATATTTACCAACCTTGATGAGTACCCAGAGAAGGAGTATCACGAAGGTGGCGCCGACGACGTAAAGGATTATCTCGTATGCGTTTGGTTCCAGGGGATTCATCAGATTAGCCTACCTACTCGCAGTTGAATTTCTTGAGAAGGCTGGTCGCGGAGGAGCAGCCGAAAACATCGTTTGCTGAAATTGGTTCAGCAGTTCGAATCTGCGGAAACGGATATCTCTTGTCTAGTGATTGGCGGTATGAAGATCTAATGTTTGGGGGAACATTCCTTGGCGGTTCATGGCACAAGCACTATCGTTTTTAAGCGTTCCGATTGCGGGTCGACAGGTGGGGCCACTTGACTCAAAATCCAGGCTTCAAGGCTTTATAGCGCTAGTGTTCCGGAGTGGAACGGCTACTGGGACAATTCCCAAGAAACGTTCACCGCTGGGGACCGTACAACAGCTCCGTCACCGTGCGTTTTTCCCAATAAGCAGAAAATTCGATGAAAATCCCTGCCTCCTTGTCGAATATCGCATGGGCGGTGATGTCTTCGGACTCCTGATCCACCAGATCCACCCGGATGACATCGCCGTAATCCCTGATTGATTCAAGTCGGTACAGATCCCATTCCGCGCCCCATATCGGCATCTCCAGAGGAAAGAACAGCTCGACGGCCCGATGTCTCTTGAAGGGGTCGTTTCCCCCTCGCTCAGTTTGCCCCCTGTGGCGGAAGCAGTTTCCCTCTTCGCGCGTATAGAAGAACTTTCGATTACCCGACGCCACGAACTCCCACGAACCGCTTTGGTGGTCAACCGCAACCTTGCCTTTTTCCGGTTTCCCCTCGGCTTCCACGATCTCCACCACCGCGGAAAACTCACGGTGGTGTCGACTGGAGCGCGCAGCGGCCATCAACGACCGCAGGGCCTCAAACGAACCTTCACTCATCTTTTCTCCTCCACCGCCGCAAACACATTAACACTGAATTTTACGGATGCCTGTCGGCTAAATCACTACTAAATCACATTAACCAAATGGATGCTGCCGGAACTCATTCCAGAATGGAATGATGGATCATTTCGTTCAAAGTGAGGATCTTTGACCAGTCGTCTGAAACCGTCCCGTAAGACGGTCGGCATTCGGTTCCGCTGGGCTCGAAACCGAGGTTCTGGGACTTTGTGGCACTGACGTTCCGGAGAGGAACGTTCTGCGGGACATCGCTCGTACGCCACAGGCAGTTTCACCGCTTCTCCAAGGCTGGGTTGAATTCTAGTGAGCCTGACCGACAGTGCCCCGCTCGGATTATCGGTTCACTTTTGGAGGGAAGGGATCTGAAGCTTTGCACATACATTCTCGTCTCCGGGAATGACCGCCACTGTGTCGTCCACGACGCAAGAATTCAGCTCCGGTACATAGTGACCGGGGCCAATCCCGGTTTCTTCGGCGGGGGTGAAGGGCTGGCCGTTTTCATCGGTGTGGGTACCGCTGCCAGGCTGTGCAGGAAGTGGTTGGGTGAAGCCTTCAGGGACAAGATGGCTGGTGATGCCCTCTGGGTCCATCATCCCCATATCCCAATATTGACCGCATAGGGCTATAGCGTCATCGACTTGATCTGACTCGCCAGGCTTGACCTCATACCCCGTGGCCATGAAAGGCCCAAGCAGATAACCGGGATCCCCCTGCGCCTTACCGGGAACGTTCTGTGAGGCTTTAAGATCTGCGTTGTAGTAGCAGTGGATTTCTCGTTTGTCCTCAACGGGTTTGCTGGCGATGTAATAGGCGGAACCGGTTACGGCAAAGACCAGTGCCCCTGCAGCGGACAGAACAATGGGTTTGCGGTGTTTGGGTTTTGTGGTTTGGGCGCTGGAGATTTCATCGACCAAAGCAAAACGGGTTTGAGCGCGACGGGCGGCGGAGAAGCGCGGTTCGGTTTTCATAGCAGGCTCGATTCTGGTGAGAGACTCAGGTTGTGCTCGGGTGTGCCGGCGGTAGCGCGAAGCTTCTTCTTTGCTCGGTTCAGCCTGGATCGGATCGTTCCTACAGGGACCTTGAGGGCACTGGACGCATCGGCATAAGTGAAGTCATACATCAGGCACAACACGACCGCGGAGCGTTCCTCTTTGCTGAGTGCGGCACCGTCGAGGAGATCGTTGGAGAATTCCTCGGCGTCGAGCCGCGCTGCCGAATCGGTTTCAAAGGCCGTCGTGGCTTCATCCCGAGGCAATTTTTCAAGCAGTGCCCGATGTCGCCTGCTGGTCCGGTTCCGGTTGAGGTTGGCCTTCGCTGCAACTCCCAAGAGCCAAGGCAAAAGTGAGTCGTGCTGGAGGTGGATGGTTCCCCGTTTTCGCCAGGCCTCCATGAAAGCAATGGAGACTAGTTCTTCTGCGTCGTGCCAGGAACCGCAGGCGCTGAGACAAAAGCGGAACACGGAATCGGCGTGCCGATCAAAGAGGACGCCGAATGCGTTGGCCCGTCCGGCGGCGCAGCCGTCCCACAGGTCTTGGTCGCTCTCACTTGATTGGTTCATAACTAGTAGTGTCCACCACGCTCAAAAAGGTTCACGTATGCAAGTGAACGGGCTCCACCGGATTGTCAGCTGTCAACTAATGCTCGGTGGACGTGTAGTCGTGCGCTGGCATTCTTAGATCGCAGCAAGGAAATCCTGGACCCGTTCACCGAAACGGGAACCCCTCGCGGACACCGATCAAGAACTGCAGGACGCGATTGAGCGGTTCGTCCTGATCAATAGCACCGAACGCCCACGAGACGGATTACACGCAGCTCCTTGAATGACTCCCCAATTGCTGCCTACGCTGGGGTCATTGGTGCCTCGAAAGTGGCTTTCAGGCTACTTCGCAAGTGGCGAGAGTAAGGAGACGTGATGAAGAAGAGCTCATTGATGGTGGCGTGCATCATAGGGATGGGATTGTCCGGTGCAGTGCTGATGCTGCTGGTCCCGTTACTGTTCAGTTCGGACGGTCAGGGCAACATCTGGATCATGGGAGCGTTGGGAGTCCTCTTCTTGGCTTTTACAGCGGGAGCCCGATATTGCAAACCGTTTATCTCGGCGGCAGGTACCAACGGGTAAGAACGTCTCCGGAAGTATCGTTCTTCCGAAAGCGACTGCACTGGTTGTCCAAAGTCGTCTGCACTGCGAACCTATGCTCGTGGGCGGCACCTCATACGGGACTGCGTGGCCCATCGTGAATTTCTTAGTCTTTGAGTAGGCCCGTGGCGATGAACGCCCGACGGTAGATCTTTTTGATGACAATTTCCTTGCGTGCGTTGTACTGCATGGAGTGCTCGCCAGCGGCCCGTGATAAAGCTGCCGCTTCACGCTTGGTATCTGCGTACAAAACACGATCGTCAGTGTTAGTGCGAAGCCAGTCGCGGAAGATTCGATGCTTAATGACCTCGGGACTGTCATAACCGAAAACATGTAGATGGCAGGCTGGCTCCGAGTAGCGCAGGACACGATGACCAAACCACCAAGGTTCCCGAACCCTGAGTTCGAAACCTGCACGCTCAAGGGCAGGAACGTATGCTGCCTCATCATTTGGGTCTGCAACGATCAGATCAATGTCGATAATAGGTTTCGCTGGAAGGTCCGGAACGGAAGTCGAACCAACATGTTCGATGACCAACGCACGCCAGCCCAGAGCCTCCTCGATCTTCTGGGCGAGCAATTGGAACTGCCCCGGCCACGCGTCATTCCATTCGGCTATCTCGAGTTGCAGCGATGGCCCGGCGCCAGGAACGTAGGGTGATTGGCCTTCGGGAACGGGCGGCTCGTGAAATTTTACGATGTCGTGTGGGAGTGGCATGTCCTATTATCTCTGACCTGCTCCGCATCTGAGATCGTCAACACCCGCCTGGTGTCACAGTCCCGTAAGCCGGTCCGTGACTGGACAGCATCGACTCTGACCTGCTCCGTTGGAGATGTTGAGTGTCGACTGTTTCGTTTGCCCCGTCCGCTTGTCATTCCGGATAAGGCCCCAAATACGGAACAGTGCCCCGATAGCTGGGGCCGATGAACTCGCCCTCGCGCAGGGATAGCCGATCTATTGTCTGACGCCAACGCCGGAAATTTTGCTATTCGCAAGACACCCCGGGTAGCCCAAACCTAGATGACTTCGGAAAAGGTGTCGTTAAGGTTCTGTTGCCCGCGGATCTCGGCTAGCCAGGGGATCTGGGCGGGGTCTGTGGATTGGAGAGTGGACACGATGTCAAGGCGCACCTCGTAAGTGTTCGGACCCACAGGCAGGACAGGATCGGTGACCGGAGCCGTTTCGGCTGCGGGTTGGGGTGAACTGGCGGGTTCGGCTCCGTGGTCGATGACCTTCCTGGTGGTGCGCGCGGTGGCGTGGTGGGTTGCGCGGCGTTGTGTGGTCTTCATATTTTCCAGCGTGCGCGCCTTGGCTAGGCGCACGCTGTGTGGCCGCACTGTGCAACCCGTGAACCCAGGCCATGCGTGGGCCAGGCTGCAGAGAGCCCCGGGTGCGGCTAGGCTGGAGCCGTGGAATTCTCGAATCGGTTTCTGGCATTGGGCGACTCTTTCACCGAGGGCATGGGTGACGTGGATGTTGCGCGCCCCAACCAGGTGCGTGGCTGGGCCGACCGTGTGGCCGAGCAGCTGTGCGCCGACCCCGGCTGGGGGTATGCGAACCTGGCAATCAGGGGCAAGAAGACCGGCCAGGTAGTCTCCCAACAACTTTCGCCAGCGCTAGAGCTCAAACCGACGCTTGCCACCTTGTATATGGGGGCCAACGACATCCTGCGACCTAGGATAGACATCGACACGTTGATGGTTGGCTACCGCAAGATGGCGCTCGCGCTCGCCGACACCGGGGCGACGTTGCTGCTGTTCACTGGATTCGACACGGGCGGGTCCGGGATCTTTTCCAGCACCCGGGGGCGCACCGCGATCTACAACGAGGCGGTGCGCGAGATTGCTGACGAGGCAGGGGCAACGGTTGCCGACTACTGGAGATGGCGCGAATTCCAAGACTGGCGCTACTGGTCCAGCGACCGCCTGCACATGAACTCCGCCGGACACACCTTGATGGCCTCAAAGGTGCTCGAGGTGCTCGAACACCAGACCCGCATCAAGGTGCCCGAACTTCCCGCCGAGGCCCAGGTCTCGCGCAGCCAGAAGCTGCGCGAGGACGCAGCCTGGGCCAAGGAACACCTCATGCCGTGGGTCAAGCGCCGGCTCACCGGGACCTCGTCCGGAGATGATCTCAGCGCCCGCTTCCCACACTATGTGTCGCTCGAGGCGGCACAAAACCCATAAACCCCTGCCGTCGCCGAGGCCAAGAGTGCGCGTCGGTGCCGGCCTAGCGCCGGCCAGGATGCTTTGCTAATGACCATGGACGAGCAACAAAAGCAGCCAGGACAACACGATCACGAGCCGCACAACCAAGGAATAGCCGCGAAGCTGAACTGGTTGCGCGCCGGGGTGCTGGGAGCCAATGACGGGATCGTTTCGGTTGCCGCCGTGGTTGTTGGCGTTGCCGGTGCCACCTCCGAGACCTCGCCGGTTCTCATCGCCGGGGCGGCCGCGTTGATCGGCGGTGCCGTTTCCATGGCGCTGGGAGAGTATGTCTCGGTGTCAAGCTCGTCGGACTCGCAGAAGGCGCTCATCGAGAAGGAACGCCGTGAACTGGCGGAAATGCCTGCCGAGGAGTTAGCCGAACTCACCGGTCTCTACCAGGCCAAGGGGTTGAGTCCGGAAACCGCGGCGCTGGTGGCCCGGGAGCTGACCGAGCACGATGCACTGGCAGCGCACCTGGACGTCGAGCTGCAGCTCGACGAAGACGAGGTGCTGAGTCCGTGGCATGCGGCCTCCGCTTCGGCGGTTGCCTTTACGGTGGGCGCTGCGCTGCCCTTTGCCACGGCAGTGTTCTTGCCCGGACCGCTGAAGATCCCGGTGACCTTCATCGCCGTCATGCTCGCACTGGGTGCAACCGGCGCACTGGGCGCAAGGCTTGGCGGGGCCCCGATGCTCCGCCCGACGGTGCGTGTACTTATCGGAGGTGCGGCGGCGCTTGCGCTCACGTTCGCGATCGGTTCCTGGCTCGGAAGTTCAGGGATCGTTTAGCGGTCCTGTGGCCTAACCGGGTGCGCTGCCAGAGGCGGGACCCCGCGACCCGGGATAGGATCAGCCCATACATCCACGGTGCACCTGCTTTTGGCACCGATCTTGGGAGGGTCAGGGCCCATGGAGGAAACCGACACCCAGCCACCCGGCGGCAATGCCCGCAGGCGCTGGCACGCACCTGCCGCCATTGGCGCATTCGTGGTGGTGCTGGCCACCACGGGGTGGGCCGGATACCGGGTGCTGGACCCGGTCAGCGGTGCCCACGGAGCGAACGGCCTCACCTGCAGGGGCAACGCATTTGCGTATTCCTCCCCGGGAACCTTGGTCATGCCACGGATTATCCTGAAGCCCGGGCAGTACCTCGTAGTGGAATCCATGACGATGATCAATCCGGTGAACTTCGAGCTTCTCGGGACCGGGGTCCAACGCAGCAGCACCGAGACCGGCTATTACAACTATCCGATGAACGATGACCTCTCAACGGAGGGGTGGGCGTGGAAGCAACGGGTCAGCCTGCCAGCAGACCTAGGCGACGAACCGGCGGAATCGGTGATCCTGGTGATCGTGCCGGTGGACCCGGACCAGGCGTCCTCCCTTGACACGATCCGTGTTAGGTACCGGAACCAGTGGGGAATCCCGTACCGGACCGAGGCGGTCGGAGAGTTCGAGGCCAGGGCGGATTGTGACATCGCACCGGGGGAGGACGACTAGGGATTCGGCGGCCACGGCCGTCGGCGGGAAGTCGGTGTTGTTTGCCTCACGCATCGCCGGTAGGATGGGAGGCGTGCCTCGTGAGAGCGCACAGCCACTGACATGCGGCGGGAGAGTCCCGTTCAACGTAAGTTGGTCGGGCGCCGTAGGAGCAATTCCTCCCCGGGAAACTCTCAGGCCCCCGTACCGCCGCGAAGAGGCAACTCTGGAAAGAAGCAATATCGCCTGATTGGCGGTGCTGCTCACCGAAGGTGCAAGCACGTGCCGACCTCTATAAGGCCGGCGCGTAGCGGAAACTCTCAGGTCACAGCAACAGGGTCGGGGAGGAACTTGCAGCTCGTTCGGTGTGGCAGCACGCCGATGACCCAATGGAGTTCCCCATGACATTGACCCCGTCCGCTGAGTTCGTCGCCCGCCACATTGGCCCGCAGGGCAACGACATCGACACCATGCTGGCCCAGCTTGGCTATTCCTCTCTCGACGAATTCGTCAACATGGCGGTCCCCGCCGACATCCGCATGTCCGATCCGCTTGATCTTCCCGAAGGCCGCACCGAAGCAGAGATCCTTGCGGACCTGCGCCTGCTGGCGAACAAGAACGTGATGAAGACCCAGATGATCGGCCAAGGCTTCTCCGACACCCACACCCCGCCGGTGATCCTGCGCAACATCCTTGAGAACCCGGCCTGGTACACCGCTTACACCCCGTACCAGCCCGAGATCTCCCAGGGCCGCCTCGAGGCACTGCTGAACTTCCAGACCATGGTCATGGACCTCACCGCCCTGCCGATCGCCAACGCCTCGTTGCTTGATGAAGCCTCAGCCGTCGCCGAGGCCGTGCTGCTGATGCGCCGCTCCAACAAGGCCAAGGCCACCGCCAAGACGGTGCTTGACTCCAACCTCTTCCCGCAGACCATCGCCGTGGTCAAGGGCCGCGCAGATGCCCTGGACTTCGAGATCGAGGTCGCAGACCTCTCTTCCGGCCTGCCCGAGGGAGAAATCTCCGGCATCGTGCTGCAGCAGCCAGGGAACAACGGTGCCCTGGTGGACCACACCGCGGTCATCGCCGCCGCCAAGGAGCGCGGTGCAATGGTCACCGTCGCCGCAGACATCCTGGCACTGACCATGATCACCGCTCCCGGCGAGCAGGGTGCGGACATCGCCGTAGGCAACACCCAGCGCTTCGGCGTCCCGTTGTTCTTCGGTGGTCCGCACGCCGCCTACATCTCGGTGCGCAAGGGTCTCGAGCGTTCATTGCCCGGCCGACTGGTCGGCGTGTCCAAGGACGACGCCGGAACCCCGGCCTACCGCCTGGCACTGCAGACCCGCGAACAGCACATCCGCCGCGAGAAGGCCACCTCGAACATCTGCACCGCCCAGGCGTTGCTGGCGATCACCGCCTCGATGTACGCGGTCTACCACGGCCCGGCCGGCCTGAAGCGCATCGCGGTGCGCACCCACAACCACGCACGCACCATCGCCACCGCACTGAGCGGTGCCGGGATGGAACTGGTCACCGACGCGTTCTTCGACACCGTCCAGGTCAAGGTCGCCGACGCCGAGACGATCATCATCAAGGCCGAGGACGCGGGCATCAACCTGCGGCGCGTAGATGCCACCACCGTGGGCATCTCCACCGACGAGGCCACTACCAGCGCCCACGTCGCGACGATCGCCGGCATCTTCGGCATCAAGGGAGCCGAACTTGGCGCCAAGGGCTTCGAACTGCCCTCGGAACTGAAGCGCACCAGCGACTACCTGAGCCACCCGATCTTCAACACCATCAAGTCCGAGACCCAGATGATGCGCTACCTGCGCCGCCTCTCGGACCGCGACCTGGCGTTGGACCGCACCATGATCCCGCTGGGCTCGTGCACCATGAAGCTGAACTCCGCCGCCGAGATGGAATCCATCTCCTGGCCCGAGTTCGCCTCCATCCACCCCTACGCCCCGGCACACCAGACCGCCGGCTGGCGCGAATTGATCACCGACCTGGAAGCCCGGCTGACCGAGATCACCGGGTACGCCGGTGTCTCTATCCAGCCCAACGCCGGTTCGCAGGGCGAGTACGCCGGCCTGCTGGCGATCCGCGACTACCACCGCTCCAACGGCGATGACCAGCGCGACCTCTGCCTGATCCCCGCCTCCGCACACGGCACCAACGCCGCCTCGGCAGTGCTAGCCGGCATGCGGGTCATCGTGGTGAAGACCGCGGCGGACGGATCCATTGATGCCGGTGACCTCGATGCAAAGATCGAGGCCAACAAGGACACCCTCTCGGCGATCATGATCACCTACCCCTCCACGCACGGTGTCTACGACGCCGATGTGCGCGAGGTCTGCGACAAGGTGCACGCCGCCGGAGGCCAGGTCTACATTGACGGCGCCAACATGAACGCGATCGTCGGACTGGCACAGCCGGGCAAGTTCGGCGGGGACGTCAGCCACCTGAACCTGCACAAGACCTTCTGCATCCCGCACGGCGGCGGCGGACCGGGCGTGGGTCCGATCGGCGTTGCCGAGCACCTGGTGCCGTTCCTTCCCGGGGATGCCTCGGGCACCTACTCGATGCGCGACGGCGTCCCGGTGGTCTCTACCATGTTCGGCTCCGCCGGCGTGCTGCCGATCTCCTGGGCCTACATCGCGATGATGGGCGGCGAGGGACTGGCTCAAGCCTCCAAGATCGCGATCCTGAACGCGAACTACATCGCTTCAAGGCTCACCGAGCACTTCCCGATCCTGTACACCGGCAACAAGGGCCTCGTCGCCCACGAGTGCATTCTGGATTTGCGCGAGTTGACCAACAAGACCGGGGTCACCGCCGAGGACGTGGCCAAGCGCCTGATCGACTTCGGTTTCCACGCACCGACCTTGTCCTTCCCGGTCTCCGGCACCCTGATGGTGGAGCCGACCGAGTCCGAGGACCTGGGTGAGATCGAACGCTTCATCGAGGCCATGGTCGCCATCCGCGGTGAGATGGAGCAGGTGCTTGCCGGTGACTTCGAGATCGCTGAATCCCCGCTGCGTAATGCCCCCCACACCGTGGCAGCAGTGGTCAACACCGCATGGGATCGCAAGTACACCGTCGAGCAGGCAGCCTTCCCGGTATCCGCGTTGCGCGTTGACAAGTACTTCCCGGCAGTGGGACGCGTCGATGGCGCAGGCGGGGATAGGAACCTGATCTGCTCCTGCCCGCCCCCGGAAGCCTTCGAAAACTAAGTCCAGATACTCGTTTTTTGCCTCGCGAAAGGTAGCTTGATGAGCGACCCGAAGAAAACCTCCCTGCATGCCAAGCATGCCGAACTCGGTGCCTCCTTCACCGACTTTGGCGGCTGGGACATGCCGCTGAAGTACGGTTCGGAACTGGCCGAGCACAAGGCGGTACGTGCCACCGCAGGCCTGTTCGACCTTTCCCACATGGGCGAGGTCTGGGTCGAAGGGCCCGAAGCGGCGAAATTCCTGAACTCCGCGCTGGCCGGGAACATGGCAGTGATGGCCGTGGGCCGGGCCAAGTACTCGGTCATCTGCAACGAAGCAGGCGGCATCATCGATGACTTGATCACCTACCGCCGCGGGGATGAAAAGTTCCTGGTGGTGCCCAACGCGGGAAACGCCGCGGCGGTAGCCGCCGCCCTGGCCGAACGGGCAGCGGGCTTTGATGCCACCGTCACCGATGCCTCGCCCGAGACCTCGTTGATCGCGGTTCAGGGCCCGGCCTCAGTGGCCATCCTGCACGCCTTGGTGGACGATTCGACCAAGGCGCTGATCAGCGACATGAAGTACTACGCCGCCGACGATGCCACCGTGGCTGGCCACGATGTGCTGCTGGCCCGCACCGGCTACACCGGCGAGGACGGCTTCGAGCTGTACCTGCCTAACGAGCAGGCGCCGGCACTCTGGGACGCACTGATGGCTGCCGGCGCCGACCACGGGTTGGTCCCCGCGGGTCTGGCCTGCCGGGACTCGCTGCGCCTGGAAGCCGGCATGCCGCTGTACGGCAACGAGCTCTCCGAGGAAGGCAACCCCTTCGAGGCCAACCTTGGGCCAATCGTCTCCTTCAAGAAGGAAGAAGACTTCACCGGGCGCAAGGCACTGGAAGCCATCAAGGCCGAAGGCGCCAAGCGCGTACTCGTGGGGCTCAAGGGCCTGGGGCGTCGCGCCGGCCGCGGCGGCTACCCGGTATCCAGTGACGGCGCACAAGTTGGCGTCGTCACCTCCGGACAGCCCTCCCCGTCGCTGGGCTACCCGGTGGCGCTGGCTTACGTCGAGCCCGGCTTCACAGAGGTCGGCACCAAGCTCGATGTCGACCTGCGCGGCAAGCCAGAGGCCTTCGAAGTCGTCGCACTGCCGTTCTATACCCGAGCCAAGTAACGTTGTCGGTGGTGGTGCCCGAAAGGGACCAGCACCGATGACCGGCTAACTTCAGTACCCAAAAATTCTTTGAGAGGAAACACCCCCATGAGCAAGGTTCTTGCCTCCCTTCGTTACTCGGCCGAGCACGAATGGGTCGATAGCTCGACCCCGACCAAGGTCGGCATCACCCAGGTTGCGGCCGACGCACTGGGCGATGTCGTGTACGTCGATTTGCCCGAGGTAGGGGATAACGTCACCGCCGGGGAGACCTGCGGAGAGGTCGAATCGACCAAGTCGGTTTCGGACCTGTACGCACCGGTCACCGGCACCATCCTGGAGGTCAACCAGGAGACCATCGACAACCCGGCGATCCTGAACGAGGATCCATACGGCGCCGGCTGGCTCTTCACCGTCGAGGTCTCCGAGGAAGGCCCGTTGCTCTCGGCAGCGGACTACGCCTCGGCCAATGGCGGCGATGTAGCGTGAGCCCAGTGTATGAATCCCTTGCTCCTGCGTCGCTAACGCAGGACATCGGGACCCTTGATCCGGAGATCGCGGAGCGTATCGACGCGGAACTGGCTCGCCAGCAGCGCGGCCTGGAGATGATCGCCTCGGAGAACCACACGGCCCTTGCCGTGATGCAGGCCCAGGGTTCGGTGTTG